>CAMCWU010000049.1 GCA_945882675.1 Klebsiella pneumoniae | reverse complement strand
GACCTGACCGAGCTCGAGATCAGGGCCATGGACGACGAAGCGCGCGCCCAGGGCTACAGCCCGGACGGAAGCGGCCCTTTCGCCGCCCCGCTCTACACCGGCGGCGTCATCAGCGTCTACTTCCACGTCATCCACGACGGCGTGAAGGGCAACCTCACGCAGACCCAGGTCAACGACCAGATCGCGGTGCTCAACGCCGCGTACGCCACCACGGGGTGGAGCTTCACGCTCGCCGCCACGGACTGGACGCTGGACAACTCCTGGTTCAAGATGGGCATCGGCTCGGTGGCGGAGGACAACGCAAAGGCCGCACTCCGCGACGGGACCGCGGACGACCTGAACATCTACTCGGCGAACCCGGGCGGTGGCCTGCTGGGCTGGGCGACCTTCCCCACGTCCTACGCCGGCAACCCCCTCGACGACGGCGTCGTGGTCCTGTACGACTCGCTGCCGGGTGGCGCGGCCGCCCCCTACAACGAGGGCGACACGCTCACGCACGAAGTCGGGCACTGGATGGGCCTGTACCACACGTTCCAGGGTGGCTGCGGAAAGACGGGCGACCAGGTCTCCGACACCCCCAGCGAGAAGTCGGCGGCGTACGGCTGCCCCGTCAAGCGCGACACCTGCGCCGGCGTCGGCACCGACCCGTTCACGAACTTCATGGACTACACGGACGACTACTGCATGAACAACTTCACCGTGGCCCAGGACACGCGGATGGACACGCAGTTCTCGAACAGCCGCTGGGGCAAGTAGGCTACTTCCGGCCCGCCACGACCGTGAGCCCGAGCTCGCGGACCAGCCGGTCCTCGAGCGCGTCGTGCTCGGCGTGGAACCAGTGCTTCACGTAGTCCCGCTTGGCCATGGTGGGCGCGTCTCGTTCGGGGATGCCGATGGCGTCGAGCGCGTCGCGGAACGCCGGATCGTCCGGGTAGGCGTAGATCAGGCCGTCCTGGTCGAGGACCACCTGCTCGCTCATGGCGCCGCGGAGCCAGAGCTCGCCGCGGGCGTCCTCGTAAATCGCGGGGGCGGAGCCGCGGAGCGCCGCGAGCACGCGCTCGAACGCGAGATCCAGGCCCACGTGGTCCTTCGGCGGCGCGCCGTTCTTCCCGGGCGCGCGGCGGTCGACCACCTGGCGCCACAGCACGCCGAGCGGCGGCCGGAGCACGCCGAGGAGCGCTTCGTGCGTTCGCCGGAGCTTCTCCGGCGGTACGGACACGACGATGCGCGTCTGGCCCTTCGGGTCCATCTCGCCCGAGTACCCGGGCTCGGCGGCCCAGCCGTCTTCGTTGCCCTGGGCGTCGGTGCTGCTGGCGCGGGGTCGCATGCGTGCTCCTGTGCTACCGCTTGTCGTCTAGCGTTGATCGTCGAGGAACTTCTGGATCGACCCGCTGATCTGCTGGATGTTGGGCGTGATGAGCCCGACGATGAACCGCTCGACCTGGGGCCCGAGCGTGCCGGCGAGGAACTTCGGGACGCCAGGGATCTCTCGGAGATCGATGTCCAGCGTGCCCTCCGCGATCAGCCGGGTCGACCCGCCCTCTTCGAGGAAGCGGTTGGTGCCGGTGCACCGCACGGCGTCCGTGAACGCGCGCGGCTTGATGGTCCAGGCGGTGGTGAACGCGGCGGCGTCCCACTCGGCGTAGTCGTCCCACCGGAGCTGATCCGGCCGGATGAGCTTCGCGGCGATCGGCGGCACGTCCGCCGCCGAGACCCACTCGTTGTGGAGGGAGACCACGCCGTCCCGCTCCGTCCGCGCGTGGACCGTGAGCTCGCGGATGTCGGGGCTGTACTTGACGATCTCCGGGAGCTGGTCGCGGAAGGCGAGGTATACCCGCTCGCGCGGGTACGGGATCAGCGACTCGCTTCGGATCTCCACGCGCGACCTCCGGGGCCGGTCGGCTAACGCGCCGCCGCGCGGCGGGGTACGATCGACCCGTGGTCGAGCTCCTTTCGCACGCCAGCCGCACGGACCTCGCCGGACTCCTGGAGCAGGATCCGGTCGCGAACCTGTTCCTGCTCGGGCGGATGCGGTGCCAGGACATGACGCGGGCGCCGTGGTTCGGGATCCGGCGGGGCGGCGCGCTGGTGGCCGCGGCGCTGGTGGTGCCGGAGCGCCTGGCGGTGCCGTGGGCGCCCGTCGCGGACGACGCCGGCGAGATCGGGTTGCACCTGCGGGGCCTTGCGCACGTGGCGGGCATGGTGATCGGCCCGCGGGACGCGTGTGACGCGCTGTGGGCCGGTTGGGCCCCCGGCACGCCCCGGCTGTGGTACGATCAGCGCCTGTACGTCCAGGACACGCCGCCCGCGGGCGAGCGGGTCGATGGCTTCCGGGTCGCGAAGATGCGGGATCTCACTTCGCTGATCCACGCGTCCGCCCGGATGGAAGAGGAGGACCTGGGGCGCAACCCGCTGGACGTCGACCCGGTCGGCCACGAGGCCGCCACGCGCGAGCGCATCCGCTCCGGGCGCACCTGGGTGATCGAGCGCGACGGTCAGCTCGTGTTCCACATCCACGCCGGGACCTGGATCGCGGACGGCTGCCAGGTCGGCGGGACCTACGTGTCCCCGGCGCACCGCGGGCGCGGCATCGGCGCGGCCGGGATGCGCGAGCTCGGCCGCGTCCTCCTGGCCCGCACGGCGGACGGGCGGCACCCGGACGACCCGGAGCACCCGGCGCCCGCCCGCATCACGCTGCACGTGAACGAAGCGAATACTCCCGCCATCCGCACGTACGAGACGGCGGGGTACCGCCGCGCCCACGCGTTCCGCCTCGCAGCAGCGCACCTGGAGAGCTATTGATCAAGGTCACGCCGGACTTCGAGCGGGCGGTGGAGGCTGCCGTGCAGGACGCGGAAGCGCACACGGACGCCGAGCTCGTCGTCGTGGTGGCGCCCCAGAGCGGCACTTACCGAGACCTGCCGTTCGCGCTCGCGAGTGCGGCGAGCCTCGTGCTGCTCGTGCTCGTGGTGGCCCTCCCGTTCGAGTTCCACCCGTGGCTCGCGGTCATCGAGATCGCGCTCGCGTGGCCCGCTCTGGCGTGGGTGTTCTCCGCCGCGGCGGTGTGCCGGGCCGTCGCGTCGGGCACGCGGAAGCGCGAGCAGGTGGCCGCGGCAGCGGCCGCCGAGTTCCATCGGGAGATGGTGCACTCCACGCCAGCGCGCGTGGGCGTGCTGGTGTACCTCTCCGTCTTGGAGCAGCGCGTCGAGGTGATCGCGGACGTCGGCGTCCAGGGGCGCATCCCGAACGGCGAGTGGGATATGGCTACGCGGCCGTTCGCGCGCCACGACCCCGAGAGCTTCGCGGCCGGGATCGCGAGCATCGGCGCGGTGCTCCGCGCGCACATCCCCCCCACGGTGGATATCCCGCGGCTCGAGCTCGCGGACGCGCCCCGGATCCGTCGATGAGCCGCTCAAATCTCAAGATCCGGGCCCAACTCTGGCTGTTCCGGCTCGCGCCGCTGATCGTGCTGCTCCCGCTCCTGCTCGACGCCACGGACGCCCTCGCGCGGGTGGGCGGCGGGCAGAACTACGGCGGCAGCCGCGGCGGATCGTCGGGCGGCGGGAGCTCCAGCGGCGGTGGCAGCAGCGGAGGGGACGCCGACCTCATCTTCATGGTGATCTGGCTCGTGATCCGGTACCCGGCCCTCGGCGTTCCCCTCCTGCTGATCGGCATCGCGGTGTTCGGCGCGCGCGTGCTCATGCAGGGCAGCTCCCCTGCCCCGCGGATCCGCCACGTCGAGCCCCCGATCCAGCGCCGCATCCCGGGCATCGACGGGTTGCGCCGCGCGGACCCCGGCTTCTCCATGCCGGTGCTGCTCGACTACCTCGTGCTGATCTACCGCCGCGCGTACGAGGCGCAGCGCACGCGCGAGTGGGGGCCGCTCGACCCCTACGTCGCACCCCAGGCGCGGCTGGGAGTCGACGCTTCCGCCAGTGGAGCCGAGATCCTGGAGGTCATCCCGGGCGCCGTGAAGATCCTACGGTATCAGGAGCAGCCGGGCCGCCAGCGCATCATCGTCGGGTTCGAGGTGAGCCGGCTCGAGCGCGCGGACGGCAAAGATCGCCGGTACATCGTCCAGGAGACCTGGGAGTTCACTCGGAGCGCCGGGGCGGTCACGCGGGAGCCGGACGCGGTCCAGCGGCTCGGCTGCCCGAGCTGCGGCGTCTCGATCGAGGGAACGCTCCAGGGCGCCTGCCCGAACTGCGGCACGGCCATCGCCGCCGGCCAGCTCGAGTGGCAGGCCGTCGCGGTCGAGCGAAAGAGCCGTCAGCCCGCCCAGGCCCCGGGGTTCTCGCTCGTCCCGGGCGGCGGCGACGAGCCGTCCGTCCACGCCCCCACCGTGCGGGATCCCGAGCTGGGATCCGCCTTGCGCGCGCTCCACGGCCGCCACCCCGACTTCACGGACGCCGGCTTCCGCGCCCGCACAGAGGACGTGTTCCTCCGCCTGCAAGCCGCGTGGTCGGCCGGCCGCTGGGACGACGCCCGTCCGTACGTCACCGACCCGCTCTACCAGACCCTGCGCTTCCAGATCGAGGCCTACACCAGCAACGGCCTCCGCAACGCGCTGGACGACGTGCAGCTCGAGAAGGTCGTCGTCACCCGCGCGGACGTGGACGCCTGGTACGAGTCCATCACCGTGCGCCTGTGGGCGAGCATGAAGGACTCCGTCGTGGACGCAACCGGGAAGGTCGTGGGCGGGAACCGGAGCCACGCGAAGCGGTTCTCCGAGTACTGGACGTTCGTGCGGGCGTCCGGGACCGGGGCCGCGAGCAAGGACCCGCGCCAGTGCCCGTCCTGCGCCGCGCCGATCGACCGGATCAACGCCGCGGGTGTCTGCGGCTACTGCGGGACGAAGATCACGACGGGGCGCTTCGACTGGGTGCTCTCGCGCATCGAGCAGACGGACGCCGTCTGACGGGCCGGAAGCGCGGGCGAAAGGAGGATGTGACCCCGCGCGGTGACACTCCGTGATACGATCGCGGAGAGGCCGACCCCCGTGCTCCGACTCACCGCGCTGCTGATCCTCGCCCTGGCTGCCGCCCCCGCGGAGGCCGCCTGCCCGGTGGGCGCCGTCGACGACGTGCTCACGTGCACGGATACCGTGATCGCGCAGCTCGATCCAGGAGCATGGCTCCCGAGTGCCGTGCCCGTGTACACGGCGACGCCGTTCGGGGACATCTCACACTGCGAGAACGGCTTCGACACGCTCGACTCGCAGCTCGGCGAAGTGTGCGACTTCATAGACAACAACCTCACGGGCTGCACGAACGACGCGACCGCGTGCAGCCTCGCCACCGGCGATCTGTACACCTGCGGCTCGCCGCTCTCGAACCTCCGCCAGGAAGGGCCGGAGGACGTCTACGAGTTCACGTGCCAGGCCACCGGCACCGTCACGATCGAGCTGTCCGGGATGAGCTGCGATCTCGACCTGTACGTCCTCGCGGCCGGTTGCGTGCCGGACTCGAACTGCCTCGCCGGGTCGTCCAAGTCGTTCTCGGGCGGCACCGAGACCCTCGCCTTCTCGTGCACGGCCGGTACGACCTACAACATCGTCGTGGAAGGGTACGGGTTCACCTATCGCGGCTTCAACTCGTACGAAGGCGATCCGACCAACGGCTACTGCGAGTCGGAGGTCCCGGGCGCGCTCGGCGACTACACCCTGAAGTTCCTGCCGGGCGTCGCCACCGGCTGCAAGGAAGACTGCAACAACGCCAAGGATGACGACGCGGACGGCAAGATCGACTGCGCCGACACCGACTGCCTCGGCGACCCGGTCTGCACGGAGGTCTGCAACAACGGCACGGACGACGACGGCGACGGCAAGATCGACTGCCTCGACACCGAGTGCCACAGCCAGTCCTACTGCTGCGACGACGACAACGACACCTACCTCGACATCGCGTGCGTCGGCGACGGCGGCGACTGCCGCGACACGGTGTTCGACCCGGCAAACGCCGATCCGGACGCAGACGACTACCCGGACTTCTGCGACAACTGCGACGACGAGTACAATATCCTGCAGCTCGACAACGACGGCGACGGCGTCGGCCAGACCTGCGACAACTGCCAGCTGAAGTCGAACGCCGACCAGGCCAACAGCGACGGGGACGGCATCGGCGACGCCTGCGACAACTGCGACTTCACCACCGGCGCGTCCCAGACGGACACGGACGTCGACACGGTCGGCGATCTCTGCGACAACTGCGTGAGCGTCAAGAACAGCGCCCAGGAGAACGCAGACGGAGACGCGCTGGGTGACGCCTGCGACGTCTGCCCGGACGACGCCGAGCCGAGCGACGACGACGGGGACGGCGCTTGCGACAGCGACGACCTTTGTCCCGGCTTCGACGACGATCTGGACGCCGACCTCGATGGCGAGCCGGACGGCTGCGACGCCTGCCCGCTCGACGCGCCCATCGACGACGACGACGCGGACGGCACCTGCGACAGCGACGACGTGTGCCCGGGCGGCATCGACGGGATCGATGGCGACGCGGACGGTTATCCGGACGACTGCGACAGCTGCCTCGCGGGCGACGACGACGCGGACGCCGACGGCGACGGCGTGCCGGACGCCTGCGACCAGTGCGCCGGCTCGGACGACGCATTGGACGCCGACTTCGACGGCGTGCCGGACGACTGCGACAACTGCGCCGCGGACTCGAACCCGACCCAGGCGGACACGGATGGCGACCTCGTGGGCGACGCCTGCGACGACTGCGCCGGCCCCTTGACCGACACGGACGGCGACGGCGTGGCGGACGTGTGCGACCAGTGCGCCGGCTTCGACGACGCCGCGGACGCCGACTCCGACGGGACCGCGGACGGCTGCGACCTGTGCCCTGGCTCGGACGATACGCTCGACGGCGACCTCGACGGCACGGCGGACGGCTGCGATCTGTGCCCTGGCCAGGACGACGGGCTCGACGCCGACGGCGACGGCGTGCCGGACGCATGCGATCTGTGCCCGTCGGACGCCGATCCGCTCCAGGCGGACGACGACGCGGACGGCCTCGGGAACGCGTGCGACACCTGCGTCGGACCGGACACGGACGCCGACACGGACGGCGTGGCGGACGCCTGCGACCTGTGCCCGGGCTCGGACGACGGGCTCGACGCCGACCTGGACGGCGTGCCGGACGGCTGCGACGCATGTGCCGGTTCGGACGATGGGATCGACGGCGACGGCGACGGCGTGGCGGACGGCTGCGACATCTGCCTCGCCGGCGACGACGCTGTGGACGCGGACCTGGACACGGTGCCGGACGCGTGCGACATCTGCCTCGGAAGCGACGATCTCGCGGACTTCGACACCGACGGCGTGCCGGACGGCTGCGACGTGTGCCCGACCGCCCCGGACCCGCTCCAGGCGGACGCCGACGGCGACGGCCTCGGCGACGAATGCGACGACTGCTTCGGGCCTGACGTGGACTCGGACGGCGACCTCGTCGCGGACGCCTGCGACACGTGCGCGGGCTTCGATGACGCCGCGGACGCCGACCTCGACGGCGTGCCGGACGGCTGCGACGCGTGCGCCGGCTTCGACGACAGCTTCGACGCCGACTCCGACGCGGTCCCGGACGACTGCGACATCTGCGCGGGCGCGGACGATCTGTTGGACACCGACGCCGACGGCGTGCCCGACGGCTGCGACGAATGTGCCGGCTCGAACGACGGGATCGACAGCGACATCGACGGCACGGCGGACGGCTGCGACCTGTGCGAGGGCGCGGACGACACGGACGACCTCGACGGCGACGGCGTGCCCGACGGCTGCGATCTGTGCCCGGTCAACGCCGATCCCACCCAGGTGGACGCCGACGGCGACGGCAACGGGGATGTGTGCGACACCTGCCCCGGCTCCCCGGACGACCAGGATGCGGACGCCGACACCGTGCCCGACGGCTGCGACGAGTGCGCGAACGCCGACGATCTCCAGGACTCCGACGCCGACGGCGTGGCGGACGGCTGCGACATCTGCGCGGGCGGCCTCGACGGCGTGGACACCGACGGCGACGCCGTGCCGGACTTCTGCGACCTGTGCGCGGGCGCCCCGGACGGGGACGACGACGACGGCGACACCGTGCCGGACGGCTGCGACGCGTGCGCCGGCTCGGACGATCTCGACGACATCGACGCCGATCTGGTGCCCGACGACTGCGACAACTGCCCGGCGAACGCCAACCTCGACCAGTCGGACGCCGACGGCGACGGCGTGGGCAACGTGTGCGACAGCTGCTTCGGCGATCTGACGGACGACGACGCGGATGGCGTGCCGAACGACTGCGACGCCTGCCCCGGCTTCGACGACGCGGTCGACACGGACGGCGACGGGGCCGTGGACGGGTGCGACAGCTGCGCCGGCTTCGACGACACGCTCGACGCGGACGCCGACACCGTGCCCGACGGCTGCGACCTGTGCGACGGCGCGCCGGACGACCAGGACGCCGACCTCGACGGCGTGCCCGACGGCTGCGACCTCTGCCCGATCGGCGCGGACGGCGACGACATGGACGGCGACGACGTCCCCGACGCCTGCGACGACTGCCCCGCGGTCGCGGACGCGCTCCAGGCCGACAAGGACGGTGACAGCGTAGGCGACGCCTGCGACGCGTGCGCGGCCGGCGACGATCTCGTGGACGGCGACGCGGACGGCGTGGCCGACGCCTGCGATAACTGCCCGCTAGACGCCAATAACACTCAGGACGACGCGGATGCCGACGGGATCGGCAACGCCTGCGATTCGTGCGTGGGCGCGCCGGACGACGCCGACGGAGACGGAGTACCGGACGCCTGCGACACGTGCGCCGGCTTCGACGACGCCGTGGACGCGGACGGCGACGCGCTCGCGGACGGCTGCGACGGCTGCCCGACCACGGCCGACACCGGCGCGGACGCGGACCTGGACGGCGTGCCCGACGCCTGCGACAACTGCGCCGCGATCGCCAACATCTCCCAGGTGGACGCCGACGGCGACGGCCTCGGGGACGCGTGCGACGACTGCCCGGTCCTCGCGGGGAACGCGGACGCCGACGGCGACGGCGACCTCGCCTGCGTGGACTGCGACGACGCCGATCCCAGCTTGAACCTGGGCGATCTCGACGGTGACAGCTACGACACGTGCGCCGGAGACTGCTGGGACGGCAGCGCGGGGACGTACCCCGGCGCCGCGGAGCTCGCGGATGGCGTGGACCAGGACTGCGACGGCGCCGTGGACGAAGGCACCGTCTGGTCCGACGACGACGGCGACGGCTTCACGGAGGGCGGCGGCGACTGCGACGACGCGCTCCCGGCGATCCGCCCGGGCCAACCCGAGATCTGCGACGCCGTCGATCAGGACTGCGACGCCGTCACCGACGAAGGCACGACCTGCTTCGACGACGACGGCGACGGCTTTACGGAAGCCGGCGGCGACTGCGCGGACGCGGATGCCGGCCGCTACCCGGGCGCCGTGGAGATCCTCGGCAACGGCGTGGACGACGACTGCGACGGCCTGGGCGACGACGGCGGGAACGATCCGGACGGCGACGGCGTGGCCACCGGCGACTGCATGCCGCTGGATGCCGGGATCTTCCCCGGCAACGTCGAGGACGAGGACGGCCGCGACGACGACTGCGACGGCCTCGTGGACGAGGGCACCCCCGCGTTCGACGACGACGGCGACGGCGTGTCCGAGGACGCCGGCGACTGCGACGACACCGAGCCGGCCACGAACCCCGCGGCCGCGGAGCTCCCGAACGGCGTGGACGACGACTGCGACGGCGCCGTGGACGACGGCACCGACCGCTCCGACGACGACCGGGACGGCACGTCGGAGGTCGGCGGCGACTGCGACGACGCCCTGGCGTCGGTCCACCCGGGCGCACCGGAGGTCGCGAACGAGCGCGACGACGACTGCGACGGCCAGGTGGACGAGGGCCTGTCCGACCAGGACGAGGACGGCTGGACCGTGGCGCTCGGCGACTGCGACGACCTGGACGGCTGGGCGAACCCCGAGATCTCCGAGACCTGCGACGGCAACGACAACGACTGCGACGGCGTCGTGGACGAGGGCTGCGCAGACGACACGGCGATCGGCACGGACAAGGGCGGCGGGTGCGGCTGCGACTCCACGGGTGCGGCAGGGATCCTCCCGCTCCTCGGGGCGCTCCTCGGCCTCGTCCTGCGCAGGCGCGCGGCGTGAGCAAGACGATAGCCCAGCTTCAAGCCGATGTCCGGGCCTTCTCGGACGAGCGGCAGTGGGGCCGGTTCCACTCGCCACGGAACCTCGCCATGGCGCTGTCCGTCGAGACCGGGGAGCTCCTCGAGTTGTTCCTCTGGTCCGAGGACGACGGCCCGCAGCCGCCCGTGGCCGCCCGCGCCGAGAAGGTCTCGGACGAGGTCGCGGACGTGTTGATGTGCCTGCTGAACTTCTGCGACCGCTCGGGCATCGATCTGGAGGCCGCGCTCAAGGCGAAGCTCGCGAAGGCCGCGAAGAAGTACCCGACGGAGCGGGTGAAGGGCAAGGCGCTCAAGTACGACGAGTACGCCGAGTGGAAGATCGAAAGCGTGATCCCCGAGCGGTCGGAGAAGTAGCCGTCACCCCCGTCCGTGGAGATGCTCCGTGATCGCGCTACTGATCCTCCTCGCCTGCAGCAGCAACAGCAAGTGCGACGATAAGTGCGCTCCCCACACGTCCATCACCGACGCGTCCCAGATCGACACCGATCCGGGCGCGGACACCGATACCGACGGTGACACGGACAACGATTCGGACACCAAGACGGATACGGACACCCCGGAGGGGTGACCTCGCCCCCCTCACCCCATCCCTCTCCCACGAGGGGAGAGGGGGTATGGCGGCGGCCGTCCCACTCAAGACCGCGGCTGCAGCCACCGCAGGCTGACAGCTGATTGCTGATGGCGGACGGCCGCTGCCTACCGAGCGAGCCCGAGCACCTCGAGCCCCTGCTCGAACGTGACGTCCACCGGGATCTTCGCGTCGTCGATCCGCTTCAGATCCGCCGCGAGCTCCGGCCGGATCACCCCCATCGTGTCCGTGAGCTGCTTCGCGGCCGCATAGTCGCCGTCGCCCTGGATCGTCAGCAGCTTCTCACTCAGCGCGTTCATGGCCGTCTGCATCTTCTCGAACTCGACCCGGTACTTCCCGGTGGCCGGGTCCCGCGTGAAGGCGCCCTGCTCGGCGAAGAAGTTGAAGCGCACCATATTCGCCTTCGCGTGGCTGTCGGTCGCCCCGAACCGCACCGAGCGCAAGATCCCCGCCATGAACGTCACGTACGTGTCCATCAGGTGCTCCTGCGGGAGCTCGCCCTTCGCCGTCAGCGCCGTGATCAGGTACAGCCCCAGGATGTCCGCTTTCCCCTCCTCGAAGCTCGACGACTGGTCCTTGAGCGCCTCGCTGACGGTCCCCTTCCCGTCGAGCGTGTTCTTCACGCCCAGGCCGTGCGCGACCTCGTGGAACATCGTGTCCTCGAAGAAGGCGTCGAACGTCAGGTGCTTCACCTGGTCGTCGGCGATGAGGAGCTTGCCGATCGGCAGCAGGATGTGGTCGAACTTCGCGTGGATCACGTTCTCGAGCTGCAAGCGGCGGGTGCCCTTCGCGAGCTGCACGACCTCGTCGTTCGGCAGGTTGATCGCGATCGTCTTCGGCCCGACGTTCGCGTTGCCGCCGTAGTACACGACCGTGTACGCGTTGAGATCGGCGTCGGACCCCGGCATCTCGGCCTTGTACTTGTCCGGCACGGGCAGCCCGCGCTGCAGCTCCGGGAGGAACGCGGCGAACTTCGCCAGGCGCTCACTCCAGGCGCGGTCCTTGATCAGCACCAGGCCCTCGTATGCTGCCTTGTACCCGAACACCTGGTCCTCGTACGACTCGATGGGGCCGATGACGACGTCCACCGGGTTCGTTTTCATGTCCATCCAGGCCATGTCGCTGGGGCGGAAGTCGTCGGTCAGGAGCGCGTCGGCGCGCATCTCCAAGTACTTGCCGAACGTCGCGTCCGTGGAGAGCTTCGCGGCTTCACGGAGGAGCGACGCCGTCTTCTCGAGCTCCGCCTTGTACTCCAGGTGGTACGGCACGGTCACGAGCTTCCCGTCCGGACCGCGGCGGAGCAGCGTGTACCAGCTCGCCTTGTCCTTCACATCGGAGGCTTCGAACTCCTCCTTCGTCATGTCCGCCGGGTAGAAGCCCATGCCGGGCGGGCGAGGGCCGACGCCATCGACGAACGGGGTGTCCCCGTTGAGCCGATCCCACGGGCCGTAGTTCATCTCGGCGAGCGCGCGCGTCTCCGCGTCGGGGATCTTCGCGAGCAACGCGGCCTTGTCGCCCCACGACTGCTTCCAGAACAGCTCGTCCATCACCTGCGACGCCTGGACGAGGAGCCCGACCATCCGGCGATCGGGCTCCGCGAGCGCCGAGAGATCCGCCTTCAACTGCACCTTCACGAAGTCGTTCGCGTGCTGGGCGCTGTAGGACGCGGGCGCAGGCGGAGCCACCTCCGGCGCGGGGGCCAGCGGGGCCACGGGGGCGGGCTCGGGCTGGCAGGCGAACAGCAGGGCGAGGAACGGCACGCGCATGGAGACTCCGGGTCCTCCCACCTATCCTGCGGGAGGGTGCAACAGAACCCCGGGCCGCCCGTACGTGACGTCGGAGGTGTCCGTGACCCGGAACCAGACGATGTTCGCCGTGGCGCTCGAGGTGGCCCCCGGCACCGTGTTCCAGACCTTCGGGATCGGGCACCTGTACGCTGGCAAGACGACCACCGGCGTGGCGCTCATGGTCAGCTACTGGATCCTGCAAGCCATCAACGCAGCCCTGACGCCGTTCTTCGGCATCGGCTTCGTAACCGGGTTCCTCACCTGGCTCGGCTTCATGGTCTTCGCGCCGACGAACCTGCTCGGGCAGGTCCGCCACTAGCACGCGATGGGCGGACCTGCGGTTTCGGGCTACCTGCCCGGTCGGGTGAGCGGCTTCTGGAACACGAAGATGTGCTCCCACCGGTTCTGCTCGCGGGCGAAGTCGGGGCGCTCGACGCTCGCTCGCGACACGAGCGTGAGCCCCGCCGCGATCCCGGCCGCCGACGTCGGCTCGCTGGCGTCGATGCCGCCCGCCGGCGACAGGCCGTCCCCGATCGCGATCGCCAGGTGTCCCCCCGGCTTCACGCAGCTCGTGGCCGCCGCGGTCCACTGCGTGGTGTCGTCGGCCCAGTGCCGGCGGGCCTGCTTCCCGCCCTCGCGCCAGGCGCGGCGGCTCCCGATCTCGGCAGCGCCCTCTACGAGCGCCCTGCCCTCACCGAGCCAGATCAGGCGGAGATGCTGCATCGGCACGTAGTCGTAGGTCGACGGGTACGGCGGGCTCGTGACGACGAGGTCGACCTGCGGGTCCACGCGGACGTGACGCGCGTCCGCCTCCGCGACATCTGCCGGCGGGGTGCCGGCGGGCACGGCGTCCCGCAGCTCGTCGAGCATGCGGCCGAGCTCCCGGACCTTCTTGTGGAACAGGATCGCGGTCGTGCCCTTGGGGCGGTCGTACTTCTGGCGCTGGGCGCTGGTGTCCGACTTCCGGTAGCTCGCCTTCACGAGGATCGAGCTGAACACGACCTCCAGCAGCGGGCGGATGTCCGGGTCCGCGTGCTCGTAGCCCCGCCGGATCTCGGCGAGCTCCCACATCACGTGGCGCGAGTACCATTCCTGGACGGCGGCGGTGACGCGGTCCGTGGGCGGCTCCTGCGAGATCTTGGCGGCGTCCGCGATCTTCCGGCCGGCGCTGCGAAAGCGCGAGATCACGTCCGCCGACAGCAGCGAAGTCCGCGCCTGCGCCACGCGGAGCGCGATCGGCGAGATATCGCGCCCCACCGCGCGCCGCCCCGCGAGCATGGCCTCTACCAGCACGGTGCCGCCGCCGCAGAACGGGTCGAGGACCGAGTCGCCCGGGAGCGCGTTGACGAGGAGCCGCGCGGCGTCCGCGTGCAGCCCCGCCGGGTAGGTGTGAAAGCCGTGGGTGACCCGGGAGATCGGCTCGGTGGCCGCCAGCGCCGCGACCAGCTTCGCGCCGAGATCGAGGTCCCCGATCACGACCGGCTCGAGCGCCGCCTTCCCCGACGTGATCCTCTTGGCCAAGCGCCCCTCCCCGCGCCCCTATACTCCGCTGGCGACGCCGACGTGACGATCGCGTTTCCGGTGCGAGCTCCTCGCGGGTCTGACCATCGTGAGCGGGGAACATGGGCTCCACGACCTTCGAAGACGCCGAGCTCTCCGAGTTGTACGCCCGGTATGCGCACGTGCTGTTCTGGCGGTGCCGCTCCATCGTCGGCTCGGACGAGGAGGCGAACGACGCCGTCCAGGAGACCTTTGCCCGTGTCATGCGCCACGGGGACGAGTTCCGCCAGCAGAGCAGCCCGCTGACCTGGATGTACCGGATCTCCACCAACTACTGCTTGAATCAGGTCCGCAACCGCCGCGGCCGCCAGCAGAAGCTCGATCGCCACGGCGACGGGCTGTACGAGACCGGCCGGGATCCCGAGGGGACCGAGGATCACGCCCGGATCCTGGGCCTGCTCGACGGCCTCGACGAGGAGACGAAGGCGTGCGTCGTGCACACCTTCTTCGACGACTGCACCCGCGAAGAGGTCGCCTCCATCGTCGGGATCTCGGTGCCAACGGTACGCAAGCGCATCAACCAGTTCCTCGATCGGGCGCGCGTCGCGCTCGGTGCCCCCCGCGGCAAGGTCGCCGCCGTCCTCGTGCTGGTGGCGTTCGCCGCCTCGAACCTCCCACCCTTCTGGAGCCTGTGATGATGCTGGAGCCGAACGAGGGCACGCGCCCCAGCCGCCTCGAGACTGGTCGCCGCGCGGCGGGGGAGATCCCGGGGGAGATCCCCGTCGCCGACCGCTTCGCCATCGAGGGCGCCCGTGAGCGCGTGTCCCCGCTCGACATCGAAGCGCTGCGTGCGCGGGCCGCGGACCGCCCGGTGCCCGCCAACTCCAACCGGTGGCTCCGGTGGCTCGCCCCGCTGGCGGTGGCCGCGGTGGCGCTGGTGGTCGCGGCGACCGCGGTGACGCCCCCGGATCCGGGCGTGGATCCCGCGTACATCGGTGTTCGCGGCGGAGATCGCCTGCGGCTACTCACACTGGGCGAGGACCGGGTGCTGCAGCCGTGGGGCGGCGATGCCCTCGGCGAAGGCGACGTGGTGGGCGTGGTCGTGCGGCCGCTGGACGCCCGCGGCGTGGTGGTCCTTTCCGTGGACGGCGCGGGCGTGGTGACCACGTTCTGGCCCGAAGCCGGGGACGCCCCGGAGCCCCTCCCCCCCGCGGGAGACGACGGCGTAGCTGCCCTTCCGGGCACCGTGGTCCTCGACGGCGCGCCCGGCCCGGAGGTGTTCGTGGCCGTCTTCGACCGCGACCCCTCCGACGTCGCGGCGGCGGCAGGCCGGGCGTTCTCCGCCGGCGGCCCCCTCGGCGTCCGCCGCTGGGCCGACGGGCTCGGGGAAGCGGGCGACGCGATCGTGGTGGAGCGCCGGTGATCCTCGCCCTGCTCACCACCGTGGCGCTCGCGCAGCAGGCGGAGGCCCGCTTCGGGATCTTCGTCGGCGACAACGACGGCCAGACGGGCGACCAGCAGCTCGTGTTCGCAGCGTCGGACGCGAAGAAGATGCGGGACCTGTTCGTCGAGTACGGCGGACTCGACCAGGCCGATGCGCTCCTCCTGCAGAATGTCCCGCGCCGCCAGGTGGAGGACGCGCTCGGGATGATGCGGCGGCGGATCGCGGCCGCGGAGGCGGGCGGGAAGCAGACCACGCTCGTGTTCTACTACTCGGGGCATGGTGACGCCGCGTCGCTCCATCTCGGCACGACGGAGGTGACGCACACCGAGCTCCGTACGTGGCTCGACACGTCGGGAGCGGACGTTCGCCTAGGGTTGTTGGACGCATGCCAGTCCGGCTCGGCCATCCGGAGCAAGGGCGGTACGCGCGGCCCGGCGTACGCGATGGACCTGGGCGTCGCGAGCGCGCGCGGCACCGCGATCCTCACGTCGTCGTCCGCGAGCGAGACCAGCCAGGAGTCGGCGGAGGTCGGAGGCGGGTTCTTCACGCACTACCTCCACTCGGGCCTGCGCGGCGCCGCCGACGTGGACCGCGACGGCGAGGTCACGTTGGGCGAGGCGTACGCGTACGTCCACGGCGAGACCGTAGCCGGCACCCGCGACGCGCCGGGCGCCCAGACGCCGGGCTACGACTTCGACATCGACGGGTACGGCGACGTCACGATCACGGCGTTAGAGGCGGCCACTGCCCACATCACATTCCTCGGCGACCTCGATGGCGTCTACGCCGTCTGGGACGAGGGGCGCAAGCGCTATGTCGCCGAGGTCGACGGCGCGCACGACACCACCATCGCGGTCCGGCCCGGCACCTACTACGTCCACCACCGCATGCCGGGCTTCCTGGAAGAGGCGTCGTACCTCGTTCGTCGCGAGGAGACCCGCTCGGTGTACGCCGAGGACTTCGTGCGCGTCTCGTACGCGGACAGCGCGGCCCGCGGCGACCTCGACCAGCAGGTGCGGCGGGCGAACCTGCCGGATCTGAGCCTGCGCCTGGCGTTCTCCGCCCGCGCCTTCCGCTCCGGCGTCGCGAGCGAGTACCTGCCGCCCCACCCGCTGGTCGGGGTCGAAGCCCGCCTCCTGCGCCCGACGGGAAGCGTGTTCTACAGCGTCGACGTCCTCTCCGGAAAAGGCCCGGGCGTCGTGCAGATCGCGGGGCTCGGCGACGTACCGGTGACCGTCTCGTCCACGTCGCTCGGCGCCACGGCCGGCTACGCCACCCGGTCGCGGCTGATCCGGGCCGGCCTCGGCGGGCGCGTCGAGCTCATCGGCTTCCGTCGCAGCTTCCCGGAGACCGACGACCCCGCGCAGACCGGCATCTCGTTCGCCCCCGGATTCAACGCCTGGGTCGGCCTGCACACCGGGCGGTTCCAGCTCGATCTCCAGTGGAGCAATCTGTGGTACGCAGGGGCGTTCGACGAGTTCACCGCCCCGAGCTGGGGGGAGCCAATGCTCTCGATCGGGTACCGCTTCTGATGCGATCGGCGCTCCTCCTCCTCGCGGCCTGCGGCGACCCGATCTCGAACCGGGTCCTCGCGGCGGACGGCGAGTTCCTG
>CAMCWU010000048.1 GCA_945882675.1 Klebsiella pneumoniae | reverse complement strand
CCCGTAAAAGGGTGGGAGAAAGCGGCGAACCGCTCACCGCCATCGCAGGGGGAGGGAGAAAGGCGTGGTTCGACTGTGCGGATGCCCTGTACGAGCGCACGGACCGGAGCCCTGCCAGCCGGGCATGGGCTCGAGCCCCCCAGATCACCCCGCGATCGCGCGAGCCGCCCGCAATCCGTCGAGCGCCGAGGACACGATCCCGCCCGCGAAACCGGCACCTTCGCCGACCGGGTACAGCCCCGGGACGGTCGTGGACTCCATGGTCTCCGTGCGCGCGAACTGGACGGGGCTCGTGGTGCGGGTCTCGGGCGCGATGAGGACGGCCTCCGGGTGCGCGAAGCCGGGGAGCTGGCGATCGAACGCCTTGATCGCGTCGACCATCCCGCGGGCGAGGAAGCCCGGGAACAGCTGGAACAGGTCGACCGGGACGACCCCGAGAGGGTAGCTCGTCTTCGGCAGATCCTCGGACGGACGGCCGGCGAGGAAGTCCACGACGCGCTGGGCAGGCGCGGCGTACGCGCCGCCGCCGAGCTCGAACGCCCGCTTCTCGATGGTGTCCTGCCAACGGAAGCCGGCGAGCGGGTCGGACGCGCCGTACGCTTCCGGGGGGACGTCCACGATCACGGCGGAGTTGGCCCAGAACGCCCGGCGTGCGGCGAAGCTCATGCCGTTGACCACCACGCGCTCGGTGTGGTTCATGGCGGGGACGACCATGCCGCCCGGGCACATGCAGAACGTGTGGCCGCGCGGGCCGGACGTCGGGTTGTGGGCCAGGCGATAGCTCGCGGGCGGGAGATCGCCGCGGTCCTCCCTGCCGTATCGGCCCTTGTCGATGACGGTCTGGGGGTGCTCGATGCGCGCCCCGACGGCGATGCCCCGGACCTTGGCGTCTGCGCCGGCGCGGACGAGAGCTTCCATCGTGTCGCGGGCGCTGTGACCGGTCGCCACGATCACGGCGTCCGAGCGGATCTCTGTGCCGTCCGACAGGCGGACGCCCACGCATCGACCGCCCTCCACCACCAGATCGTCCACGCGCGTGTGGAAGCGGATCTCGGCGCCCAGCTCGACCAGCCGGTTGCGGAACGGGGGGAGCAACGCCCGGATCTTGTCGGTGCCGAGGTGGGCCCAGGCCTCCTGCAGGATCTCCTCGTCCGCGCCGAACTCGACGAGCTTGCGGAACACGTAGCCGAGCTCGCCGTCACGGCGGCGGGTGTAGATCTTGCCGTCTGAGAACGTGCCGGCCCCGCCCTCGCCGAAGACCAGGTTGTCCTCGGTGTCCAGCGGGAGCTTGCCGCGCCAGTGGCCGTTGACGACGCCGACGCGCGGCTCCACCGGTCCGCCGCGCTCGATGACCAGCGGTGGCATGCCCGCCTCTGCCAGGTACAACGCGGCGAACATACCCGCCGGACCCAGGCCGACGACGATGGGGCGCGCGGACTCCGGCCGGATCTGCGGGGTCGGGTGCAGCGGGCTCTCGAGGCCGTACCGCCCGGCGTCGCGCTCGATCCACCGGCGAACCGACGGGATATTCTTCGCGAGGATCCCGTCTTCGTCGTCCACGTCCGCCTTGAACACGGCGCGCCAGTTCGGCTGCCGGTGCCGCGAGTCGAGGCTCTTCTTGACGAGGATGGCGCTCTTGACCCGCTTCTGCGAGATCCCTAGCGCGGCCGCCACGGTCTTGACCGCGTCACCGTCCTCCGCCCACGACAGGTTCGCGACCAGCAGCGCCAACGAGGCCTCCCGGCCGACATCTAACCGTTGCCCCCGCCCGGTGCGGTGGTTACCGTCCGTCACCTTTCGCAGCATCTTGGGGGCTCCCGTGGCAGTTCGCGTCGCCATCAACGGATTCGGTCGGATCGGCCGGTGCATCGTCCGGGCCGCCTGGGAGCGTACCGACATCGAGTTCGTGCACATCAACGACCTGACGGACCCGGAGGTCCTCGCCTACCTGCTCCACCGCGACACGGTCCACGGGACCTGGGGCACGAGCATCAAGGCGCAGGACGGCGGCATCGTCGTCGACGGCAAGAAGATCAGCACGTCCGCCGAGAAAGACCCGACCAAGCTCCCGTGGAAGGACCTGAACATCGACGTCGTGCTCGAGTGCACGGGCGTGTTCACGAACAAGGAGAAGGCGCTCGCCCACGTCACCGCCGGCGCGAAGCGGGTCATCATCAGCGCGCCCGCGGACGGCGTGGACGCCACGTTCGTCATGGGCGTCAACGACTCGGAGTTCGACGCTTCGAAGCACATGATCGTGAGCAACGCGTCGTGCACGACCAACTGCCTCGCGCCCATCGTCAAGGCGCTGCACGAAGCCATCGGCATCCAGAAGGGCCTCGTCACCACGATCCACAGCTACACGATGGACCAGCACCTGCTGGACTCGCCGCACAAGAAGGGGTTGAACCGGCGCATGCGCGCGGCCGCCCAGAACATCGTGCCGTCGTCCACGGGCGCTGCCAAGGCCATCGGGCTCGTCTACCCGCAGATGAAGGGCAAGCTCGACGGCCAGGCCATGCGGGTGCCTACCCCCAACGTCTCGATCGTCGACCTGACGTTCACGCCCTCGCGCCCGACCACGGTGGAAGAGGTCAATCAGGCCCTGACGAACGCCGCGAACGGCGCGATGAAGGGCTTCCTGGAGGTGACGGAGGAGCCGATCGTCAGCTCGGACCTGATCGGGAACCCGGCCAGCTCGATCGCCGATCTCCCGCTGACGCAGGTCATCGGCGGCGGCGACATGGTCAAGGTCATGGCCTGGTACGACAACGAGTGGGGCTTCAGCAACCGCATGGTGGACCTCGCCGTCCACATCGGGAAGTAGGCGATGGCCGGCCGGATCGAGACGATCGCGGATCTGCGGCTCGAAGGCCGCACGGTCCTGTGCCGCGTGGACTTCAATGTCCCGCTGAAGAACGGCGTCGTCACGGACGACACCCGGATCCGCGCCGCGCTGCCCACCATCCAGAAGCTGCGTGACGGCGGCGCGAAGGTCGTGCTGTGCAGCCACCTCGGCCGCCCGGACGGCGAACGGAAGCCGGAGTTCAGCCTGCTGCCCGTCGCGGAGAAGCTCGCGGGCCTGGTCGACACGGAGGTCGTGTTCAGCCACGACACCGTCGGGGACGAAGTCGCGCAGCTCGTGAAGGAGCAGCCGCCGAGGTCGATCATCCTCCTCGAGAACCTGCGGTACGACCCGCGGGAGGAGGCCGGGGACGCCGGGTTCGCCCGGGCGCTCGCGGCCCTGGGGGATGTGTTCGTGAACGACGCGTTCGGGGCGATGCACCGCGCACATGCGTCGATCACGGGCGTGCCGCAGTACCTGCCGTCCGCGGTCGGGTTGCTGGTCCAGAAGGAGCTCGAAGCACTCTCGCCGCTCGTCGGCTCGGAGACGACGGAGGAGCGGCGGCCGTACGCGGCGGTCCTGGGCGGCGCGAAGGTGTCGGACAAGATCGGCGTGATCGAGGCGCTCGCGAAGCGCATCGACCACCTGTTCATCGGCGGCGCCATGGCGTACACTTTCCTCGCGGCGCAGGGGAAGCCGACCGGCAGCTCGAAGGTCGAGAAGGACAAGCTCGAGCTCGCGGCGAAGCTCCTCGAGAAGTGCGCGGCCCGGAACGTGCGGGTGCACCTGCCGACCGACCACGTGGTGGCGCCCGCCTTCGCGGCGGACTCGCCGAGCCAGGTGGTGACGGAGATCCCGGCAGGGATGATGGCGTTGGATATCGGTCCCGCCACGATCGCCGCCTGGACGCCGATCCTGGAGCGGTGCAACACCGTGTTCTGGAACGGGCCGATGGGCGTGTTCGAGTGGGAGCCGTTCTCCAAGGGGACCCGGGCGGTCGCGGTCGCGCTCGCCGGCATGCCGAATGCGCTCACGGTCGTCGGCGGCGGAGACTCGGCGGCGGCTGCCGTCAAGTTCAAGGTGGACGACAAGGTGACGCACGTGTCGACCGGCGGTGGGGCATCGCTCGAGTACCTCGAGAACGGAGACCTCGTCGGCGTCGCTGCCCTGCGGAAGAAGTAGTGGGCCGCGTACCCTTCGTCGCGGGCAACTGGAAGCTCCACCTCGGGCCGGAGGACGGCGCGCGGGTGGCGGCGGATCTGCGCGCGCGGCTCGCGGACGTCGGCGACGTGACGGTCGCCGTGTTCCCCACGGCGATCTCGCTCCACGCGGTGATCGACGCCTGCCGCGGGTCCATCGTGGCCGTCGGCGTGCAGGACGTAGAGGTCGCGGACAAAGGCGCGTTTACCGGATCGAACTCGGCGGCGCTGTGCCGCGCGATCGGCGCCGAGTTCGCGCTCGTCGGGCACTCCGAGCGCCGGCAGCACTACGGCGAGACCAGCATCACCTGCAACCGTCGGATCCAGGCCACGTTCGCCGCGGGCTTGCTGCCCATCTACTGCGTCGGCGAGACGCTGGACGAGCGCCGGGCCGGCCGCGTGGAGGACGTGGTGTTCCGCCAGCTGGAAGAGGGCCTGAAGGGCTTCGCGAACGACCAGATCGCGACGATCACCCTCGCTTACGAGCCGGTGTGGGCCATCGGCACCGGCGAGACGGCGACGCCGCGCCAGGCTCAGGACGTCCATGCGGCCATCCGCGGCTGGCTCCGGGACCGGGTGGGCGTGCTCGCGGACCAGATCCGGATCCAGTACGGGGGAAGCGTGAAGCCAGCGAATGCAGCCGAGCTCATGGCCTGCCCGGACGTCGACGGGGCGCTCGTCGGGGGCGCCAGCCTGGAAGCCGACGGCTTCGCGAAGATCATCGCCGCGTGCGCGTCATGATCCCGGGGAGGGGGCCATGTCCACGCGGTACCACCTCGAGGCCCTGATCGGAGTGGGCGCCGCCGGGCGGGTTTACCGCGCCACGCGGCACCGCAGCTTCTCGAGCGCTCCGGTCGCGCTCAAGATCCTCCACGACGACGTCGGCGAGCACGTGGTGGCGCGGCTGCGGGACGAGGCCCGGATCCTGTCCGCGCTGCGAGACCCCACGTTCGTCGAGGCAGATCTGCCGCTGATGCTCGAGGGCCGCTGGGCGGTCGCGATGGAGTACGTCGCGGGCGAGACCGCGTTCCGGCTGCTGCGGTACGGCCCGTTCCCGCCGCGCGTCGCGCTCCGGGTGGTAGCGGAGGTCGCGCGGGCCCTCGCCGTCGCCTGGGACGCGCCGGGGCCCCACGGCGAGCCACTTCGGCTGCTTCACCGCGATCTGAAGCCGGGGAACCTGCAGATCACGCGGGAGGGGAGCGTGCGGATCCTCGATCTCGGGATCGCGCGGGCGGCCCTCCCGACACGGGAGACGCGCACGGGGGCGATCGCGCCGGGCACGATCGGGTACATCGCCCCGGAGCGAAAGCGGGGGATCGAAGGGATCGAGGGCGAGGTGTGGTCGCTCGGCACGGTGCTCCGCGTGCTCGCGACCGGCGAGCAGCCGACGCGGCCGGACGGGTTCACGGATCGCATGTCCGGCACGCTCGACGTGGTGAAGCTCGCGGGCCAGATGCTCGAACCCGATCCGGTCAGCCGCCTGCCGATGTCGGACGTCGCGGTGCGCGCGCGAGAGCTGGCGGACATCCTACAGGGTCCCGACATCGGGGACTGGGCGGCGGCGCACGTGCGGCCGGCCGAGGGCCGCGACGAGCTCTGCGGGCGGACGTGGCGCGACGACGCGGACGCCGGTACGCTGCGCCGTTGGCTCGGCGGGCTGCTAGGCTGGTGACGGAGGTCGGGTGGCGAACCGGGTGAGCCGCGTGTGCGTCGGGCTCCTGCTCGCGGGCTGCGACGACGCCGACGTCCCGCACGCGGGCCAGGGCGCGCTGACCCTCGACGCGGTCGGCGTGCCGGGGCTCGCGACCGGCGTGGAGCTCACGGTGCGGGCCGACCCGCCGGCGGCGGTGACGGTGGTGTGCGCCGTGGCGGGCGACCGCTGGGTCACGTCGCGAGAAGCGGCGGATACCCATGTGGTCCGCTGGTACGGCCTCCTCCCCGGCCTGACCTATGCCTGCACCGCCACCGCGGACGGGAAGGTCGCGCAGCTCCGCTACGGCACTCCGCGGATCTCGTCCGATCTCCCCGCACCCTTCGTCAGCGGCACCACGAGCGGCTTGACCCTGCTCAACCACGTGGGCGTCGCCAAGCTGTCGCGGCTCGTCGTCCTCGACGCGAAAGGCCGCGTCCGCTGGCACCACAACCTCGCCGGTGACCCGAACCTCGGGGTGGAAGCGGCGTTCCTTCCCGAGACGACGGGCGGCCCCGTGTTCCTCGCGGGCGGGGGGGAAGGGTACAACCCGCGCCTCATCGGTCTGGACGGCGTCGAGGTCTGGACCGCTCCGTCGGCCGTCGCCGGCGGCGACCACCACCACGACGTGCAGTGGGTGGGCGACGAGGAGATCCTCGCGCTCTCCCACGCCAGCGACCGGGAGGGCGTGGTCGGGTGGGACGGCTTCGCGCTCGAGACCGTGCGCGCGTGGACGGGCGAGCGGACGTGGTCGTGGCGCAGCCAGACGGCCGTGAACCGGGACCAGCTCCCCGCGTTCGCGGGCGACGATCACGATGTGTACCATGCCAACGCCATGACCGCGCACCCCGACGACCCCGAGGGCGCATCGTACATGGTGAGCCTCAAGCACCTGCACCAGATCGCGCGGCTCGACATCGCGACCGGGGATCTGACGTGGAAGCTCGGTGTCGGAGGGGACTTCGCGCTGCTCGAGGCGGATGGCAGCCCGGCCACGGACGAGCGCTGGTTCTTCGGCCAGCACGCCCCGGAGCCGCACCTGCGGCCGGACGGCCGGTGGGACTTCTGGATCCACGACAACGGGATGGACCGCCCCGACGGCGACCTGTACTCGCGCGTGCTGCGGCTGGAGGTCGACGTGCAGGCCCGGACGGCCCGGATCGCGTGGGAGTGGACGGAGCCCGGCTGGTACGAGCCGGTGTTCGGCGACGTCGACGTGCTCCCGGACGGCCACGTCCTGGTGACGATGGGCCACTGCCCGCAGTGCCCGGGGTCGTCGGATCTGCGGCGCACAGCGATCGTGGAGCTCGATCCGGAGACCGACGCCGTGACGTGGCGAGCGACCCTGTGGAGCGAGGAGGAGGCGAGCTACCGCGCGCAGCGCATCGAAGGCTGCGACCTGTTCCCCGAGAACACGACGCTGTGCCCGGACGGCGCTCAGCGCCTGCCGTAAGCGTCTTCGACGCGCTCGACGTCGTCCTCTCCGAGGTATGATCCTGTTTGCACCTCAATGATCTCGAGCAGATCCGGGCCGGGGTTCGACAGCCGGTGCAGCTTCCCGACGGGGATGAAGATCGACTCGTTCTCGCCGAGGGTCTGCTCGTCATCCCCCATCCGCACACGCGCGGTGCCGCGCACGACGACCCAGTGCTCCGCGCGGTGCCGGTGACGCTGCAGGGAGAGTGATCCGCCGGGATCCACGCGGATCCGCTTGACCTGGAACCGCGGACCGTCCGCCAGCCGCTCGAAGCTTCCCCACGGACGGGCCGACCGCGGGGGATCCGCGACCTCGCGCCGGCCGGCGTCCTTCAGCGCGCGCACCACGTCCTTCACGCGCTCGCTGGCTGATCGTGGCGCGACCAGCACTGCGTCCGCCGTCTCCACCACTAGCAGATCCGCGAGATCGATGCCCACCACGAGCCGGTGGTCGGACCGCACCAGACACCCGCGGCTGCCGACGAGCGTGACATCGCCGGTCACGGCGTTGTCCAAGGCATCTCGCGGGCTCATGGCCCACAGGGCCTCCCACGAGCCGAGATCGCTCCACCCCGCGCGGAGCGGCACCACGACGGCGCGGTCCGTCCGCTCCATCACCGCGACGTCCACGGACTCCGCCCGGCACCGCCCGAACCCCTCCGGCAGCCGCAAGAAGTCGAGGTCGCGAGCCGATCCGGCCACGGCGTCCCGACACGCCGCAAGAATGTCCGGCGCGAACCGTTCGAGCTCGCCGAGCAGGGCGGACGCGCGGAACAGGAACATGCCGCTGTTCCAGCACCACCCGCCGTCCGCGAGCCAGCCCTGGGCGGTCGCGCGGTCCGGCTTCTCCGCGAAGCGGTCGATGGCGTGGACGCCTGCCTCGATCGCCGCGCCCCGGCGCACCCAGCCATAGCCGGTGTGCGCCGATGTCGGCTCCACGCCGAAGAGCGCGATTCGGCCCTCGGACGTGACGGGAATGGCGGCCCGCACGGCGGCCGCGAAGGCCTCAGGATCCGCGACCCAGTGGTCGGTCGGGAGCGTGAGCAGCAGCGGATCACCCACTTCTAGGGCCAGCAATGCCGCGACGGCGATCGCGGGCGCGGTCCCCCTCCCCGCCGGCTCGAGCACGATGGACGCAGGCGCGATCCCGAGGGTCCGGAGCTCCTCCGCCACGCCGAAGCGGTGCTCCTGGTTCGCCACCACCACCGGCGCTCCGACCGGGAGGCCTGCCAGCCGCGCCAGCGTATCGCCGAGCATGGTGCGCGGGCCCGTCAGGCGGGCGAGCTGCTTGGGCGCGTTCTCCCTCGAGGCGGGCCAGAGCCGGGTGCCGGCCCCTCCGGAGAGGAGCACCGGCACGAGCGCGCTACTCATCCGCCGCCTTCCCGCGGGCCCGCTCGCGCGCGAACCCCCCGATCTCCGCGAGGAGCCACACCCCCGCGAGGACCGAGAGCACGGTGACCGTGGCGGCGCCCATCGCCCGGGGATCGTCGGCGGTCGCCGGGAAGATCATGTCCACGAACGGGAGGAACACGGCGCTGTCTTCGTGCGTGCCGTTGTAGTGGCGGACCCATGCGGCCGCCCCCGCCAGGACCAGCGGCCCGAAGATCCGGGTCAGGACACATTCCGGCGGCGAAACAGCAGTATCGTCGCGAGCGCCAGCCCCCAGCCGGCTCCCGAGCCCGTGGTGGAGCACCCGCCCCGGGACTCCTCCGTCTCGCCGCCGAGCGCGTCCGCCGGGTCGGCGAGCTGGGCGATGCCCCACCCGATCGGCTCGGGGGGCGGCAGGATGATCCCCTCGACCTCGCACCACGAGCGGGTCCCGTCCGCGCAGGCTGCGCGCATCTGCGCGTCGATCCAGTCGAGGTACCAGTCGACGCGAGTGTCCACGCCGCCCTTCTCGTTGCAGTCCGTGAGATCGTACGCGTGCGACGTGACCCCGATCACGCGGATGTCGACGAGCGAGTCCGTCTCGACGCGCATGAACGTCGGGCCGCCGGAGTCGCCGTGGCACTTCCGCCCGTCCGCCTCTGCGGGTCCGATCTGCAGCTCGAAGTTCGCGACTTCTCCGATCACGGTGTCGGCCATGATCTTCGTGCCCGCGCTGCCCGGGTCCGTGGTGGCCTGCCCCCACCCGACGATCGTGACCGGCGCGCCCGGGACGATCTGCTCGGCCTCCTCCTTCGTGGGGAGGTAGGCGTACGGGATGTCCACCGGCGCGTCGAGGAACACGAGGGCGATGTCGGCGTTCTTCGCCAGTCCCATCTGCAGCGTCAGGAGGTTGAAGTCCTCGTGCATGACCGCGTGCGCGCCGTAGGCGTGCTCCGGCTTGCCGTCCCCGTCGGCGTCGATGTCGTCCGGCCAGCCGGTCTCGAGGAAGTCCAGCGCGTAGTCCCCGAGCTGCGTCTTCTGCGAGAAGCCGTACCCGATGTTCGACACGTCGATGTAGGAGCCGTACCCCGACACCGCCAGGAAGGCTTCGAGGTCCACGCAGTGGGCGGCGGTCAGGACGACGTCCGGCGCGATGAGGGTGGCCGTGCACATCAGCATGGTCTCTTCGACCGCGAGCCCGTAGCCCACGAGCTCCACGTCCGCGCCGACGACCATGCCGAGCGCCATGGGCCAGTCCGCTTTCTGGGCGTCGATCCCGTTGATGATGCCGTCCGCGTCCTGCGGCGGGGCGGAGTCGGATGCGGCTGCGACCAGCGTCAGGGCGAGGGACAGGATCACGGGACCTCCAGGCGCACCGCTCCTCTCACCCGGAGCGGCGCTGCCGGCAATCCGATTCCTCGGGACCCGAAGGCCGACGGCTCCTCCCCCGGCCTCACGTCGGCCTCACGGTATCCATCCCCCCGCCCGCGGGGTAGAATAACCACGTCGCCTGGAGGCCCGGATGAAGCTCGCCACATGGATCCCCTTCGGTTGCATCGCGCTGGGCGCTCCAGCGCTCGCCGCGGACACCGTGATCCACGAGGGCGACGCCGCCGCCGCGACCGCCACGGTGGCCGAACGGGCCCGGGTCGCGCCGACCACGCTGACGGCCCTCACGCTCACCGAGTGGATCGCGAAGCGGCCGGCCCAGATCAGCCACGGCACGGTGGAGGACTGCGCGGGCGAGCCTGCGGACCTCGCGGCCCTCCGCAAGCACCTCTCCGCGGTGGACGACGCGCTGACGGCGAAGGACTTCGAGTTCATCCTCGGCCCTGCGCGCGCGGGCGAGAAGGCGGCGCTCTGCGTCACCGGCGCCATCCCGGCTGCGGATCTCGCGCGGATCGAGTTCGCCGTGGGCGTGGGCGCGGCCGCGAACGGGGACGACAAGGGGGCGCAGGCGGCGTGGCAGCAGGCGGTCCGCCTGGACCCGAAGGCCAGCTGGATCGCCGCGGTCCCGCCGGAGATGAAGCAAGGGCTCGACATCGCAATCGCCGAGTCGCAGAAGCGCACGGTCCCCCTCACGGTCGTCCCGGCGGACCGGATCACGGTGGATGGCGCGCCCGGGACCCCCGCAGCCATGCAGGTCGCGCCGGGCGCCCACTGGGTCCGGGTCGGGGACGACAACCTGCGGATCCAGGTGCTGGCCGGCACGGCGCCCGTCCTCGTCGCCCCCGCGGCGCTGGCTGCCGGCGCCACCAACTGGGTCACGGACCCCGCGCGCGGCCAGGACCTGTTCCGCGCCGCACAGACCCTCTCACCCGCCGGGACCCTGTACGTGGTAACCCAGGATCGCCGGGTGTTCCGCCGCTCCGCTACCGGCTGGGACGAGCTCGCAGCGCCCGCCGCTACCGTCGCGACCGCCAAACCGCCGACCACGGAAGCCGGCGAACAGCTGGGCGGGAACGTCGACCCCATCGATGTGCCCGGCCGTGATCAGGAGGACGGCGGCTTCAACGCCGGCGCGGCGCTCCTCCCCATCGGCGGCGCGGTGACCGTCACGGGCATCGTGCTGACCGCCACCGCCCTCGGCGTGGGCGGCCGCGCGATCGACCAGGCGAGCGTTCCCGGCATCACCGACGGTGAGTACGCGGAAGCCCAAAACAGCTATGACAGCGCGCGGACCCAGATCTTCATCGGCGACGCCCTCATCGGCGCAGGTGTGGTCCTGGCCGGCGTCGGAGGAGTGATGCTGCTCGACGGTGCATCGATCTCGCCCTGGTGGATCCCGGGCGGCGGCGGACTCGGCCTCACGGTCGGAGGTGGGCGTTGATCCCGCGCATTCCTTGGCTGGTCCTCGCCGTGGGCGTGTCCGGCTGCGCCCTCGGCTTGTCCGGCTGCCTCCAGCCCTTCCCCGAGAAGCCCGTCACCGGCGACACCGACACGGGGACCCCGGTCACCGTCGACCCGAACGACGTGGACAAAGACGGCGTCACGGCGGACGGCGGCGACTGCGACGACAACGACGCCGACACCTTCCCGGGCGCGGACGAGATCTGCGACTCGGTGGACAACGACTGCGACATCGAGATCGACGAGGACGCGGTCGACGCCCTCACGTGGTACACGGACGTCGACGGAGACGGGCACGGCGACCCCTCGCAGCCGGTCAAGTCGTGCGGGAAGCCGGCGGACGCCGTGGCGTCCTCGGGCGACTGCGACGACCTGCAGCCGGCGTCGTTCCCGTTCAACCCCGAGATCTGCGACGGCCTCGACCACGACTGCGAGGGCGGCGCGGACGAGGGCGTGGGCGACACCTTCTACACGGACGTGGACGCCGACGGCTACGGCGACGCTTCCAAGCCCATCGTCGCGTGCGAGCTCCCGGCCGGCGCGGCCGCGACCGGGGACGACTGCGACGACGCGGACGACCGCTTCAACCCGAACGCGCCCGAGACGGATTGTGCGGATCCGAACGACTACAACTGCGACGGATCGACCGGCTTCGACGACGCCGACGCCGACGGGTACGCCGCGTGCGAGGACTGCAACGACGCCTTGTTCGCCGTGAACCCGGCCGGCACGGAGGTCTGCGACGCCGCCAACCTCGACGAGGACTGCGATCTCCTCGCGGACGACGCCGATCCGGAGGGCGCGGGGGGCCCCAAGACGCCGTACTGGCCGGACGCCGACAGCGACAGCTTCGGGGATGACGCCGCCGCACCCGTTCAGCGGTGCGACCCGACCCCGACCCAGTCCGCCAACAACGACGACTGCGACGACACCCGCGCGGACGTGAGCCCGGCGGACGTCGAGCTGTGCGACGCCCTGAACACGGACGAGGACTGCGACAACCTGGTGGACGACGCCGATCCGACCGCGATCGGTGCCACGGAATGGTATGTCGACGCCGACAAGGACGGCTTCGGCGACGAGCTCGACGTCGCGCGGATGTCGTGCGACCCGAAGCCGAGCGAGGTCGCGGACGCCACCGACTGCGACGACGGCGCCGCGGGCGTGAACCCGGCGGCGGACGAGATCTGCGACGCGCTCGACGTCGACCAGGACTGCGACGGCGCGGCCGACGAGGCCGACAGTTCCACCGTCGACCTGATCACGGCCTACGACGACGCCGACGGCGACGGGTTCGGCGCGCCCGGCTCCGGCGCGGACGCCTGCGAGATCGCCGCGGACGAAGCCGGTAACGACGACGACTGCGACGACACGGACGGCGGCGTCAACCCCGGCGAGGCAGAGGTCTGCGACCCCCTCGACACCGACGAGGACTGCGACGCCCTCGCAGACGACGACGACCCGACGGTCACCGGCACGTCCGACTTCTACGACGACGACGACGGAGACGGGTTCGGCGCCGCCGGCGGCGGGCGTGACGGTTGCGACGCCCTCCCGGGCGAGGTCGCCGACGACACCGACTGCGACGACACGTCGGATCTGACGTTCCCGGGCGCTGAAGAGCTGTGCGACGGCGAGCAGAACGACTGCTCGGACGCCGCGTGGGTGAGCGACGCGGGCCAGGTCACGTGGGACGCCCCCGGGGGCCCCGTGAGCCTCACGGCGTCGTTCGCGGCGGGCTCTCCCGCAGCGCCGGCGGCCGTCACCCTCCCGGCGAGCGGCACCGTCACGATCTGCTCCGGAACCTACGATGTCGCGCTCAGCGCGCTCTCGGGGACCGTGGACCTGGTCGGCTTCACGGGCGCGCCCGCGGACGTGAACCTCTCCGGAGGGGGCGTCGATCGCACACTCACGGTGGACGGCGCGGACGTCACGGTCACCGACGTCCGCCTCGCGGACGGCGCGGCCATCCTGGGCGGGTGCGTGTCGATCACGGCGGGCGACCTGGTGCTCGACCACGCGCTCGTGGACACGTGCGCCGCGGACGACGGCGGCGCGATCTACGTCGACCCGACCAGCGCCCTCACGCTGACCGACACGGACGTCACGAATGGCGTGGCGGTGCGCGGCGGAGGCCTGTTCGTGGACGGCGGCACCGTCACGTCCACGCTCTCGGCCATCTCGTCGAGCGACGCCACGGCGGCGGGCGGCGGGCTCTACGTCACGGGCGGAGCGGCGGTCACGGAGTCCAACCTCATCGTGAGCCTGAACACGGCCCCGACGGGCGCTGGCGCCTGGATGGACTCCGGCACCTTCTCGTGCTCGGGGTTGAGCGCCAGCTTCATCAACAACACGGCCACCACGACGGGCGGCGCGTTCGAGGTCCTGGGCGGCACGCTCACGAGCTCGGCCTGCGACTGGCCGGTGAACATCCCGGACGACATCCACACGCCGGTGGGGTCGTTCGCCTACGGGTTGAACGCCACGTTCGTGTGCGATGCGGCGGGGTGCATATAGGCTACGGCACCGTGAGCTGACCGGCGTCCGCCGGCGCATACCCGTCGTTCGAGCCGAGCTTTGCGGCCCCGCAGCCGCCCATGTTGTCATCGCCCTGGTCGCAGTACAGCCAGGTCGCGCCGCCATCCGCGCTCGCACGGCACGCGTAGTCATACGCGCCCGTGACCGCCGGGGCCGTGAAGCCGCCGAGATACTCGTCGTTGCTCATGTCACCGGGGGAGACCCCGTCCTTGTCACCGAGGTAGGACGCCGACGACCACGTGAACGACGTCGGGTCGCCGCCGTCCGCGCCCACGCCGACCTCCACCGTCAGCCCCCCGCCCGCGCCTGCGCCGGGGGTCGCCCCGCCCTCGTAGATCCAGCAATAGACGGGTTCAGACGCCGCGCCCGCGACCGCCGTCGTCGCGCAGGGGAACTGCATGTGGCAGTAGTCGACCGGCTCCGGGACGACGACGACGCCGGTGTCTCCGGTCTCGACCGGGAAGTCAGTGTCCTCCACCGGGGCGGCGTCGATCGTGGCCTGGCCGGCGTCCGCCGGGTCGTAGCCGTCGTTCGAGCCGGCCTCCCCGAAGCCGCACCCGCCGAGGAAGTCATCGCCCCGATCCCCGTAGATCCAGGTGGTACCGCCGTCCGCGCTCGCACGACAGGCGTAGTCCCACTCCCCCGGCGACGGAGCCACGAACGCGCCCACGTACTCGTCGTTGCTCTGGTCGCCCGCGACGAGGCCGTCCTTGTCGCCGCTGTACGCCGCGGAGGTCCAGGTCCACGCGCCGACGGCCGGGTCGGTGCCGTCGGGCCCGACGCCCACGTCCACAAGAATCCCAGCGCCCTGGCCGATCCCGGCGGTCACACCGGCCTCGAAGACCCAGCAGTAGATCGGCTCCGAAGACTGCGTCTCGATGACAGCGGTCGAGCACGGGTATTGGAGGTGTACATAGTCCACCCCCCGCGTCGTACTGTCCGTGTCCGTGTCCGTGTCCGTGTCCGCGTCCGTGTCCGTGTCCGTGTCCGTGTCCGCGTCGCTGTCGCTGTCGCTGTCGCTGTCGCTGTCGCTGTCGCTGTCGCTGTCGGTCGTGTCCGTGTCCCCGCTTGCGCCGCTGTCCAGCTTGACGTAGGCAGGGTCGGACTGGCAGGCGACCAGGAGGAGCGGGAGGGCGGATAAGCGCACGGGGACCTCACGGTGGAAGGGCCAGCATAGCACGCGGGACACGCTCACCCGTCGGGATCCGCCAGACCGACCGCGGTGTACAGCTCCCGGAGCTCACCGGTCGTGAGTCGACGATACGCGCCGACTTCCAGCGAGGGGTCGAGCGCGAGCGGCCCGAACCGCACCCGCGCCAGCGCGACCACCGCGTTCCCGCGGGCCCCGAACATGCGCTTCACCTGGTGGTAGCGGCCCTCCGTGAGCGTAACGCCGACCACCCGCGGGTCGTCCCCCAGGTCGAGGAGGGCCGGGAGCACCGGGTCCCCGTCCAGCACGATCTCACCCGCCGCGAACGCCCGGATATCGTCGGCTGTCGCAGGATCCGCGAGGTGCGCGACGTACCGCTTCGCGACCTTGTGCCGCGGGTGCGTGAGCCTGTGAGCCAGCTCACCGTCCGTCGTGAGGAACAGGAGGCCGGTGGTGTCCTTGTCGAGGCGTCCGACCGGCATGAAGTCGGGGCGGAAGTGCTCTTGCGGGATGAGATCGATGATGCACGGGTCACGCGGATCGCGCGTGCTCGTCACCACGCCCTGCGGCTTGTGGCACAGGAGATGCCAGGCGGCGCGGAGCTCGACGAGCTCACCGCTCACGTCGATGATGGCTCCGAGACCGACCTTTCGCGCGGCGTCCCGCTCGGTGGAGCCATTCACCAGCACCTTACCGGACCGGATCAGGCGCACGACATCCTTGCGGCTCCCGAAGCCCGCTCCGGCCAGCCGCTTGTCCAGTCGCTCGTCCGCCACGGGGTCGATCTAGCCCGGCAGCAGGCTCTCGAACAGCCGGAGCGTCTCGAGCTCCTGCTCCGAGAGGTGACCGTCCGCGCCCACGACCTTGAGCGCGTAGTCGAGGAAGAGCTGGCGGTGCTCCGGCGGGATGTCGGTCGGATCCACGTCTTCTGGAGGCGGCGGGATCCGGAGCCACTCCTCGACGGCCTCCTTCTCGTCCTCTCCGAGCTCGAGCTGCTCGATCAGGCGGTGCACGAAGCCGCGCTCGGCCTCCTCCACGTGGAGATCGGCCCAGGCGAAGGAGCACACGAACCGCAGCAGGCGCAAGCGGTCCTCCCCTTCCAGATCCGAGAACGACGGCATGGACACTCCATCAGGTGCGCCGCCATCCTAGAGGCCGTCAGGGGCGGGCGGAAGGCCCCCGGCGATTCCGGGGCTTCGAGGCTACTCGACCCACCGTCCCGCGGACGGTCCGGAAGTTGCCCACGGCGCAGGCAGCCGCTCGGCACGGTAGGCCCGCCAGCCGTCCGGCTCGGCGTCGATGTCGCTCCGGAGCCGGATGTCGAGCACCACGTCCCCGTCCGCCGCGAACTCCACGAGCCGCACCGCCTTGCGCCCCCACCCGAGCGCCGCGTGCTCGATGCCGTTCTCATCGTCCAGGAAGCCGAAATCGGCGAGGATATTCCCAGTGATCGGCTGGACGTCCGCGTCACCGAGGGCGTCCGAGTACAGGGGGCCGGTCACCGTCTTCCAGAACGCGAAGACCTGCTCGACGGTGCGCGCGTCCTCGTCCACGCGGTAGCCCACGACCCGGCTCGGCGGTCGATTGGTCTCCGGCTCGTAGGGGTTGTGCCCATGGAACTGGTTGTCGAACAACACGAGCGTACCGTCTGCGGCGAGCTCCGGCGCGTGCTGATGGTACTGCCAGCGGAAGCCCTCTCCGATCGGCGTGAGCAGGTAGTCGGTCCACGGCGCGACCCATCCCGCGGGGGTGCCCAGGATCCAGGCGATATTCCAGTCCGCATCCAGCTTCACGACGGCATCCTGGTGGCGGACGGAGACCAGCAGGCCGCCGTCCGACGGGTCGCGGATCAGCCCGTTCGCGTGCGCCCAGTCCTGCCCGTCTTCGCTGCCGTCGAGCGAATCGAAGCCGATCCGGCTGGTGTCCAGGATCTGCGAGAGCGGAAGGACCCGCAGCGTGTCTCCGCGGGCGTCGAACGAGACGATCCGTGGATCCGAGATGACCGCGGGCGCGAGGACGTCCGGGTCGGCGTACGTCTCCGGATATGCGGGCGCCACCGTCGCGCCGTCGTCGATCGCGAGGAAGTCGTCGCCGTCCGCCGCGAGCTCGTGGTTCAAGCCGTCGAACCCGATCCGCACGAAGTCGCCGGCCCACGACCAGTAGGTGCCGTAATGCTTCACGGCCCGGCCGAGCAAATCGTACTCCCAACCCTCATAGTTCGAGATCATCAGCAGGTTGCCGTTGGGCAGGAGGCGGCAGTCGCCGGGCGGGCTCGCGGTCCTCCACCACCAGATGGGCGCGCCGGTCTC
>CAMCWU010000047.1 GCA_945882675.1 Klebsiella pneumoniae | reverse complement strand
TCGTGTTCGCGGAGGACAAGGGCACCCTCGAGCGGTCCGTGGACGACGGGCCCCCCGGCTACGGCGTGCTCACCCTCGCGAGAGCCGGCGTTCCGGGTACGATCTACGTGCTCACTCTCGACACGGATGGTGACGGCGAGACCGACCCCCTCGACCCCTGCCCCGACGACGCCGATGATGTGGACGCCGACGCCGACGGCATCCCGGACGTCTGTGACAACTGCCCGTCGGACGCGAACGCCGACCAGGCCGACGCCGACGCCGACGCCTGGGGCGCCGCCTGCGACTGCGACGACGCGAACGCGAGCGTGAGCCCCGGCGCGATCGAGGTGCAGGGGGACAACATCGACAACGACTGCAACGGCTTCACCGACGGGGACGATCCCTCGGTCGGGGACGCCGACTCCGACGGCCTGACGGATGGCGAGGAGCGCGCGATCGGGACGAATCCCTCGGTCGGCGACAGCGATCTCGACGGGATCCCGGACGCGGCGGAGGTCGGCGATCTGTCGTCGCCCACGGACACGGATGGGGACGGCCTCATCGACGCAGTGGACGACGACGACGACAACGACACCGTCCCCACGCTGGTGGAGGGCGCGGCCGACTTCGACCGGGACGGGCTCCCGAACTACCTAGACCCCGACTCGGACGGGGACGGTGCGGGCGACGGCGCGGAGGGCACGGACGACTCCGACGGGGACGGCGTGCCAGACTTCCTCGATCCGGGCGGAGCGGCCGCGTCGAACACGCCCACCGAGCCGACGTACGGCTATGGTCTGGGGTGCACTGCCACGCAGGGCCTGGGTTCCCCGGCATCGTTGCTGCTCAGCCTCGCCGCGATCGTCGCGCTCGGCTTCCGTCGCCGGGCGCGGTAGTTCAGCGCGTCACGGCAGACGGTGATAGCGTAGGCGCCCAAGAACCATGAGCTCCGACACTCCCCCCGACAATCTGGCGGCTGGCCGATACACCCTCGTCGCCCCGATCGGCGAGGGCGGAATGGCTACGGTCTACCGTGGCTACGACCATCGGCTCAAGGTATGGCGGGCGATCAAGCTGCTCTCTACGGAGTACGGCAAGCGCGCGCGCCTGCGCCAGCGGTTCCAGTCGGAGGCCCAGACGATGGCCCTGCTCGAGCACCCGCATATCGTCCGGGTGTATGATCTCGGCGTCGAAGGCAACCATCCGTTCATCGTGATGGAGCTGTGCGAGAACGGCTCCGTGGTGGACTGGCTCGATCGCTGGGGGCCCATGCCGGAGCGCCTCGCGGCCCAGGTCCTCATCCAGAGCTGCGCTGGGATCACGGCGGCGCACGCCAAGGGCGTCATCCACCGGGACGTCAAGCCGCACAACATCCTCGTGGCGGGCGACGGCGTCTGCAAGATGTCGGACTTCGGCATCGCGCGGCTCACGGACCAGGCAGACGCCATGCCCGCCATGACGCGCACCGGCGCCGTCATCGGGACGCTCGGGTATATGGCTCCGGAGCAGCGGAACAACGCGAAGGCGGTGGACTCCCGCGCGGACATCTACGCGCTCGGCGCGTCGCTGTTCACGCTGCTCACGAATCGGACGACGCTCGAGCTCTTCGCCGCCGCGCAGGACGACTCCCTGCTGGAGGGCGTGCACCCCGCGCTCGTCCCGGTGATCCTGAAGGCATCCGCCTACCGGCGGGAGGAGCGGTACGCGACCGCGGAAGCCCTCGCGGCGGCGATCCGCGACGTCTTCTCGCGGCTGCCCGCGCTCGACCCGGACTCGCCGCCGCTGACGCGGCACGCCCAGACGCACACGGCTCCCCCTGCAGCCACTCCCGCGCCGTCGTCGGTGCCAGGCCCGCGATCCGGCCCCGCGCTGGCGAGCGTCCCGCCGGGCCTCTCGCACCCGCAGCGCAGCGGGGGGATGGCCCACCGGGAGGCCACGCCCAGCTTCGAGCCGGCCGGACCCGGCGAAGCCGATCGGCTGGGCCGCGCCGCGCCGCGGATCGCCGGCCGCGACGAACGCGGGCAGGCGCTCGCCGACCGCCTCGCTCCGCAGCAGCCCGGCAAAGCGGGGCCCAAGTCCATCGTCCCCGACTGGGCCCGCGGCGTCGCGTCGCGCGCTGCGGCAGCGCTCCAGGGCCCGCCGGCGGCCGATGCGCCTGCTCCACTCGGCCCGCAGCGCGCTCCCCCCCCGTCAGGCCACCCCTCCGGATCCTTCCGCTACGCCGCGCTCGCCCCCCGGGGCGGTGCGGGCGCCGACCGTGCCGACCGCGCCGTCCGAGCCCACGTTCGCGACGGAGGAGCCGTACCCGGACTCCCGGGCGGACCCCGCGCGATCCATCGAGACCCGGCCGTCCACCCGCCGCGCAGAGCTCCCCGAGGCTCCGCGCCTGGAGACTCCGCGCTTCGATTCGCCGCGCGCCACGCCTGTCCAGCAGGTGTCGCGGGCGGCCGCGCCCTCCGCAGCGCCGACCCCCACCACCGTCGCCCCGCGGACCGCCACGACCCCGGCCAGCGCGCCCCGCCCCGCGGACCCGAGGCCGCGCGCGCCGGACGCCACACCGGCGTCGGACCGGCGGGAGTTCTCCCCGGCCCCCGCTGGCGAGCGCGCGCACCGCGCGCCGATCATCACGGTGCCCCCGTCGCTCGCGCCAGACGACGGGTTCGAGCCGGCGGAAGAGGATCTCACCCAGGACTACGAGATCTCGCAGTTCGAAGCCGCGGCGCTCTTCGTCCACTACGACTGCAAGCCGAAGCGCAGCTTCGGGGGTGGGCGCACGCTGGAAGGCTGCTTCCAGCTCCTGAAGATGCTTCGCCTGCGCGAGAACCTGTTCCGGATGACCGAGCTCGCCCGAACCGAGGGCGTCCAGACGCGCAAGGTGTACGGCGTCTTCACGGGCGCGGACGGCACCTTCGAAGCCACGGCCGAAGCCATCACGATGGAGATCGCGCCCCTCGCCAAGCGCGCGGACGAGTGCGCCGGCTGCCCCGCCCGGATCCGGCCGGAGGCCTACGGCTGCATGACCTGGCTACCCTGGCCGGTCTCGGCCGGCGGGGAGGCCTGGCTCATCAACCGTCTGGAACCTGGCGATCGCGTCGGCGGCATGCTCGCGCTCCAGACGATCGAGCGCCACAAGTACACGGGCAAGCCCATCGCTGCCCTCCGCGCACGCGGGCGGTTCGAGCTGAAGACCCCCCTCGTCCGGACGGTCCGGCGCTCGTGGCTCAGCTCCGTCCAGGTCGACACCGACCAGATCTTCCACGCGCTGCTGATCGGCGCGGCCGGCGGCCAGGAGCCGAACCTGTGCCTGGGCCTGCTGCTCTGGCTCGGCGCGGTCCAGGTGGACGGCGTCAGCCCGCGCGACTTGACCGTCGACAGCATCGACAAGGCGATCGCCATGTTCACGCCGGACGAGCGGATGGCCCGGACGCGGCTCCTGCTCGGCGCCCGGTCGGAGGACGCCGGGGTTCAGACGATGCAACGCCTGCTTCACGTCGTGTACCTGAGCTGGGTGCACGGCGTGAAGATGCTCGCCGAGATCTAGCGGACCGTCCGGACCGGGGCTGCGGAGCGCAGATCCCTCGAACACGAACAGCGGAAACACGAACGCCGACCCTCCGTGAGGAGGATCGGCGTAGTGGTTGCGGGGGCAGGATTTGAACCTACGACCTTCGGGTTATGAGCCCGACGAGCTACCTGACTGCTCCACCCCGCGTCAAACCCGGGTGGTGCGAACCGGAGAGACTCTCTCCGTCCGCCCCCACCATGTAGCGCGTCTTCAGGAGACGTCAAGGCGACGGCGCCGCTTCTTGGGCCGATCGGTGAGCTTGGGCTTCGCGAAGCCCTTGCCGCGCTTGAACGCAGCCTTCTCGGGCTTGCGGCCCTCCGCCAGCGCGCGGACGCGCTCCAGCTCGTCTCCCGTGATCGGGCGCAGCTCGCCGCGCTCCATGCCGCGGATGGACAGCGTGGCGAACGACTCGCGCCGGAGCTTGCTCACCGGGTGGCCGAGCTGGGCGAACAAGCGGCGGATCAGCCGGTAGCGACCCTCCGTCACCGTGATCTCGACCCACGCGTTGTCCTTGTCGGTCTTGTCGAGGACGCGGACCTTCGCGGGGGCGGTCTTGCCGTCCTCGAGGAACACGCCCTTGCGGATCTGGACGAGGTCGGCGTCGCTCGGCGTCCGGTACACCTTGGCGAGGTAGCGCTTCGGGACCTCGTGCGACGGGTGGGTGAGCTGGTGCGCGAGATCGCCATCGTTCGTGAGCAGCAGCGCGCCTTCGGTGTCGAAGTCGAGGCGACCCACGGGCTCCACGCGGATCGGCATGTCCGCGAGCAGGTCGAGGACGCTCGGCCGGCCCTCCGGATCGTCGCGGCCGGTGATGTACCCCTTCGGCTTGTACAGCAGGAAGTACACCTTCGGCGGCGGGTTCGGCAGCAGCTTGCCGCCGACCTTCACGACGTCGTTCACCGGGTCGACCGACGTGGTGATCTCGGCCACGACGCCGTTCACCGTCACGTCGCCAGCGGCGATCATCTCCTCTGCCTCACGCCGGGAGGCCACTCCGCGTCGCGCCAGCAGCTTCGCCAGGCGCATCCGAGCGCCACGCTCGAGCGCTTCCTGCTCGGGATCCATCGAGACCTCTCCTGGCGTCCGTCATCACGACGTGCGGCCACGGTACCGTCGGTGCAATTCCGACGCGCAGAGCCTAACGCGAGGTCACGCACGTGGGGACAAAAAAAAACGGCCCCGATCTTGCGATCGGAGCCGTCTCTCGTGTGCGGTGCCCATGGGGGCACCGCGCCGTACTACAGCGCGGCCGTGGCGCAGGCGGTCATCTCGTCGGACACCGCGGTGATGCCTTCGGCGGTCGTGCAGTCGCCGGCGCTGTAGGCGTCCGCGTAGCAGTTGAAGATGTCGGCCGACGCCGAGGCGGCGTCACCCGTGAGCTCGTCCTGGCCGGCGCAGGCCGCGGACATGTCGCCCATCTCGACCGTGGCGTCGGCGTAGCAGGTCTCGACCGCCGCGAGGTAGTCCTCGCAAGCCTGGGCCGGATCGGCGCCGCCGCAAGCGAAGAGGGCGAGGAGGGGGGCGAAGATCATGAGGTTGCGCATTGTGTCTCCAGGTGCGGTTGTTCCACCGTCGCGCCGTAGTTCGCACGTTTGGAGAGGCGCGGGAAGGGCAAGAGCGGAAAAAAAGCTCCCGCGCTTCGGACGCGAGAGCCCCGATTCTCACGGGAAAGCGCTTCAAAGGTCAAATACTGCCCTTCTCTCGCGGCAGCCGATCGGGCGCGCCCTCCGCGATCCAGGTGCTCAGAGCTTCTCGACGAACGCGTGCTCTTTCGGGGGCGTGCCGTGTGGCCGAGTGCCCGCGAGGTATGCCCGGGCCGCCCTCAACATGTACCGGACGCCCTTCCCGCCCGAGCGGTCCCAGTACTCGGCGTGGTCCGGCAGGACCTTCACGAGCACGATCGTCGGGTCGTCCGGGCCGTCCGGGAACCACACGCGCCAGGGCTCGCTCCAGAGCTGCTTGATGAGCTCGCGGTCGCGCACGAGGCCGGCGTCGCCCGCCAGGGCGACGTCCGCGGACAGGGAGTGCAGCGTGACGGAGACGCGCGGGTCGGCCTCGATCTCGTCGACCTTGCCGGAGTCCGTGCCGGTCATGAACCAGATCGCGCAGTCTTCGTCCACACGGGCGATCTGCATCGGACGGGCGTGGAACACCTTGGCCGCGTCCATCGTCGTCAACATACCGGTGCGGTAGCTCTTGAGGAGCCCCAGCAGATGCTCCCGCTCTTTCGCGCTGCTCTCGGTCTTGTCGGCCATCACGTCGTCCTGGCGGGCGGACGGGCGCCGTGCCGGATGCACGACGCCGCCCGGGCCCTCACCCACCGATCCTCGCAGGAAGCGTGCCGGCCTGGAGTCCAGTTTGTAGCGTGAGAGTGGGCCGTCACGGACGTTCGCGGACGTCCGGCCCCCTACCCCTGACCGTCGAGGTCGGAGCGCTCGCGCAGGGTGGGCAGGTCGCCGAGATCGGAGAGCGCGAACAGCTCCAGGAACGCCGGCGTGGTGCGGTACTCGAGCGGCTTCCCCGGCTCGTCGCGGCGGCCGGCGACGCGGATGAGGCCTCGGTCGAGCAGGCTCTTCACCACGCCGCCCGAGTCCACGCCGCGAAGCTGCTCGAGCTCGTGGCGGGTCACCGGCTGGCGGTACGCCACGAGCGCCAGCACCTCTACCGACGCGCGGGAGAGCCTGGACGGCTTGGTGCCGCGCAGGCGGAGCACCGCGCCGCCGAACCGCGCCGCCGTACGGAGCTGCCAGCCTCCCGCGACCTCCTCCAGCGTGACGCCGGACGTGGGGCGCTCCCGCAGGGTGGCCAGGGCGTGCAGCGCGAGCTTCACCTGCGCCGGATCCGCGTCCAGCGCGGCGGCGAGCTGGGCGGTCGTGGTGGGGTCGCCCGCCGCGAACAGCAGGGCCTCCACGGCTGCCACCAGATCGGGCGATACGCCGCTCGGAAAGAGGTGGAGATCGCCGTCAGGCACCGGGCGCTCCGGATTTTTCCACCCAGCCCGTCACGCGGGTCATGTCCACGGTGGCGAGGTCCACGCGCGTGGTGAGCGCCACGGGCCCGAGGTGGCGGGTTTGCTCCACGTCGATCCAGCCCTGCCGCATCATCTCGAGCACGGCGATGAACGCGATGACTCGCTCCGCCCGCGTGGGCAGGTCCCGCAGCCACCCGCCGAGCTCGAAGCCGCCCGACATCAGCGCGGCGACGACGCGGCGGCAGGTCGCGCCGAAGTCGATCGCGTCGATCCCGAGCTTGAACGTGGGCAGACGCGGGGGCTCGCGATGGAGGATCTCGAAGTACAGATCGAGGAGCCCGAAGGCGTCGATCCCGGCTTCCACGGGTCCCTCCGGCGCATCACCCGGGTCGAGGGGCACGCGCGTGAACACGTCCCGGCCGACCATGGGCCGGAGCTCGAGGGCCTCGCTCGCCTCCTTGTACCGCTGGTAGTCGGCCAGGCGGTTGGCGAGCGCTTCGCGTGGATCTTCCTCTTCTTCCAGCGCCGTCGGCAGCCGGGGCATGAGCTCCAGCGACTTGAGGTGCACGAGCGAAGCCGCCATCACGAGGTAATCCCCCGCCACGGACAGGTTCAGCTCGCGCATGCGCTCCAGGTACGCGAGGTAGCTGTCCGCGATCCGCGCGACGGCCAGTGCGCGCAGATCGATGCCCTCGCGCTTGACCAGGTACAGCAGCAGATCGAGCGGGCCGTCGAACACGTCGGTGTGGATGGTCCAGGCGGACTGGGCCCCACCGTCGGGGACGACGGCGATCTCCACCTACGCGCCGATGCGCAGGCGGCCGATCTTCGCGACCTGCTCGATGCGCTCCTGCGCGATCCGGTTGCTCGCCACGATCGTCGAGACGCCCTCCGACTGCGCGCGGAAGAGCACCTTCTTGATGGTGTTGAAGATGTTCCCGGCGTCGTCCATGGCCTTCTGGTGCGGGAACTTCTTGAGCTCGCTGTACACCGAGATGAGGCCGCCCGCGTTGACGACATAGTCGGGCGCGTAGGTGATCTTCTTCTCGGCGAGGGCCTCGCAGTCGCGCTCCTCGCTCTCGAGGATGTTGTTCGCGCCGCCGCAGATGATGGGCGCGCGGACGTGCGGGATCGTGCGGGCGTTGACGATGCCGCCGATGGCGCACGGCGCGAGCACGTCGCACGACGCCTTGTACCAGTCCGAGCCCTCTACGACCGTGCCGCCGTACTGGGCCATGGCGTACTCGATGTTACGCGGGTTGATGTCCGCGAACACGAGCTTCGCGCCGGCTTCGTGCAGGTAGCGTGCGAGGTGCTTGCCGACGTTGCCGACGCCCTGGATCGCGACCGTGCGGCCCGTGAGATCGCTGCTGCCGTACACGACCTCGAGGCAGGCGCGGATGCCGTGGAACACGCCCCACGCGGTCACCGGCGAGGGATCGCCCGAGCCGCCGAGGTGCGCGCCGGCGCCCGTCACGAACCGCGACTCGCGCGCGATGTGGTTCATGTCCTCCACGTTCGTGTTCATGTCCTCCGCCGTGATGTACCGGCCGCCGAGCGACTCGACGTGACGGCCGAACGCGCGGAACAGTCCCTCCGACTTGATGCTCGGATCGCCGATGATGACGGCCTTGCCGCCGCCGAGATCGAGGCCCGCGACCGCCGCCTTGTAGGTCATGCCGCGGGAGAGCCGCAGAACGTCCCGGAGCGCATCCGCTTCCGAAGCGTAGTCGTAGAGGCGGCAGCCGCCGAGGGCAGGCCCGAGGACCGTGTTGTGGATCCCGATGATCGCGCGGAGCCCGACGTCGTCGTTACGGCAGAACGCGACCTGCTCGTGCCCGAGCTCGGCCATTTCGGCAAACGGCTGCATGAACGCCTCCTGGTGCGGGCAGGCCCCACGAGATGTCGGGGGGCCGGCCCGTTGGAGAGCCAGCTTAACCCCTCCCCCACACCCGGGTCAGCGGCCCGACACCGCTTTGACACCTCCCGCCGACGGTCAGTCGACGCGGACGGACGCGCACGCCTCCAGCTCCCACAGTGCCTGGAACGATTCCACCGGGAACCGGCGGAGCTCCTCGATCTCGTCCCACGGGTTCGGGTCCATGGCCACCACCGTTTCCGTGAACCGCTCGACGATCAGCCAGATCGGGCGGACGTCTCCCGCGCCATCTCGCTCCCAGATCCGGGCCAGCCACGGCAGGTTGCGCTCGAACTGGTAGCGCCGGACGCGCTGGACGCGCTCCTCCCGGATACCGTCGCCGAGATCGGCCGACGCATCACCCCAGATCTCCCGCGCGAACGCGAGGACCGCCGCCGGGTCCGGGCCAGTGAGCCGCTCGCGCACGGCGGCCACCAGAGCCTCGGCTGCGGCCGCCCCGGAGGTCGGGTCCTCGGTGCTCGCGACATCCACGCACGCCTCTCGAATCCACTGGTCGCTGGCCAATCTTCCCCCGCCGTGGAGGGCAAGGGCCCAGGTGGCCACGACGATGGGAGTGGTGTCGGTCCGGGTCGTTCCGCTGGTCATCTGCGCTGTCCCCCCCGCAGGTTCGTCGCCGTGCCCGGCGCGCTGCCTCGGATTATATGCGGCCCGCCATGAACAACCGCACCCCCCCGTCCCCCGTTCAACTCACTTTCGCGCTGGGCTCGGCGCTCGCCGCGGCATTCGCGCTCGTGTCCCTTACCGCCTGCACGTGCGGCGGGGAGGCCACGGCGCCGATCGTCGCGCGCGAACGATCCGCGGACCCGAAGCTGGAAGCCACCGGCGCCGGTCCGGTCTGGCAGCTGTTCCTCAAGGAAGGCCGGTACACCCTGCCCTCCCTCGCGCTGCCCCCCGGCCTCGACCCCGCGCAGTCGTTCGTCGTGCAGGTGGAGGAGGACGACTCGAAGGCCGGCAAGCGCAAGAAGCGCTCCCGCGTCTTCAAGGGCGTGCTGCCGTTCTCGATCACGGGCGAGACCCGCGGCTTCGCGCCCACCGGCGTCGTGGTCACGGTAGACGGCCAGCGTGTCGCGTTCTCGGAGAGCGACGCCGTGTCGAGCTTCGGCAAGACCTGGCGGATCAAGGACGGGAAGCTTGTGATCTCGAACCCGGGACCACCGGCGGAGGTCCGGATCTCGTACTCCGGCGTAGAGAATGCGGTCAAGCGCCACAACTTCGACGAAGCGCAGATGAAGCCGATCGACTTCACGCGCACGTCGCTCACGCTCGCCGACCACACGCGCGACGGCATGCTGCTGCCCGCGCCGGGTATCGCCGAGTGGGACATCGAGATCCCCGACAACGGCGCCATGTTCGAGGCCTGGGTGGCGCTCGAGCCGTCGCCCATGTTCGGCTTCGAATCTGATGGAGCGGCCGTCAAGCTCGTGGTCGTCGCCGACGGCGTCGAGACCGTGGTGGACCGCTACCCGCTCGCGGCGGTCGGGGCGGACTTCAAGAACTGGCGCGCGAACCTTGACTCCTTCAAGGGGAAGAAGGTCGTGGTGCGCCTGGTCACGGAAACGGCAGCGGACCCCGCCTCCGCCGCCACGGCGAACGCCAACTTCGACTGGGTGTTCCTCGGCTCTCCGACGATCTGGGGCCACCCGAAGGGCGAGCCGCGCCACGTCATCGTCATCGGCATGGACACGACGCGGCCCGACCACTGGGGTGTGTACGGCTACGATCGCGCGACGACGCCGAACCTCGACCGGCTGCTGGGCGAGTCCGCGATCTTCACGCGCGCCTGGGCGCCCGCCCCGCGCACGCGGCCGAGCTTCCGGACTGCCACGACGGGGCAGTACCCGTTGCAGGCGGTGGGGGCCAAGAATATCGGCGCCGTGTTCCAGGAGCAGGGCTTCGCGACCGCCGGGTTCGTGGCGAACGTCCACCTGGTCCCCCGCTTCGACTTCGACGACGGGTTCGACACGTGGGTGTTCGACGGCACGGCGAAGGCGGATCAGCAGGTGGATCGCGCGCTCGAATGGCTGGACCACCACCAGGACCGCGACACGTACATGTTCCTGCACGTGATGGACCCGCACATCCCGTACAACGCGCCGGGCGAGTTCCACGACAAGTTCGTGGAGGACCCGGACCCGGACCTGCCGAAGAAGTTCAACCGCTGGCAGGCGATCGACTGGAACAAGGACGGCAACCTTCCCGATCAGCGGAAGGCGCACATCGAGGGCCTGTACGACGGCGAGATGGCGTTCATGGACCAGCAGCTCGGCCGCCTGATGGCGCAGGTCGACGCCATGCCGGGGCGCAAGCTGATGGTCATCCACTCGGATCACGGCGAGGAGTTCTGGGAGCACGGCACCTTCGAGCACAACCACACGCTGTACGACGAGGTCACGCGCGTCGTCCTCGCGGTGCGGCCGGGCGTCGGCCTGCCGGAAGGCCAGAAGCTGGATACGCCGGTCACTCTCGCGGATATCGCGCCCACGATCTACGACTATGTAGCGTTCCCGCAGTCGGCGCTGCCGGAGGCGCTCGACGGCTTCTCGCTCCGCCCGCTGATCGACGGGAAGCCGGCCGCAGACTTCGCGAACCGGCCGATCGGCGTGGCGCACTTGCGCTACAGCTTCGAGCGCTGGGGCGTGGTGACGAACGACCACAAGTACATCCTGTGGTCGGGCACCGGCCAGGAGGAGCTGTACGACCTGAAGACCGACCCCGGAGAGAAGCAGAACCTGGCGGCGACCGCCGATCTCACGGCGTACCGCACGGCGCTCGGCGTGGCCCACGAGATGCCGGTCGGCCCGGGCTGGCGCGTGAAGGTCAGCGTCGTGCGTGTCGACAAGGACCCGTACGTCATCCAGCTCCCGGCCAAGGCCGTGTTCGCGGACGTGCTCGAGCCGGAGCGGACAATCGCGGTGCGGGCCAACGAAGAGTGGGGAGAGAAGCCGAAGAAGACGAAGGAGGACATCGGCACCGTCACGCTCGCGCCGGACGGGATGTCGCTGTCGTGGGCGCCCGGGACGAAGCCCACGGGCGGGGTCCTGTTCGTCCGGTTCGAGGCGGAGGCCGACCCCAAGGGCGCGAAGATCCAGCGCGGAGGGCAGGATCTGCCGATGGGCCCGACGTCGGACGGCGCATGGGGCTGGACGTCCTCGGCGATGAGCATCACGCTCGTGCCGGGGACGGTGTTCGACCCGCCTCCGGACGAGGCCGACGTGATGGCGGCCGCGGCCGCCGACGATCTGGCGCTGCTCGAGGCGCTCGGCTACCTCGCTCCCTCGGACGACGGCCACGGGCACGGCCCGCCGCCGGAGCCGCCGCCGACCAACCCGGACGGCTCGCCCGCCGACCCGGCACAGGGCCCCGATCATGACTGAGGTGCGCTCGTGAACGTCGCGATCCTGGGGGGAACCGGCGGGATGGGCCGGTCGCTGGCGCGCCTGCTGGCCGGCCGCAAGGCGCACATCGCGCTGCTCGGGCGGGAGGGCGCGAGCCTCGACCGGTCGGCAGAGGATCTGCGCCAGCGCGGCGCCGCTGCGGTGACGACGGTGGTGTGCGATCTCGAGCAGCCGGACGGGTTCGCGGCCGCTTTCGACGCCGCGGAGGCCGCCCTCGGCGGGAAGCTCGACCTCGTCGTGAACACGGCGGCCCTGTTCGGCACCCAGGACCAGTTGGAGGCCGACACCGAGCGCGCCCTGCGGTTGTGCACGGCGAACTTCGCGAACACGGTCGCCTGGTGCGAGCACGCGCGGAAGCGGCTGCTCGCGAAGGGCGGCGGGACGCTCGTGGTGTTCTCGTCGGTCGCGGGCGATCGCGGGCGGAAGCCCGTCGGGATCTATGGTGCGTCGAAAGCCGGGTTGTCGCACTACCTCGAGAGCCTGGACCACAAGTACCGGAGCCAGGGGCTGGTCACGATCTGCGTGAAGCCGGGCTTCGTGAAGACCGCGATGACGACGGGCCTGAAGCCGCCGCCGTTCGCGGGCGAGCCCGACGCCGTGGCCGCGCAGGTGCTCCGCGCGATCGACCGGAAGTCGCCGATGATCTACGCGCCGTGGATCTGGGGCTGGATCATGCTCGTGATCCGGATGCTGCCGCGGTTCGTGATGCGGCGGATCAACTTCTGAACGCGGCCGGGACCAGGTCCCGCCACGCATCCAGCGTTCCTGCTACCATATTGTCCACCGGCAGGATCTCCGCGCGGAACTTCGGCAGCGTCGCGGCCCGGCGGATCGCCGTGGCGAGCGCGCCCGGGTCGCCCGGCTCGACCAGGACGCCGCGATCACCGAGGATCTCCGGGATCCCCCCGGCCCGGCTGGCGACGATCCGCGCGCCCGTGACGAGCGCTTCCGCGACCACCTGGCCCAGGCCCTCCTGCAACGAGGGGTGGACGAACACGTCGCAGCCGGCGATCAACCCCGGCAGGTCGGCGCGGTGGCCGATCAGGCGCACCCGGTCCGCGACGCCGAGCGCCCGCGCCTGGTCGAGGAGCGCCGCCGCGAGGTGACCGCGGCCCGCGATCACCAGGTGCCAGCCCGGGAGTTGGACCAGCGCGCGCACGAGCGTCGCGTGCCCCTTGTGCGCCACGAGCGCGCCGGCGGCGAGGATCCACGGGACGCCGTCCGGGAGCTGAATCGGCCGGATCGGAGCGGGATCCCGCCATGGTGCCGGGTCCACGCCATCGTGGACAACCCGGATGCGGGACGCGGGAACGCCGGTGGACCGCAGGACGTCCGCGACGGCGTCGCTGACCGCCACGAAGCCGGCGGGTGCCGCGTACTTCCAGCGGGAGAGCTGGCGCGGGACGAAGTCCACGCGACGGTGGACCACCACCGGGAGCCGGGTCGCGAGCACCGCGACGCCGTGTGCGCGGCTGGTGTGGGCGACCACCATGTCCGGCTCGAACCGCCGGATGATCCGGGAGATCTCGGTGATGCCGCCCATGGGACCGCGGTAGCTCGCCGGGAACATCACGCAGCCCTGAAGCGCAATGCGGAGCGGGGCTTCGCGCGGGACCGCGAGCGCCTGGCCCACGCGGCGCTGAAGGCCGTCCACCAGGAGCTGGAGCTGGTGCTGCCCGCCGCGGAGCTCGCGGCCGGAGTCGAGGTGCAGCACGCGCATCAGGCGTCCCCGAGCTTGTGAGCGGTCTCGAGGATCAGGTACGGCACGCCGTCCACCACGGGGAACGCGAGCCGGTCGGCGGAGCACACGAGCGCGTCCGGCCGATCCTCGAGCTCTCCCCGGCACACCGGGCAGACGAGGAGGGCGCGCAGCTCCCGGTCGATCTCGCGCTTTTCACCGTCCGGCATGGCCACCCCCCGGTGGTCTAGCCGGCGCGGCAGGCGGGGTCGAGCGGACAGGCGGCGCAGACGTCGATCGCCCGGTATCCCAGGCACGAGCCCGAGATCCCGAGGTGTGCCAGCGCGAAGTCGTACCGCACGGGATCCTCCGGGTCGAGCACGGCGAGCGCGGCGGTGACCTCTGCCGCGGTGCGCCAGCTCGTGTCCTTCCGCGCGGTGAGCCCGAGGAACCGGGAGATCCGCGCGACGTGGGTGTCGAGCGGGATCACCAGGTCGCGGGGCCGCAGGCGCGTCCACACGCCGAGATCCACGGCGTCCGAGCGGACCATCCAGCGGACCCACAGGTTCAGCCGCTTGCTGGCGGACCCGTCGCCGGGCGAAGCCGCCATGTAGCGGAAGCCGGGCGGGCTCGCGGATGGGAGGTCCCAGCGTGCGGCGGCGTCTACGGCGGCCACGCGGAGATCGACCACGAACCTGTCCAGCGCGTCGGCGACGGGGCCCGGTCCGGGCTCGAGGGTCGGCGCCCGCTCGAGGCGGATCCGGAGCGCCGCGAACAGCAGCACGAGGTCGGAGCCCGCGTAGAACCGGTAGTACAGGCCGACGAACGGGTCCGGGTCGCGCGGGTCGAAGCTCCGTGTGAACGCTGCGGGACCGCCGCGGGCGTCCAGCACGGCGAAGATCGCGTCCAGGACCGGGAGGAACAGCGTCACCCGGCCATAGGCAAAGGCGGACGCGACGAACCCGGCGATCTCCTGGTCCACGGGGTCGGTGTACCGTCGCGGGAACCGCACGGGGTCCGACGCTACGCGTGCGTTGCGGTCGAGGCGCGCCTCCACGCCTTCCAGCAGCGGGCGGAGTGCGAGGATGTCGGCTTCACGGCTCACTTGAGCGCGGTCTGGTCGATGAGCCAGCGCGCGAACGGGATGGCGCAGGTGAACGCGGGCGACACGGCGTTGAGCACGTGGAGGCTCCGCTCGTCGCCCTCGACGGCGAAGTCCATCTCGAGGCGCCGGGTGCGCGTGTCGAAGAGCTGGGCGCGGATGCCGGGGCGGCCCCACACCCGGAACTGTCGAGGATCGACGCCATCGAGGAGCTGCGACGCGCGGGCGACCAGGCCGGACCGCGACCACTTCCCGACCTCCTCGCGGGCGAGGCGGCGGAAACCGGCGTCCGTAGCGAGCTGGCACGCCTGGACCGTGGCGGCGGAGATCGCCTCGGAGGCCGAGAACCCCGAGAGGCCGCCGTACTGCTCGCGCCACATGCCGGGGAGCGCGGTGGGGCCGATCTTGCTGTGGCCGTGGACGTCGACCGTCCAATGTACGCCGAGGAAGGGCATTCCGAGGTCGGGCACCGGGTAGACGAGGGTGTGCAGCGGAGGCGCGTCGTCGTCGCCGTACAGGTAGAGTCCCCGAAATGGCAGGATCACCCTGCCCGCACCGAAGCCGTGGGCGTGCGCGATGCGGTCGGCGTACAGGCCAGCCGCGTTCAACACGTAGCCGGCGTCGATCGGTCCCGCGCTCGTGCGGCCGGGGGCGAGCCAGCGCGTGCCCGTGAGGAACGTGATGCCGCTCCGGACCGCCTCTTCCGCGAGGGATGCCATCACTTCGCCCGCGTCCACCGACGAGGTGGAAGGCGACCACAGAGCCCGCACGAACGTCCGTGCTCTCGGCTCGATCCGGCGGGCGTCGTCCGCCGAGATGGCTTCGAGGGGGACGCCGTTGACCGCGGCGCGGCGGAGCAGCTCGTCCAGCCCGGCGAGATCGGCCTCGGACCTGGCGACGACGAGCTTGCCGCACTTGCGGATGGGGAGGCCGCGCTCGTCGCACCACGCGGTCCACGCGAGGTTGCCCTCGCGGCAGAAGCGGGCCTTGAAGCTATCCGCTGCGTAGTAGAAGCCAGCGTGCAGCACGCCGCTGTTCCGCCCGGATGCATGCGCGCCGGCCGCGGCCTCCTTGTCGAGGACCACGATCGATGCGCCTGGGTGGCGCCTGCGGGCTTCGAGCGCGGCGGTGAGGCCGACGACGCCCGCTCCGACGACGAGGAGATCGGCCTTCACGCGTCATCCAGGGTGAACCAGCGCTCGGGCGCGTCGGCGACCTCGAGCCACATGGGCCGCCACCATACGTCCGCCGCGAGGTCGGGCGGGAGGCGCGCGCGGTCCTTGGCGGTGCACACGAGCGGGCGGCCGCGCGCGAAGACGCGGATCGCCGCTGGATCCGCGGTGGCATGGTCCGCCAGGGCCAGGAGCTCCGCCGGCTGATCGAGGTTGGCGAGGATGTCCGCCGAGCGGCCGAGGCCCGCGAACGCCGCGAGCGGCCCACCCGGGAGCGCCGTCGGGACGTCTCCGCGGTGCCAGGGCCCGAAGCGGCGCTCCGCGCGACATCCGACCGGAGCCGGGAACGCGGCGGATGCGTGGTGGACGATGGCGCCGTCGGCGTCGGGGTGGTGCGTCCACGATCGGCGTTCTCCCGCAGGGAGCGCGCCCCGCGCGGTGGGGAACCGGGCGTCCACCACCAGCAGCAGGCGGTGCGCCGGGAGGCCCCAGCCGTCGTCGACGACGACGCTATCGCAGCTTTGCGACGCTAGCGCACGAAAGCTCGCGTCCCATGCGCCGACGGCAACCGGGAACGAACCCGCCGCGAGGACCGTGCCCTCGTCGCCGAGTGGGTCCCCGGGGATCCACGATCGCGCGCCGTCCCGGCCGCCTCCGACGCCGCGCGCCGCGATCCCGGGCCGGTGGCCGCGGCGTGCGAGCTCCCGCGCCCACCACTGCGCCGTGGTGGTCTTGCCCGGACCCCGGGGGTTGACGCTACCGACGACGAAGAGCGGCAGGGGTGGACGCGGCGCGAGGGTGCGGCGCACCGCGCGCCGGGCGGCACCGAGGGCCACGACCGCTGGGGCCAGGGGCGCGAGCCACGGGCGCGGGGAGGCCTCGGGAGCCGGCCGGCCGGCGTGGATGGCGGTCAGGAGCGGGCGGATATCCGGGAGCGGTGGGGCGGCAGCTTCGGAGAGGTTGGGCCACTCCTGGCGTAGCTCCTCGATGCTACGGCACACCTTCAGGTGTCGCGCGAGGTGCGCCTGGGCCGAGATCGCGGGTCCGGACACCAGCGGGACGCGGGCGGCGAGCGCGTCGCAGGGCGAGTGGCCGCCGATCGCCGGGTCCCAGGTCCCGCCGAGGAAGCCCGAGCGGGCGCCCGCCCAGCACCCGGCGAGCTCGCCGAGCGTGTCGAGGATCAAGACGTCGGCGTCGGGCGGGACGACGCCGTCCACCAGCGAGGTGCGCAGCACGGCGTTCTTCCCGGTCCGACGAACGAGCGCGAATATCTCCGGCACCCGGTCGAGGTGCCGCGGCGCGAGCAGGATCCGCATCCCCGACTCGATCGCGGAGAGCACCCGGGCCTCGTCACCGGGGCGGGTCGAGCCGGCGACGACGAACGGCCCCGGCCAGCGGAGCGGGTTCGGCGGGAGCGGGCGGAGGAGCTTGAGATCGCCCAGCACGGTCACCGGCGCGTCCTGGTGCGCCGCGAGCCACGCGCCCTGCTCCTGGTCGCGGGCGAAGACGGCGGTGGTCGCCGATACCCAGCGCCGGTAGCCCGGGAGGCTCCGGCTGCGGCTCACGCGTGCGCTCGCCCGGATCACGGGGATCCCCGCTCGCGACGCGAGGTGAGCGAGCACGGGCCACCATGCCCCCTCGATCAGGATCAGCGCGCGCGGTCGCACGTCGGCCCACAGAGGGGCCAGGGTCCACGGATGGTCCAGCGGAAGGATCGCAGCCGCCATCCCGGGCCTCTCGCGGGCTATCGCGCGGGCCCTCTCCAGCCCCACCGGGGAGTCCACCGTGAGCAGCACGGGGCCGTCCAGGTGCGCGATCAGGCCCTCGGCCGCCGCCACCTCGCCCAGGGACGCCGCGTGGATCCACACCGCGCCGGGAGCCACCGCGGGCAGGCTCGCTCCCAGGCGTTCGCGGAGCCTCATGCGTCACCCGAAGTGGCGCGCCACAAGTCTCGAT
>CAMCWU010000046.1 GCA_945882675.1 Klebsiella pneumoniae | reverse complement strand
CACCGCGTACTGGCGGTGCTTCGGGCGCGAGCGCGGCACGGCTAGGTGCTGCGTTCACTGGGGACGAAGCACCTATCTCCCTCGATTGCGCGCGGATCGCAAGAAAGTCGGCGTTCTTAGCGTGAAGCACGGATCGCGTTCCCGTGGGTTCTCGTTCTCGTTCTCGTTCTCGTTCTCGTTCTCGTTCTCGTTCCCGTCAACGTCCCCGAGCACGTCCACGGAGCACGTCCGCGAGCACGTGCACGAGCACGTCTACGAGGGAGTCCTACGGCAGTCCGGTGCGCGCGGCGGCAGGATTGAGCATCGATTCAGCCGTGCGTTGCCGGATGAGTCCCTCCCTCGCTCCGTCGGCGATGGCCGTATGGGCAGCCTCATCGCCGATCTTCCACAGCCCATAGGCCGCGCCCTCCTGCGTCCGCAGGCTCTCTCCGGTCCGCATGGCCGACACGAGGTCGCTCCGCGCATCGACGCCAGCTATAACGCCGTGAATGACGCTCTGAGCATCGGAGACCGCCCCGTCGCGCCTGGCGCAGAGGTCGTCATCGTGCTCGTCTGTGCCCCGGCAAAGTGCGACTCGCAGGGGAGGACGACGTGATGGCGCTGGAGCTGGGCGGGCGAACCGCGACCCGGCTCTCCCCGGACGAGTGGAACAGCGCGCTGTACTGGCCCCCGGACAGGCGCCCCCCGGTGAACGTCTCCCCCTCCGGTGGCGCCCCCCGGTGAGTGTCTCCCCGGGGAGGGTCGCGGACGTCCTGCCGCTGCATGGCAGGGGCATTAAAGGCGTTGGCCGGTGGCCTGACGCCGGAGTGGGGGCTGGGGGGAGACATCCGCAGCAGGGCGCCTCGGAGGGGGGAGACATTCGGGTGGGGGCGCCTCGGGCGCAGGCCGGCGTGGGCCCGGGGACCCCCGGCCGCTCGCGGGGCGGAAAGGACGAACGCGCACAATCTATGCGATCGCTCCCCGACGTCTGGGAGCTACGGGCACATTTAGCGGCGTTTGACCATTGAAAGGGGGTGGCGCGTGGGGCTATGCCCCGGAAATATCGGGAGGCGAGCGCCAGGCGGACCGCAGGGCGCCCGCGGTGAGCGGGCGGTCGGAGCCCGGCCAGCCACCAAGGCCGAAGCGCGGCTGTCGGACCGGGCCCGACGGAGGCGGAGCCGACCCGGAGGCTCGGGCGGAGCGGAGGAGCGAACTTCGCCGCGAATGGACGCCAGTACGCAGGCCCGTCGTCTACTCGGACGCTGGCGGCCTTTCGCGAAGAAGTCAGATTCGGAGAGGAGATACGAGCCGTGAACGTGAAGAGAGGCCGGCGCCCGCTCCGAGCGGGGGAGGCGACCTCACGCTCAGCACCCTGCGAACGGGTTCAGCACCCGGACCCCGCTCCCGGCGACGTCCTTCACGTTCCGCGTCACGAGCGTGAGGTCGTAGGCGAGCGCGGTCGCGGCGATCAGGCCGTCCACCGTGGGGAGCGGGTCGGGCACGTTGATCCGGCCCCACACCTCTGCAACCCGGGCGTCCACCGGGAGGATCCGAGACTCGAAGGTATCGAGGAGGCCGGCCAGCCAGATGTCGAGCTGCCGCGCCGCGACATCGTCCCTCCTGCGTAGAAGTTCGGTCCCCCGCCGGATCTCGCCCACCGTGAGGGCGCTCAGCCACGCGTCACCCTCCCGCGCAGAGGCCCAGCGGATGAGGCCAGCATCCGCCCGGGCCCCCTTTCGGAGCTCCGAGACGACGTTCGTATCCAGCAACCAGCTCAAAGGGAAATGTCCCGCGGAAGGTCGGATTGCCGCGTGAACTCGTCGTCGTCGCCGACGTCCGGCATCGCAGCCAGCCAGTCCCACAGCGACCTTCCACGAGCAGGGCCCTGGAGCGCCGCGTGGAGGATCGCGCGATGTTCGGCTTCCGCCGACCGGCCGTGCGCGGCCGCGCGCGCCTTGAGGGCGTCCACGATGTCGTCGTCGAGGTTTCGGACGATCAGCTGCGCCATCGCGCCCTCCTGCTATCATGATAGCACGAGCGCCCTTGGGCGGCCAGTGGTGGTCAGAAGTCCAATTCTAACCGGGCGTTCTGCCACATCTTCCCATGAAGAACCGCCCGGCCCGGTCGAAGAACAAGGCCATCCGTTCCATTCCCGGATCGGAACCGCGACGCGCGCGTTGTCCAGGGCTGGCGGCGGCGCGTTCCGGTAGGATCGGCGCTCCGGATGAAACTCCCCGAGCACATCGGCCCCTACCGCGTCCTCCGCTCGATCGCGTCGGGCGGCATGGCGCAGGTGTACGAGGTCCAGGACACCGGCACGGAGGAGCGGTACGCGCTCAAGCTGCTCACGGCGCCGGTGGCCCTCAAGCGGTTCAACCGCGAGTACGAGGCCATGACGCGCCTCAACCACCCCGGCATCGTGCGCGTCTACCACTACGGCCTGCACGAGGGCCTGCCATGGCTGACGATGGAGCTCCTCCGGGGCGTTCCGGCCCAGGTGCACCTGAAGGAGCGGACGCGCGGCGGCTCGCCCGAGCGCCTGCGCGAGGCCTTGCGGATCTGCTACTTCATCGCGAACGCGCTGCACTACGTCCACGATCGCGGGCTCGTGCACCGCGACCTCAAGTCCGCGAACGCCCTCGTGCTGCCGGACGACCGGGTCAAGCTCATCGACTTCGGGACGGCGCACCTGGTGGACGCGCTCGAGCGGATCACGATCGAGGGCGAGTTCGTCGGAACCTGGGCTTACGCGTCACCGGAGCAGGTGACGGGCAAGCCGGTGGACGCGCGGAGCGACCTGTACAGCCTCGGCATCCTGATGTACCGGCTGGTCACGGGTAAGCGGCCATTCCCGGGGAACGAGGGCGAGGAGCTCGTCTACCAGCACACGACCGTGATGCCCGCGGACCCGCGCTCGATCACCCCCGAGCTCACCCCGGCGCTCGCGAAGCTGATGATGGACCTGCTGGCAAAGCAGCCGGGAGACCGTCCGGAGAACGCCGGGATCGTGGCGCGGGCGATCGAGGAGCTGGCGGGCACACCGTTCTCCACGCGCGGTCGGCTCGCGGTCCACACGCGCGACGTGGTGGCCCGGAGCCGCGAGCGGAAGGAGATCGCGGACCGGCTCGCGACGAAGGTGGCCGGCGAGCTGTTAGTGGTGGCGGGGGACGACGGGAGCGACCGCGCGCGCCTCGCCGACCGGGCGGTCCGGGACGCCATGGTCCTGCAGTGGCAGCCCGTCGTCGGAGTGATGGTGTCGGACGCCGATGTCCAGGCGCTCCTGCCCATGCTGGAGGCGGCTTCGGAGGGCGCGGGTCCGGCCGCCGCCGGGGCGATCGAAAGCCTGCGACGCCTGGTCCCGACGGAGAAGGGCGCGCCCGTGGGGAGCCGGGCGCAGATCTCGGCGGCGGCCGGGGCGGTGCTGCTGGCGCGGGCCGAGCGGGGGCCGCTGCTGTTCGCACTGCTCGAGCTGCACCGGGCGCGACCCGGCGTCGTAGGTATCGTTGCGGCCATGCAGCGGATGGTGAAGGAGGCGTCGGCGCAGGTCACGTTCCTGACGAGCGCCCGCAGCTCGGCGGTCCTCGCGGAGACGGAGGCGGGGCGCTGGCTCCGGGACGGCCTGGTGGTGACGGTGGGGCCGCTCGGGCCGCGCGGCGTCGCGATCGCGGTGGGCGCGATGCTAGGGCGGAGGCCACCTCCCGCGGAGCTGGCCCGCCGGCTGCACCTGGCCACGGGGGGCCAGCCGCTCTACGTGGAGGAGGCCGTAGAGCAGCTCGTCCGGAGCGGCGGGATCGAGGCCGAGGACAACCGGATCGAGTGGGGGGAGTCCACGCTGGACGTCGCCATGCCGGCCCAGGCCCGACAGGTGGCGGAGGACCTTGTTTTTCACCTCCCGGTGCTCCACCTGCAGCTCCTGCAGGCGCTCGTGCTGCTGGGAGACGCCGCGGACCTGGAGTCGCTCGCCGCGGCCATCGGCTGGGACGCGGACGAGGTCGCGCTTTTGATCCGGGACATCGCCGGGAGAGGTGCGATCGACGTTCACCTCGGCTGGCGGGTGACGACGGCGCGGCCGGTGGTAGAGGAGACGCTGACGAATGTGCGTCGGCTGGCCATCGCGCGGGCTGTCGTGCCGGTGCTCCGGGCGCGGCCGCCGACACTCGCGCTGGTGACGCTGCTGCTCCTGCTGGACCGGGTCGACGACGCCGTGAAGTACGCCGCGGAGCTCGCGAAGACGCTCGGCGCGAGCCGCTCGCTCCGGGAGCTGATCGATCTCCTGGAGCCCGTGGTCTTCCGCGCGTCGGCCGCCACGCCGTCGCGCGACCTGGCAGAGGTCCGGCTCGCGTACGGTCAGGCGGTTCTCGGTGTTCGACCTACAGATCCGGCGGCCTCGCGCGCGCTCGCCGCGGCCCGGAAGTTCGGAGAGGGCGACGCCCGCGTCCGCGCCCGGGCGGAGCTCGCGACGGCGCGCTTGCAGGCGGTGATCGGTCACTACCGGAACTATGCGCGGAACCTGGCCGAGGCGTGGAAGAGCCTGCAGGGCATCGGCGACGGCATGCTGCGCGCGACCGTGGCCATCGAGATCGGCCGTTCGCACCTGCTCCAGGGCAGCCTGACCCAGGCCGAGCAGTGGTACGCGCGGGCGCAGACCGTGTCGCTCGAGGACGGGAACCTGGAGCTCGCGGGCGCGTCGCTCGTCGGGTACGCGTCGTGCCAGTACGCGCGTGGGCAGACGGAGGCCGCCGAGAGCTCGGCGACGCTCGCGCTTCAGACCGGGGAGCAGGCCGGCGACCGCCCGGGCTACTGGACCGCTCTCGCCATGTGGGCCCAGTGCCTGCGCCGGCAGGGGCGGTACAGCGAGGCGTTGTCGAAGTTGTACCAGCGCATGCCGGAGGCGAGCCAGTGGCCCGATCCGGGGCCCTACGTCAACCTCCTGCTCGCGACCGCATGGTGCGAGCTCGACCTCGCGCGCCTCGGCCGGGCGCAGGAGTGCGTGGACGAGCTGGCCGCCGTCCTGCAGAAGGGCGAGTACCTGCACCTGCGGCTGGAAGCGGGCCTCGTGAGCGGGCAGATCCTGCTCGCTTCCGGCCAGTACCGCGACGCCGCGTGGTCGCTCCAGGAGACCGAGCGGCGGGCGCTGCTGGCGGAGCTCACGGTGATCGCGGGGCGGGCGCGCGGCCTCCACGGCCAGACCATCGCCGAGCTCGGGGACCGCGAGCTCGCGCGGAGCCTGCTGCAGTCGGCGTGCCTCGGCCTGTTCGACACGGGCGACCTCGCGTCGCTCTCGGACGCGGCCGTCGGGCGGGCCCGTGCATTCGAGGGCGAGGAGGATCCGGCCGTGACCTTCCACGGCGTGCTCAAGCTCGAGGATCGCCCGCTGCCGCTGTTCCAGCTCGAGCTGCTCCTCGCGCGGTCGGGGTGGCACCACAGCCGGGGCGAGCGCGGCGCCGCGATGATCTCCCTGCGGAAAGCGGCGATCGTCCTCAATCGCGTGGCGAGCGGCCTCAACGACACGGACCGCGCCGCGCTCCGGGTCCACCCGTGGTCCCGCCGGATCCGGGCTGCTCTCGCCAGTCTCGCGACCGATCGGCGCACCCCGCCCCAGCCGGGTTAAGGGCCGCGCGATGTCGTCGCACCCTTCCCGGATCGGTCCGTACCGCGTGCTCCGCCCCATCGCCAGCGGTGGGATGGCGGAGGTGTTCGAGGTCGCGGACGAAGCCAGCGGCGAGCATCTGGCGCTCAAGCTGCTGGTGCAGACGGGCGGCGCGCTCCCGCGGTTCAACCGCGAGTACGAGGCGATGATCCGCCTCAACCACCCCAACATCGTCCGCGTCTACCACTACGGCCTGCACGAAGGCGCGCCCTGGCTGACCATGGAGCTCATCCAGGGCACCCAGATCCAGGCGTACGCGAAGAAGCTCGGAAAGGCCGGCTCGCAGAAGCGAAACGACGAGATCCTACGCCTCGCCCACGATCTGGCGCTCGCGCTCGACCACATCCACACCCGCGGCCTCGTCCACCGCGACCTCAAGTCCGCGAACGTCCTCGTCCTGTCGGATGGCCGGGTCAAGCTCCTCGACTTCGGGACCGCGAAGGTCAGCGCGGCCATGGACGACATCACTCGGGACGGCGAGTTCCTGGGTACGTTCGCGTACGCGTCGCCCGAGCAGATCCAAGGGAAGGTCGTGGATCATCGCGCGGACCTGTACTCGTTCGGCGTGCTGCTGTACCGGCTCGCGACCGGCAAGATGCCGTTCGAGTCGGAGGATGTGCAGAAGCTCGCGCGGATGCAGCTCAAGCAGGCGCCGCGGCCGCCACGAGACCTCGCCAGCATCGATCCCGGGCTCGACAAGGTGATCCTCTCGCTCCTCGAGAAGAAGCCGGAGAACCGCCCCCAGAGCGGCGCAGCCGTCGCCGCGATCCTCGAAGAAGTAGCGGGTCATCCGCTGATCCTGCCGGGTACGCTCGACATCGATCTGACGTCGGAGGGCATCGTCGGCCGGGAGGAGCAGCTCACGGTGCTGCTGGAGTTCCTCGACCGCGCGGGGGATCCGGCCCAGCTCCAGCCGGGCGCCATGTCGATGGTGGTCGGGCCGCCGGGCTGCGGCCGGAACCGGGTGATGGACGGCGTCGAGCGCGATTGCCTGGCGCGCCGCTGGCGCGTGCTCAGCTGGGTGGTGACGGAGGGCCCGGACGAGCTCGAGGGCCTGCACAAGGGCCTGGTGGAGCTCGGCCGCACCTTCGCGTACGGGTCTTCGCCGGGGGTGCGCACTGCGCTAGGCGATCTGGAGGCGTCCGCCGCCACGGGCATCACGCTCGCGGAGCGGCTGGACGCCATGCGCACTGCGGGCGCCACGCTGCTCTCCGCGAGGGCCAACGCGGATCAGAGGCCGGTGGTGGTGCTGGTGCGCGGCCTCGAGCTCGCGTCGCCCGTGGGGATCGAGGCGCTGGTCGGCTTGCGGGAGGCCGTGGAGCGCGCTGGCGCCGCGGTGGTGGTACTGGCGGACTGCGCGGACACCGCGGACGAGCCGTTCAGCGCGATCCGCAAGCGCTTCCCGACGGCCGAGCGCGTCGTGCTACCGCCGCTGACGGTCCGGGAGATTGCGCTCCTCGTCGGCGCCATGCTCCATCGGCGACCGCCGCCGAACGCAGTCGCGAGGCAGATCTTCCAGGCCTCGGGCGGGCAGCCCGGGTACGTGGAGGAGGTCGTGCGCGGCCTCGTGGAGGAGGGGATCCTCCGCATCCAGAGCCGGGACGTCAACCGGATCGAGTGGGCGCAGCGCGAGGAGCGGCCGATCGACGTCCCGCCTGTCGCCCGGAAGCGGGTGATCGAGCAGCTGGCGCGCCTCCCAGCCGATCGCCGGAGAATGCTGGAAGTCCTAGCACTATCGGGTGGCGAGGGCACGGTGAACGTCATCGCCGGCGCGCTCCAGTGCACGCCGGACGAGATCGAGCCCGCCATCGAAGATCTCGTCGGGCACGGCTGGATCTCCGTCGACCGCACGGAGCTTGTGCCATACGCTCGCTGGCGCCAGTTCCTGGCGGAGGCCGTGGTCCTCGACCAGCTCCACCCGGCCCGCCGCCGCGTAATCGAGGCGCGGCTCGCGGTGCTCCTCAGCAACGAACCGGCGTTCGTCGCACAGATCCGGCTGCTGCTCCGCACCGGCCGGGTGGACGACGCGCTCACCCGGGCGCTCGACTGGGGCGCCCACCACCTCGGGAAGGACCGGCCGAGCACGGCGCTGGAGGTCCTCGACCTCGTCGTGCCGTTCCTCACCGTCCCGGGTGTCACCTCTAGCGCCAAGCCGGGTTCGACGCCGACGGGCGCGCCCACCATCTTCGACTCCATGCGCGCGCAGCTCGCGCTGATGCACGCGGGCGCCACGCTCCTCGCCCGGCCGACGGATCCGCAGATCATGCGGTCGCTCGTGCTCTCCCAGAAGCTGGGCCGCGGCGACGAGGGCCTGTTCGAGGCGGAGGTGCAGCTCATGCGCGCCCAGGTCGCGCGCGTGATCGGGCACTTCCCGAGCTTCCGGAAGCACCTGCGCGAGGCGTGGAACCTGGTCGAACACGCCGGACCCTCGCCATTGTCGGCAACGGTAGCGGATCTCTTCGGGTGGAGCAACCGGGTAGAGGGCCTGGTGGACGAGTCCGCAGCCTGGCACGGCCGCGCCCGCCGCATCGCCACCCAGCTCAAAGATCCCGTGATCCGCGCCCGGGCGGATGTCGGCGTCGCAGGCTGGCAGCTCGCGAACGGCCTGCTGTACGAGGCCGAGCGCACCACCGTCGCGGCCATCGGCGTTCTCCACGAGTCCGGGGACACGCAGGGCCTGTCCCTCGCCATCCCGATCTGGGCGGACAGCCTCCGGCGGCAGGGCCGGTTCTCCGAGGTCTTCGACGTCCTCAACCAGCAGATCCCCATCATGCGCGCGGCGGAGGTCAGCACCTACTATGTGCGGCTCCTCGTCGCGGCTGCGTGGTGCGAGGTCGACATCTGCCGGCTCGGGCGCGCGCAGGAGTGCGTCGACGAGCTCGGCGCCATCCTTAGCCGCGGAGAACACCTGGATCTCCGCCTGCAATCTGAGCTCGTGTGGGGTCGAATCCTGCTCGAGTCCGGGCAGTACGACGAGGCCCGAGCGAAGCTCCTCGCCACGCGGGACCGCGCGCGGGCCGCCGGCCTCGGCGTCATCGCGGAGTCGGCGTACGCGCTGGTCGGCGAGGTGTTGTGGGCCGCGGGAGAGCACAAGTCCGCGCGCGAGGTCTACCGAAGCGCCATCGCCGCGCTGGAGGTGAGCAAGGACGTGCCCGCGCTCGCAGACGCCGTGTCGTCGCGCGCCAAGGTGATGGCCGAGCACGAGCCGCCCGACGTACTGTTCGCTCCGATCGCCGAATACCTCGAGGAGCAGCAGAGCCACGTGAGCCGACTGGAGCGCGAGATCGCGTCACTCCGGTACCAGCGCGCGACCGGCGGGGACCGCGCCGCGGCCCTGCGGAGCGCGGAAGCTGCCTTGAAGCGCATCATCGACCAGCCGAGCGCGACGGACAGCGCCGCCGTCCGCCTGCACCCCTGGTCCCGCGAGATCCGGCAGGCGCAGAAGGACTGATGTCCGCCCCCGCCGATATCGACGCCGCTGATGCCAGCGCGGCCCCCGCGGACTTCACGTGGGACCGACCGGCCGGCCGCGCGCGCCTGCTCTTCCACCTCCAGGCGCTCGTCCAGCTCGTGTTCGTGTGGCTGCCGCTCTCGGCCGTGACGGGCGGCTTCGTGGCCACCATGGCCGACTGGGGCACGGGCGCGGCGTGGACGGCGACGGCGGCGTTCGTCGGGTTCCTCCATGCGCTCTGGTATCCGTCGCTCTCGTTCGATCGCTGGGCATGGTCGCTGCGGGACGCTGAGCTCGTGGTGTCGAGCGGCGTGATCTTCCGCTCGGTCGTGGGGATCCCGCTCGGGCGGATCCAGCACGTGGACCTGCGCCAGGGGCCGCTCGAGCTCTCGCTCGGCCTCGCGCGCCTGCAGATCCACACGGCGTCCGGCCTGGGCGCGGATGGCACGATCCCTGGCATGGAGCTTGCTGCCGCCGAAGCCCTTCGCGAACGCCTGGTCCGGTCCGCGGACGGCGACGATGGCGTCTGAGGACGGGGGTGCGCCCTGGCTCGCGCTCCACTGGGCGAGCCCGCTCGTCAACCTGCTCCCCAGGCTGCTCCGCGCGGTGAAGTCAGGGTGGGCGCTCATCGCGGCGGTGCTGGTCGGCACGGGGAGCAACCTGCAGCTCCTCGACCTGGCCGTCATCTTCGCGCCGCTCGCCATCGCGTTCTACGGCGCGATGATCCACTGGGCGACGCTGCGGTACCGCGTCGAGAACGGACGGTTGGAGCTGCAGACCGGCCTGATCAACCGGCAGATGCGCGTGGTGCCCGCCGACCGGGTCCAGAATATCCACCGCATCCAGCGGATCCTCCACCGAGCCACCGGTCTCGTCGAGATCGAGATCGAGACCGCGTCGGGGACGGAGGTCGAAGGCCTGCTCTCGGCGCTCGACGCCTCTGCCGCGGACGCCCTGGTCCAGGCGCTCTCCCCGGCGGGCAAGCGGACCGTCCGGCCGGTGGAGCAACTTCCCACGCCTGCTTTCGCGAACACCGCGAGCGACCTGTTCCGCTACGGCGCGACCAGCACCGCGTGGGGCGCGGCGGCAGTGGTCTTCGGCGTGCTCCTCGAGCTCGCGCAGTGGCAGGACCCTGAGTGGCTCACCGTCGTCGCGCGCCAGCTCGGCAAGGCGGGCGGTGCCGCGACGATAGTGGCGATCCTAACCGGATCCTGGCTCGTCGGTGTGGTGGCGGCCATGGCGCGGCACTGGAACTTCCGCCTGACGGACGGCGGCGCCGGCGGCGGATCCGTGGCGGAGGAGGGTCTCTTCACCCACCGGAAGGCCGTGATCCGGCCGGGAAAGGTGCAGGTGGTCATGGCGCTCGAGCCGCTCCTTCGCCGATGGGCCGGGTTCGGGTCGGTGCTCGTGGAGACCGCTTCGGCCCGGTCGCGCGCCGCCGGCACCGAGCGATCCGAGGCGTTCCTCCCCGTCGTCGAGGCCGAGGACATCGCCGCGGTCCTCGCGCGGTTCGTCCCCCACCCCCCGCTCGACGATCTCCTCCCACCGCACCCGGGGGCGCTGACGGCGGAGCGGATCTCGGAGCTGAGCCGCCTCGCGGCAGTGCTGAGCCTCGGCGTGGTGCTGTTCGGTTGGCGGGGGCTCGCGGTAGCGCTACTCGCACCCGCGTTCTGGGTCGGGAGCCTGCTCGACTTCCGACAGGCGGGGTACGTCGTGGCGGCGGACGTGGTCGTCGCGCGCTCGGGCTGGTGGCGGCGAAAGACCTGGGTGATCCCCCGTAACAAGATCCAGTCCGTCTCGGCCGAGAGCAACCCGATCCTGCGCTGGCTGGGGCTCGGGCGCCTCGTGGTGCGGGTGGCGGGGGAGCGGGTCGCGCTGCCGCTGGTCGGGACGGAGACGGCGTACGCGCTGCGTACCGAGCTCTCCCGGGTGGATTGACGTCAGTCGTCGTCTTCCCGATCGCGCACCATCGCTACCCAGATCGGCAGACGCCGGCGTACCTCCTCTATGATCACCACGAGCGACGAGAACACCAGCGCCCAACCGGCCGCCGGCGTGACCACGACCATCATGAGCGCCGACCCGATGACCAGACGCGTCGCCGACCGCTGCCACTTCAGCGCGTAGCCCGCCACGAAGCCCGCATGGATCGCGGTGATGACGAGGTCGAAGCCCATCAGGCGCGCCAGCCCGGCCGTCGTGTCCGACACCGATCCGTAGAAAGCCAGCTCCCACACGGAGTTCGCGCGGAGCTGCAGGAGCGTCGCGCCGACCTCCGACGTCAGCGTGAAGACCAGCAGGAGGTGGAACAGCACCACGAGCGCGCGGACCATGCAGAACTGTATCGCGGGCGGCGCGGTGTGGTAGCATCGAGCATGCCCAGCGTGGACCTCGCGGAGCTGACGGAGGATCTCGAGCTCGCCTGCATGGACGCCCTCGACGGCGACCCGGCGGGTCCGCTCCTCGCGAACCGGCTCCGGACGGTCGTTACCGCGATCCTGTACAGCCGGGGCATCCGCGGGACCGTCGTGGCGAGCAGCGACCGCCAGGCCACGCGCGTGCACGTCACGCTAGGGCCTGTCGGCCCGAAAGCACGGCAGATCGTCATCAACCTCGGACAGCGCTGACCGCGTGCGCGTGCTCGTGACCGGCTCGGACGGCCTCGTCGGCTCGGCGCTCGCGCCTGCGCTCGTCCGCGCTGGCATGGACGTCGTCCCGTTCGATCTCGTCCGCGGCGACGATATCCGGGACCCGGCGTCCCTGGCTAAGATCGGGCCGTTCGACGGGGTCGTGGCGCTCGCCGCCGTGAGCCGCGTGGTGTGGGGTCAGCGCGATCCGGCGACCTGCATCGCCACGAACGTCGGGGGAACGCGGAACATCCTGGACGCGGCCCGCCGCCACGGCGCCTGGGTCGTGTTCGCAAGCTCGCGCGAGGTCTACGGCCAGCCCGACCACCTCCCGGTCGCGGAGGACCATCCGCTCCGGCCCCTCAATGTGTACGCGGAGACCAAGGTTGCGGGCGAAGCCCTCGTTCGCGCGGCAGACCTGCGTACCGCCATCGTCCGGCTCTCGAGCGTGTACGGCTCGCCCCACGACCATGCGGACCGCGTCGTCCCCGCGTTCTGCCGCGCCGCCCTCGCGAACCGCCCGCTTCGGGTCGAGGGGCGCGACCACCGGTTCGATCTCGTCTGGCTCGACGACGTGGTCGACGCGCTCTCTATCATTTCACGCAGGGTGAAAGAGCAATCGCTACCCGACCTTCACCTCGTGTCCGGAAAGGGTAGCACGCTCGGGGAGCTCGCGGGCATGGCCATTGCGGCGGCAGGCGGGGGCGTGGCCGTAGACGGCCCGCCGCGCGACTACGACGTGAGCGCCTTCGTGGGAGATCCTCGCCGCGCACGCCAGCTCCTCGGCTGGAGCGCCACGACGCCCGTAGACGTCGGCGTCCGCCGGCTGGTGGCGGCGCTGCGCGGCTGACCTTGGCACGGGACGTGCACTTGCACGAGGTGTCGAGGTGATTGGTGAAGCTGTCGTCCGCTGCCCTGGTTGTGCTCGCCTGGCTCGTCGGCTGCGCAGATCCGCTCGCTACGCCCGCTGTGGAGGCCGACCCGTCGGCCGTCGCGCGGTCGGGCGTGCTGTTGTCGCTCACCAGCAGCCTCGAGGTCGGTGACACCGCAGCCTACGTCGTCACCGGCGCGTTACCCGGCGAGAAGATCCAGCTCCTCCGCGGATCGAAGCTCGGTGCCGGGCCGTGCCCCCCGAAGCTCGGCGGCGTGTGCCTCGACGTCACGGGGACGGTCAAGTCGCTCGGGTCGGCGGTCGCGGACGCTCGCGGCGTCGCCACCTTCTCGTTCGTGGTCCCGGCGGTCAAGCCCGGCGCGAACCTGGCGACCCAGGCCGTGATCGTGCGCCCGGCCGGCTCCGTGAAGAGCCAGGCGCGCCTCGACGCCATCTCGGCGCCGATCGCGCGCACGCAGCCGACGTCCGGCAGCGCGGTGGCCGTCACGGAGGACGGCGCGGTCGCGGTCACCGCGAACCGGTCGGCCGGCGAGATCACCGTCCTCGACGTCGCCACGGGCGCCCAGCTCGCGAAGTTCGACGTCGGCGGCGAAGAGCCGTGGGTCGCGGTCGTCTCGGGCGACCAGGCGTGGGTCCTCCTGCGGGCGAGTCGTCAGGTCGCGCGGATCTCGGGCCTGCTCGCGGGCGCGCCGGTCCTCGACCTCGAGCGGGCAGACGTGGACGCCGAGCCGTCCGGCATCGCGATCTCGCCGTCCGGAACCTCGCTCTACGTGACCAACCACAACGCCGGGACGGTCAGCGTGGTGGACGCCGCGTCCCTCGCGGTGGTCGCGACGGTCGATCTGAACGCCGCGCTCGTGGACACGGGGCTCCTGGGGCCAAGCGTCGCGGCGGCGCGCCCCGGGCTCGCCCGGCCCTACGCCGTGGTGGTCACCGACGACGGCGACGACGACGACGACGACGAGACCGTGTACGTCACGGAGTTCTTCTCCCAGGACGACCCGGCAAAGTCCCACGCGCTCCTCGGCTCCGCGTACTTCGACCTGGGCCGCCAGGGACTCGTCTACGCGTTCGGCACGGCTACACTGCTTCTCCAACCTGCCATCTCGCTCGGCGCGGTCGACGACGTGGGGTTCGCGGACAGCCTGGGGCAGGCGACCGGCTGCTTCCCGAACCAGCTCGCGAACGCGGCGCTCGACAACGGTCGGCTGTACGTGACGGGCATGTGCGCGTCCCCCCGCGCACCGACCGGCGGTGGCGGCGTGAACGCAAAGACCAAGGTGCACCCCACGCTCTTCGTCGTCGATACGGCTACCGGCGTCGAGATCGCGGCCGAGCGGATCGTGCTGACGCGCGCCCTCGAGGATCACTATATCACGGTCGGGACGCCGGATGACGCCGCGCGGCGGTTCCCGCTGCTCCCGAGCGCGCTGGTGTTCGACGCGAATCACGTCGCTTTCCTCGCGGCGGAGGGCGCTGACGCCGTGTTCCGTGTCGAGCTCGCTGCCGACGGCTCGCTCCTCGGCTTCGGCGCGACGCCGTACATCGACACCAAGGGCGCCTGGCCAATGGGTCAGGTCCCGATCGGCCTCGCCCTGACGGCCCCGGATCGGGCGTTGGTCCTCCACGACAACACGCGGAACCTCTCGACGCTCGATCTCGCGGCGGGCGTGCAGCTCACGGCCGTGGAGTCGGCGACGGCGATCGACCGCGCGGATCTCGACGCGATCAACCTGAACCGCGGACGGCTCGCGTTCGTCACGGGCCTCGACCGCTGGTCGCTCGAGGGACAGGCCTGGGGCGCGTGCGGGAGCTGCCATCCGGACGGCCGGAGTGACGGTGTGACCTGGTTCTTCGAGACGGGCCCGCGCCAGACGCCGTCGCTCGAGGGCGTGATCGGGCCGAATGGCGAGCACCGCTTGCTGACCTGGACTGCGCGCTTCGACGAGGTCTCGGACGAGGAGCACAACACGCGGGATTTCTCCGGCGGCGCCGGCGCGACCGTGTGGACGGCCGTCGTCCCGGCCACGGACGCGATGCAGATCCGCTACGACGGCACGATCGAGGTCGGCAGGCCGAGCACGAGCGAGAGCCAGGTCGACCTGTACGGCTCGATGGACGCCCTGGTCGGCGTCGGCGTCCCCGGCGTGAACGCGGCGGGCGTCGACACGAACATCAAGAGCGCGAGCCTCGAGTGGCAGTACGTGGACGACTTCGTCGCGAGCCTGCGCGCCCCGTCCCCCCCGGCGCTCGACGCGGCGGACGTCGCGGCAGGTGAGGCCTTGTTCCTCGATCACGGCTGCAACGGCTGCCACGGGCTCGGGAGCTTCACGATCTCGGAGCGGTTCTACACGCCCGGCGCGCTCGCGAACGGCGCGGGTGGGCTCCTCGACACGACGACCTATTCGCTCGGGAGCATGGATCCGGCGCTGAACCCAGCCGCCGCGGCCGGCCCCGTGGCGCTGCGCGACCCCGGCCATATCTTGTGCGCCCTGCGCGACGTCGGCACCTTCCCGCCGGTGGGCACCGTGGGCGCCGCCGCCCCCGGCGTCACGGTGGCGGAGGTCCGCGAGGACATGGCGACCCCCGCCGACGGATCTCTCGGGTTCAACGTGCCGTCTCTCGTGGGCGTGGGCGCGAGCGCGCCGTACCTGCACGCGGGCAACGCACGAACCCTCGAGGAGCTTCTGGACGCCCCGTTTGCCGGCCACCATCAGGCATTCTCCCCCGGCTTCGCGCCGTCCGCGACCGACCGGGCGCTCCTCGTGACGTACCTCCTCTCCATCGGTGACGACACCCCCACCCATGACGCTGCGGTTCCCGGGAGCGACACACTGCTGTGCCCCGCCACCTTGTGACATGACGAGCGCAGGCATACGACCGGGGCTGGAGCGCCCTCATCGGTTGGCGCCGTGGGGCTCCGAGTTCGGCACGGCGAGCCATGCGCCGGCCTCTACCGCGGGGTGCCGGTCGATGCGGCCGTCGGCGTACCGGATCTCGACGACCGTGGCGACAGCGCTCGTGGCGTCCGACCAGGACATCTTGCCGGCGCGAGTGCTGACGCGGACGTCGCCGGGGAACGCGGGGCCGGTCTGCACCACGACGGCGCGGGTGGTGCCGTTGGACGTGACCGGCTCGCCCTCGGCGTTCGCGAGCGCGAACCGCACGACCAGGTCGCTGACCGGCGCGTCGAGCGCCACCCGCGTGGTGACGTGCCGCACGGGGATCAGGTTGTTCGGCATATAGAACCCGGTGTCGCTCACGGGGCGCAGCGAAGGCGCGCTCTCGAGCGTCCCGAGCTCCCGGCCGAACCGCGCCACGATGTCAGCCTCCCGCGGGTTGCGGGCGGTGTACGCCCGGAGCGCCTCCCAGTCGTCGGGGGGCGCTCCGTCCGCGAGCCCGGCGACGAGGGCCGCTGCGCGCGTGCGAGCGGCTTCGAGGGCCTCCTTCTCGCGGGCGGCCACCAGCGCGTCCCCGTTCGCGGAGACCACGCGCCACCCGGCGTCTTCCCGCGCGAGGGTGAACGCCCAGCCGCCGGCGTCGGCGCGCCACCGGTCGTCGGCCAGGCGCGTGAGCTCGGCGTCTGCGGCGTTGAAGTCGAGGGCGGGGCACTGCTCGCGCGGCAGTACGGGGAACGCGGCGCGGAATATGTCCACGCCCTCTGCCCGCTTCTCGGGGTCGGCGAGCCACGCGGCGATCGACTGGTCGCCGAGCGTCCGGTCGAACCCCGTGATCGGCCCGGGCGCGCGGAACTGCACCTCTTCCAGCTCCTGGCGGATGAACAGCCGCGCGCAGGTCGCCGCCATGGCCGGGACCACCTGGTCGACGTCGACGACGGCTTCCAGCGCGGCGCGGTCCGACTCGGCGAGGGCGCGGTCGACCTCCTCGAGCGCGTTCCGCGGTCCCCAGGACGCGCATCCGATCAGCATTGCGAGCCACATCTCGACCTCCTCCGGTGAGTTCTCAGCGGGCTTTGACGTCGGCCGTGGCGTCCACGGCGTCGCGCCAGGCGCCCGCCACGAGCGCAGGGTGGCGTTCCACGCGGCCATCGGCGTGCTCGAGGGCGACCACGGTGGCGCCCACGTCGCCGGTGCCGTCCCAGAACGATCCGCTCGCGCGCGTGGAGATCAGCCAGGTCCCGGTCGCGAGAGGCCCGGTGTGAGCGGTGATCTCGCGGGTCGAGCCGTCGTTCGAGCGCGTGAACCGCACGCCCAGGTCCCGCACCGGCGCGTCCAGCGTCACCTCCGTGGCGAGGTGGCGCGCCGGCACGACCGTCACCCGCGTGAGCAGGCCCGTGGGGCCCGTCGGGAGCAGCGACGGCTCGGCCTCGACCCGCGCGAGCTCTGCCGCGAGCGCCACGCCGATGTCCGCCTGCTCCGGGTGCCGCGCGACGTAGTTGCGGAGCCGGGACCAGTCGCCGGCCTCGCTGCCGAGGGCGCGCAGCAGCCGGAGCGCCTCGTTCCGGGCGTTGCGGGCGGCGGCCTCCTCCCGCAGGGTGATCACGCGCTCGCCGTCCACGCCGACCACCTGCCAGTCCCCGGTGTCCACGATCGTGAGGTCCCACCCCGCTTCGTGCGCGGCGTGCCACCGCCCGGGCCAGCCCTCCTCGAGCGGCGCGCCGCTCAGCGGGACCCCGAGCTCGGGGCAGCCGTCCGGCACAGCGGGAAATGTGGCGCGGAAGGCGTCGATCGCGGGCTGGCGGGTGGCGGCGCGCTGCAGGCTCGCCCAGGCCACCAGGTCGCCGAGCGGGGTCGCGACGTCGTACTCGAGCGGGCCGGCGGGGGGCTCGAACTCCCGCGCCTCGAGGTCCGCGCGGAGCCGCAGGCGGTCGCAGATCGCGTACATCTGCGGGACGACGGTCTCGACGTCCACGGCCTGCTCGTACCGCGCCAGATCCCCCGTCTGCCGGGTATGATCCGCCTGCGTCAACGCGCTGTCGGGGCCGGGCGCCTCGCACCCGAGCAGCAGCAGGATCCACATCGCGCCCCTCCATGGAAGATCCATCGCTCGCGAGGATGGAGCGGCCGGGGAGGGCGGGTGAACCGCAGGTGAAATGCACGGGATGCGGGTTGGGGGCCGGTTCTCGTGGCATATCCGGGAGCCGCATCGTGGTTTGGGGGGCTCGACCCCGCCGCGGGTGGCCGGGCTCCGGTCCGTGCGCTCACACAGGGGCGCGCGGGGGTGTCGGCTAGCTACCATGCCTTTCCCCCTCCCCCCGTTGCGGGCTGAGGATCCTACACATCGTGAGCAAAGCTGGTTGCTGGCCGACTGCTGCCGCGTGATCTGGGTGAACCGGAGGCGCGATGCTGCAGAAGACTCCCTCGGCGGCCGCTGAACTCGCGAGCGTTGACCTGGGTGACCGGCGACGCGAG
>CAMCWU010000045.1 GCA_945882675.1 Klebsiella pneumoniae | reverse complement strand
GGGATCTGGTGGACCAACCAGCCCGCGCGCCGCGAAACCGCGGTAGAGACGCCCGGAGTCGTGCAGGAGGCCTGGAAGCGGCCCGATCGCGTGAACCCCTGCTACCGGCTCGTCGGCGCCACGCCCGCGGAGCGCGTCGACCGCTGCCTCGCCGCCACCGCGGTCCCGACCCTGGGCAAGGAGATGCAGGCGGACCTCGACCTGCTGTCGAAGCAGGGGAAGACCCTGGTGATCGGGAAGGCCACGGTCACGAACGAGACCGTGCCGTTCACGCCGGAGCTCCGCGACCTTCTCCTCGCGTCGGACGAGTCTGCGGCGGCGAAGGCGCTCAAGGCCCAGGGGGTGCGCACCGTCGTCGTCAGTCGGGATCTGGCGGGGGCGCTCGATCGCGACGCGGTGGTGCTCAGCCGGCTGGCCCAGCACGACTTCCTCGAGTGGTTCAACCTCAAGGATGTCACGGCGGACTCGCTGCTGTACACGGTGCGTGATTCGCCGGCGCGAATGCCGAGTTCGACCGGTACGGACCTGCTCGTGGCGCTCCGGGCGCGCCTGGCCGGCCTGCCCACGGCCCCGCCGGCGTGGCAGCCGGAGAGCGTGCAGCTCATCGGGACCATGCGGTTGCAGGGCCAGACCCTCGTGACTCGCTACGCCGCCGTCACCGAGAAGAACGGGCGGGGCAAGGGAACTCTCGACGCCGCCCTCACCGAGCTCGCCGCGGCCATGCGGCGGGAGTGGGCGCGCAACGTGGAGGTCCAGGGGCTCGGCGCGCTGGAGGAGCGACTGGCGGAGCTCCGCGTCGAGATCCACGTGGTCACGGAGCGCGCCGCCGTCGAGCCGCGCTCCCGGTACCAGATCTTCGACCTGTGGGAGGTCGGGATCGACGGGGTGATCTTCAAGGCGGCGGACGGAGAGGAGGACCAGCGGTTCTCGTATCTACCGGGGTCGGAGGCCATCGTCCGCTCGCTCCACACGGCGGACGACTTCCTGCAGCACGCGGCGAAAGAGGGCGGCTGGCGCGACCGCCGGCCCTGGGAGGACCGGTCGACCCAGCTCGACATCGTACGGACGCAGCACTTCATGGAGCGGGATCCCGGCGGCGGCACCGGCGCGGTGCGGCTGCTGCGCGGCATGCCGGAGGTCCCCATGGAGCATGTCACCGACGAGAACGTGCAGTCGATGCTGATCTCCGGCGGCGAGTGGTGGGTGAACAACCAGTTCGCGGACGGCTCGTTCGAGTACAAGTACTGGCCCGAGCAGAACCGGCAGTCCGACGACTACAACGAGGTGCGGCACCTCCTCGGGGTGCGCGATCTGGCGGACGCCTGGCGGTACCGGAACGACGACCGGTACCTGGTCGCGGCGCGGCGGGGCATGGATTTCATGCTCCGGTACATGGTGAACGACACGGACCCCGTGGGCGGCGACACCTTCGTCTACAACGGCCAGAACGTCACGATGCAGCACCCGCCGGCGGGTACGATGCTGTTCAGGTACCCGAAGCCGGGGGAGGGTGGGGATCCGCCGAATCAGAAGCTCGGGACGGTGGCGGTCGGCGTCCTCGCGTGGGTGGCGTACGCGGACGCGACTGGTTCGCACGAGTTCGACGATCAGATCCGGCGAATGGGCAAGTTTACCCTCGCCATGCTGGAGGAGACGGGCCGGTTCGCGCCGTACTATGTGCCGGCGAACCACCCGTACGCGAAGGAGCGCAACGACATCGTCCCCGGGGAGGCGGCGCTCGCGCTCGGGAAGATCGCCGAGTACTTCGACGAGCCTGCGTGGGTCGCGTCGTACCCGAAGTTCGTGGACTTCTACAAGCCGTGGTTCGAGGAGCGCGCGAACCGGAAGGTGGAGGGCGGTCGTTGGCCGGTCGAGACCTACACGAACCAGGACCGCCTGGATCTCGTGCAGTTCGGACCGTGGTCGGTCATGGCTGCGGCGCAGTACTACGACATCACGAAAGACGCCCGGGCGGCCGAGTTCGGACTGGCTGTCGCGGACTGGATGATCGACAACTACCAGTGGACGGAAGAGCGCGCGCCCTGGCCGGATTATGTCGGCGGATACTACAAGATGCCGGAGGAGCTGCCCGCGATGCAGACCTTCTGCTACTCGGAGGGCACGGCCGCCGCCTACCGGCTCGCGAACCTGTATGCCCCGGAGCGGGCCGCGAAGTACGAGAAGTCCACGCGGGAGGCCATCCGGTTCCTCGAAGTCATGCAGTACGACGACGTGGACGCGTACGCCTTCGCGAAGGACGAGAAGATCCGCGGCGGCATCAAGTACGAGATGGCGCAGCCCAAGATCCGGATCGACTACGTCGGGCACGGGCTCTCGACGCTCTCGCAGTTCCTGGACAACCGGCGGGACGACCCGAAGGCCACGTTCGTCGTAGCTGATCCGAAGGACGTCGCGGCGGACTGGGACCACCCGTCGACGCCGGAGGAGCTGGCGTTGCAGCTCCACGGCACGCCGCTGCCGGTGCCGCGGACAGGCGCCCGGCCCGTGCAGGAGGCCGCGGTCGCCCCGACGCTCGACGCGCCTCCGACCCACAAGGGCTCGGACGACGACGAGTAGTCAGCTCCTGAGCCCGACGATCCCCCGCTCGGCCAGGCCCTTGAACCACACCTGCACCGACTCGGCGACCCGGTCGGGCGGGATCCACCCCGCGGCCCAGCTCTCCTCGATCGCGGGGCCGACGCCGAGCCCGCGGGCGAGCCCGTCGAGGATCCCGAACAGGCCGAGCGGGATCTCCCAGTGGCGCATCTGGTGCGTGGAACGCCAGATCACGAGCGGCTGGTCACAGGCGGTGACGGGCGGGGCGTCGGGGGCGCCCGTGATCGCGTGGCTGCGGAACCGGTGCACGTCCGAGCGGAGGCGGATCGCGGTCGCATGCGGCTGGAGCGCCAGCGCGCCGAGGCCGCGGGCCAGCGCGTCCGGCGTGACGGGCGGGATCTCACCGGCCGAGAAGCCGCGTTGGACCGCTGCGTCCAGCCGGGCGAGGTCGACGAGGTGGGCGGGCTCCCCGCGCGCCTCCAGCCAGCCAGCCAGCTGGTCCGCCACATGGTCGAGCGTCCAGCTCCGCGGCGGGTTCTCGCGCACATATGCGGTCGCGAGCGCGTCGAAGTCGTCGCCGAGGAGCGCCGCGAGGCCGTTGGCCTCCACCCGGAGCGCGCCGATGAGCCGCGACAGGTACGCGTGCCGGTAGATCGCGAGCTGCTCGTCCGGGTCGAGCGCCGGGAGCGGGCGGAGGTGCCCTTCGATCGCACCGTCTCCGGCGATCGCGGCCAGCAGGAGCTCGCGCCAGCTCATCCGTGGATCGCCCGTGCGCGCGCGGCTTCTTCCGCCAGGCGCTCCCAGGTGGGGATCTGGTCGTCCCATTCGACGAGGGTGGAGACCGGGCCGGTCCGCGCGATCGTCTCGGCGTACAACGCCCATACCACGTCGTCGACGGGGGCGTCGTGGGTGTCGATCCGGTAGTCGGCGCCGGGCACGCGCTCGCTCGGGACGATCGAGTGCCCCGCGAGGTGGATCTGCACGACCCGGTCGAGCGGGAGCGCGGCGAGGTACTCGCGGGGATCGAAGCCGTGGTTCACGGACGAGACGTACACGTTGTTCAGGTCGAGGAGCAGCGCGCAGTCGGCCCGCTCCGCGACGTCCGCCAGGAACTCCCACTCGGGCTGCGTGCTGCGCGACCAGGCCAGGTACGAGCTCGGGTTCTCGAGGGCGAACGGGATCTGCAGGCGGTCCTGCAGCGCCTTGAGCCGGTCGACGAGGTGATCGGCGACCTCCGGCAGGAAGGGCACCGGGAGCAGATCGTGGGAGTTGTGCGTCCGGATGCCGGTGAAGCACAGGTGGTCGCTCGCCCATGGCGGCCGCAACTCGGCCACCAGCGCGGCGAGGCGGTCGGTGTGCGCTGGAGCCTCTTCGGACCCCAGGTTGGCGCTCACGCCGTGCGGCACGACCGGGTACAGCTCACGCAGGCGGTCCAGGTTGAACCTGGGCGCGCCGCCGTCGACCATGAAGTTCTCGGAGATGACCTCGAACCAGTCCATCTCGGGACGGGTGTCGAGGATCTGTCGGTAGTGCGGCAGCCGGAAGCCGACCCCGACGCCGAGGTCGGGCACCCGGAACCGCGAGACCATGCTAGTGACCGGCGGCCGGGGCGGCCGGGGCCGGGTGCGCGGCGTCCACCGGGGCGGCGCCCGCGGGGGCGGCGGCGGGGGCCGTCATCTTGGCGGCGATCGTGGCGTCGACCTTGCAGCCGCCCTTGCCCTTGCACTCGCTGGTGCCGGCGCAGGTGCTCGTGGCGGTCTTGCAGCCGCCCTGGCCCTTGCACTCGTTCTTGCCGGCGCACTCGTGGAGCGTGATGCCGTTCACGACGGTCTGGGCGCCCTCGGCGGCGACGGGAGCCGCGGGAGCCGCGTGCGCGTCCTCCGTCTTGACGAGCGCGGCGTCCGCGGGCTTCGCGGCGTCCGTGGCGGCGTGCGCGGCGTCGGCCGCGGGGGCGTGGTCGGCTTCGCCGCCGCAGGCGCCGAGGAGGAGGCCGGCGAGGGCCGAGCCGAGGACGACGGAGTGGAGATTGCTGGACATGGAATCCTCCCTGGGCGACCGGGCTGGTCGCGGTGCCCCGCGGGGCGCGCGGCACTCTATCACACGGAGGGCGAGAACGTCACGCCACACCAGCGGGCACGTCAGAGCGACAACGCGACGAACGCGAGGAACAGCAGGCCCACGTAGCCGTTCAGATCGAAGAAGGCCTTGTCCACGCGCGACATATCTCCGGGCCCGACGATGGCGTGTTCGTACCCGAGGACGCCGGAGATCGCCGCGGCGCCGATCCACCAGGGCCAGGCGAGCGCGACCACGAACGGCAGGGCGACGAGGCACGCGACCGTGACCACGTGCAGCAGCGCGGACACGACGAGCGCGTTGCGGACGCCCAGGCGCGACGGGATCGAGTAGAGCCCGTTCTCCGCATCGAACGCGGCGTCCTGGCAGCTGTAGATGATGTCGAAGCCCGAGACCCACGTGAGCACCGCGAGCGAGAGCAGCGCTGGCACCGGCCCCCACGTGCCGGTGAGCGCGATCCACACCCCCGTCGGCGCGAGCGCGAGCGCGACGCCCAGGACCAGGTGGCAGAGCGCCGTGAACCGCTTGGTGAGGGAGTAGCCCCACACGACGATCAGCGCGACGGGCGCGAGCGCGAGCGCGAGCGGGGAGAGCAGCCAGGACATGAGGACGAACGCCGCGGCCGAGCCGAGCGTGAACGCCCACGCGGCGCCGACGGAGATCTGGCCGCTGGGGATCTCCCGGACGGCGGTGCGCGGGTTCATGGCGTCGAACCGGGCGTCCACGATCCGGTTGAACCCCATGGCGGACGAGCGCGCGGTCACCAGGCATCCGAGGATCAGCGCCAGATCCGCCCAGACAAACGGCACTTCCCGCCAGGCGATGAGAGCGGCGGCGAGCGCGAACGGCATCGAGAAGATGCTGTGCGAGAGCTTGATCATCCGCGAGTACGCGACGAGGGGGCCGAGCGCGGCGGACGCCATGATCACCTCACCAGGGGCTACCGGCCGGCGCGAGCCAGCGCCGTCCTGCTCCAGATAGCGGGTCCCCGGCCGCGCGTACACCTTCGAGAAGCAGGAGCCCGGGCGTCGCGCCGGCCACGATCCGACCGTGGCGTGGCATGCCGAGCGCGTCGGCGCCGCCCTCCGTCGCGAGCCGGAGCCACACGATCGGGTCGATCCCCGGGAACGCCGCCGCGAGCGGCGGGATCTCACCGAGCAGGTCCAGGTCCGCGTTGGACGCCAGGCTGTCCGTCCCGAGCGCGAGCCGCACGCCCGCCTGGATCAGCGCGGGGACATCCGGGAGCCGCCCGCCGATGTGGAGGTTCGAGCGGGGGCACAGCGCGAGCGGGGCGCCAGCGCGGGCCACCAGCGCCCGGGCGGCGGCGTCGAGCCACACGCCGTGAACGAGCAGGACGTCGGGGCGGAGCACACCGACAGATTCCAGGTACGCGGCCGGTGACAGGCCGGGCGGTGTCCACCAGCGCCAGTCCACCCCCATCCGGTCGAGGATCGCGGGCCACGGTCCCTCTCCGCGGAGGAACGCGGCTTCCGCCGGGTCTTCCGCGAGGTGGATGGTCCCCGGGGCGAGGCGCGGGGCCAGCGCGGCGCGGAGGAGCGCGGGAGGCGTGGAGTAGATCGCGTGCGCCGCGGGCCGCACCACGAACGCGCCCTCGAGGCGATCGATGGCTTCAGTCGCCGCGATCCGCGCGTCCAGCGTGCGCGCACCGAACCCGAGGACCTCGTGCTGCACGATCCCCGCGAGCCCGGCATCCGTGAGGATCGAGGCCGTGTCCCCCCCGTTCGATACGTCGGCTACGATGGCCGTGCCGCAGGCGTGCAGCGCGTGCGCGGCGGCGCGGACCGCTGCGGGATCGGGAGCGCTCCGGGCCGCCGTCAGGCGTCCCGCCCACTCGGGGAAACCCGCTCCGGTCGCCGGGATCCGCCCCGCGAGGTGCGAGAGCTCCACGTGCGCGTGAGCGTTCACGAGGCCCGGGATCAGCAGGCCGTCTAGCGGCGGCGGATCCGACGCAACCGCCGGGCGAACCGAATTTATCCGCGAGCCATCCAGCTCGACCGCCACGTCGGGCACCACCCCCGACGGGAGCAGCGTCCATGCCGCGCGGACGATCACTGCATGAGCTCGCACCCCGGCACCACGAGGCCAGGGTCGCTGGCCCACGCGAACCGGTCCGTCGCGTGGTCGTCGAAGAAGGCGAGGATGGTCTCCTGCGCGTCGTCCGGCAGGTCGTGCCCGCCGCCATGGTCGCAGAGGGAGACCTCGTGCCCGTCCGCGAACAGGCCGTCGGCGAACGCGATGGAGGCGGCCTGGAAGTTGGTCGGACCGTACACATCGCTCGCGCCACCCCACGCTACCAGCACGGGGAGCGTCGTGGCCGGGGTGTGATATTGCCCCAGGACGCCGCCCGAGAAGACAGCGCTGGCGTCGACGACGTCTCCGCGCCACTGCGTGAGCCACGTCGCGAACAGGCCGCCCGCGCTGTAGCCCATGGAGTGGATGCGCGTAGAGTCGATGGCGTACTGCCGCTCGAGCTCGGACACGAGCTCGTCGAACATGACGAGATCGAGATTTCCAACCCCGCTGTCATAGATATCCCACTCGCTGGACGCGAGCGCCTGGGACTGCGGCAGTACGACGATGTAGCCGGCGGACGTCAGCAGGTCGGTGCCCATCCAACCGATCATGGCGTCGTTGCTGGCGCCGAGCCAGTGCCAAAGGAAGATGACGGGCGCACCTTTGGGATCGAGCGGGAGCTCGACGACCACGTCGCGGGAAGTGCCGTTGCTCTCGAAGGCGTTGTGTCCCTCCAAGAGGCAGCGCGGCTCGCCGATGCAGGGCTCAGCACCGGGTTCTTCGGTGTCGGTGGGGGGCGCGTCGGTGTCGTCCACGGGGCCCGTATCCGCTGGGGTCCCTCCGGGCGGCACCGCCTCTGGCTCGCACGCGGTCAGGAGCGCGAGGGCCGTGAGGGAAAGGGTTCGGGACATGGCTGCCCTCCTCGCGAAATCTACTCCCCGCGCCGCGCCAGGGAACCCCCGCCCGGCTCAGAGCGCGAAGTACAAGCCGAAGCCCGCCGCGGTCGCACCCATCAGGCCGTAGCTCGTGTAAGCCAGGGTCTTCTGTCGGTTGAACGCAGCGTCGAGGTCGTCTTGCGTGCCGGCGTCGCGCATGGCTCCGTCCTGCGCGAGCGCACCACCGGCGGTCGCTGCTGCCCCCACCGCCCCGGCCAGCCCGACGACGAGCCAGGGGAGCGGCCGCTTCCGCGCGGCAGGGGCGGCATCCGGCGTTTCCACCGGCGCGACCGGGGTGACGGGGACGCGGGTGGTCTCACCGGGGATCACGCGGATCACCCGGGCGAACGCCATCGGCGCACGAGGCTCGTCGGCCGTCGGGGTCGGGCCGGCCTGCGCGAGGTGCAGGCCGCCCGCGAGGTCCGCCGGCATCGGGACCGGCACGCCGTCGACGATCGCGGTCCTGCCTGCGGGGAACGGATCCAGGACGAGCTTGCCGGAAGCGGCCGCCCGCCCTGCTGCCGCGAGGTACCGCTGGTGCAGCGCGTCGCCGTAGTCGGCGTTCCAGAGCCCCGGGGAGGCCGCGGCCGCCGCATGGAGCGCCTCGTCCACGGCGTCGGGGTCGCTGCCGAGCGTCGCGACCACCGCCTCCGCCAGGAAAAAACGCGCGACGATCGCCCGATCCGCCGCGGGGGAGCACGCGAACGCGGCCTCCACGTCCGCCGAGAGGCTCGCGGCGTCCTCCGTGCGGCCCTCGAGCGCCGCGCGCTCGAGCTCCTGGACGATCGGCTCCGGTGCGCAGTCGGCGGCAAACGCCGCGAAGGACAGCCACAGCGTCATCATCACTCCGTGCCGAACAGGAGCCAGGCTCCGGCGCTGATGTCCCCTTCCGGATCGTCGCGGCCGACGATGACGTCGCCGAAGCCGTCCCGGTCGATATCCCCGGCCGCCGCGACGTCCGCGCCGATCCCGATCGCCGTCGCGCGCGTCGACTCGAGCTCTGCCAGCGTGAACTCACCAGGGAGGAACCCCGCGGGCAGGATGGATAGGAAACCGTCTCCGCCCACGGCGATCTCCCGCTCGTCGCTCGCAGAGGTGCTCTCGATGACGGCGAGCCCCTCGCCGACGCGTTCCAAAGGCTCGCCAGAGATCCGCAGGAAGGATGCTTCGAGGCCGACGGTGGCGTCGGTCTTCACGTTGATGCCGCCCGTGAAGAAGTACGCGCGGCCCTGACTCTCGGTCCCGAATCCGGGCGATCCGACCAGCAGATCCTCGATCCCGTCCCCGTTGACATCCCCGCCCGCCACGCTCGCGCCGGAGAGCGCGCCAGCGAGGGACCCGGTGAGGAGCAGGCATGGGGTCGTGGACGGCTTCACTTCCGTCGCGGTGGGGAGGAGGTCGAGGACGTCCCCGCCGTAGACCGCCACTGCGCCGGATCCTGGCACCACGGCGCCGTTCTCCGGCATCCCCACGATGACGTCGTCGAGCCCGTCGCCGTCGATGTCCAGGTGCCCGACGGCGCCCGCGGGGGCAGGCCCGTCGAAGAACGAGAGCTGCCTCACCTCCGCGATGGCGCCGCTGTCGAGCCGGTCCGGAGAGCCCATCACGAGCCAGGACTTGCCGTCCGCCGCCCCGACCAGGACGTCGTCGAACCCGTCGCCGTTCACGTCCCCGGCCGAGCCGACGGTCGCGCCGATACCCGGGTCGGAGAGCAGCCCTACGGTGATCGTGACCGGGGGGTCGCTCACGCCGAAGTAGTCGGCGCCGGGAGGCCCGAAGACGACGAAGAGCCTGCCGACCCCCGCGGTGAGGTCCGGCAGGGCCGCCGGCGCCCCGACGAGCAGGTCGTCGAACCCGTCCCCGTCGATATCCCCCCCGAACCCGAGGATTGCGGCGGGCGAGGGGTTCCCCGATACGGTGGCGAAGGAAGCGGAGCCGACCGGGAGGACGTCGAGCGCGGTCCCGTCGAAGAAGCTCACCGATCCGGACGGCTCGTCCGCGATCGCGATGTCCGGGAACCCGTCCGCGTTGGCGTCCCCGGCGCTCGTGACCGCGGCCTGCCCGCTCGACGTGAAGAAGCCCGCTCGCGACGCCCCTCCCAGCCCGTCGAGGCCGTAGGCGGGGGGCGGCGCACCGTGGCAGGTGGTGTCGAGGGCGCATCCGGCTGGCGCGCCGTCGCCGCACGCGAGGTCGAGCGCGCCCGGGAACACGGACGCGTCCCCGTCCAGGCAGTCCGAGGGGACGAGCGCGAAGCCGACACCGGGGGCGCAGCCGACGGCGGCGACCGGCTCGACGCCGAACCCGTCGTTGTCGTCGTCCTTGTACCACTTCGTGTTGGGGTTCAGGTACGCGTTCAGGTCGTCGCAGTCCGAGCTGTCGGTCAGAGTGCCGGCCGGGAGCGGGTCGCCCGCGCAGCCCACGAGATACACCGCGAGATCGCCGAAGCCATCCGCGTCCGCGTCGAGGTGGAGCTCCTCCGCCAGGATCCGATCGGGGTTCAAGTCGTTGCAATCGTCCGCAGCGAGCGCGCCGTCGAAGTCGAGGTCGTCGTCAGGCGTCCCGGGGTCGCAGTCGTCGTCGTCCCCGTCGTACGGCACTTCCTCGCCGCTCGGGTTCACGGTGTCGTCGGTGTCGTCGCAGTCGTCTTCGAGCAGGAAGCCGTCGTCGTCGAGATCGTCGTCGGGCGTGCCATCCGCGCAGTCGTTGTCGACGCCGTCGTAGGGCGACTCGGGGAACAACGGGCTCCGGAGTGGATCCTGGTCGTCGCAGTCGTCCGCGAAGAGCGCTCCGTCCGCGTCGCGATCGCCGTCCGGCGTGAGGACGAGGTCGCAGTCCTCGTCCACATCGTTGTAGTAGATCTCGTCGGCGCCCGGGTTGATCGCCCGGTTCTCGTCGTCGCAGTCGATGCTGGCGAGGAACCCGTCCCCGTCCAGATCGTTCGCGCCGGCCAGGGCCTGGCGGCGCTCGTCGTACAGAGCGCGGTCGACCAGGCAGCCGGTGGCCGAGAGGCACACCGCGAGGACGATCAGTATCCGGCTTCCCATTCGTCCGCTCCGATGTCCCAGAGGTAGCGCGCCGCTGCGCGCGCTCCGACCTTGATGGTGTGCTCGGTGCGCGTCCCGTCGGGCGCGATGAGGACCGCGAGGTGCGTGCCGGCCGGCAGGTCCACCCGGAGCGGGGTCGAACCGCGCGCCGTGCCGTCTATGGATACTGTAGCACCGAGGGGGCGGGAGGAGAAGGTGACCGGCGACAGGGGGCCCACCGGAGCGGCCTCCTGGGCGGGGGCGGGCGCCTCCGTGGGCGCGGGCGTCGGGGGCGCGGGTGCGACATTGGGCTGCGCGGCGACGGGCGCGTGCGGCGCCGGCTGGGGGATCGCGGGCGGCGGAGAAGCGATCACGTCCGGCTGGGGGAGCGGGACGGGGGTGGGCGCCGCGATCGCAGGCTCGGGCGGCACCGGTGCGGGCGCCACGGGCGCCACGGGCGCCACGGTATCCACGGTATCCACGGTATCCACGGTACCCACGGTACCCACGGCGTTCGTCAGCCAGTACGCGAGCCCGGACGTCGCGATCGCCCCGACTCCGACGACGCCCAGCGCGACCACGAGCCCGATGCCGGCCAGCAGGGGCCCGATCCGCGGCGGGGGCGCCGTCGGCTGCGGCGGCACGGGGACCTGCGGCTCCGGGACCGGCGCGCTCGGGAGAGGCCGGGTGATGTCGGTGCTCCGCCCGTCGAGGGTCACCACCGATCCGCTCCAGTCGTCGGTTCGCAGCGTCGTCTGAGCCGGCACATTCGCCTCGGCCCACTCGCGCAGCCACACTGACGAGCTCCGCTGGCGGATCTCCCGGCAGGCTCGTTCGATGTCGCGGGCGCTCGGCCGGTCGGTGTGCTCGACATCCCGCATGCGAGCGGCGAGCGCGAGGAGCTCCTGGATCTCCGCATCGGCGTTCGCAGTGCCCGTCTGGAGCGAGGGTTGCTCCCCGATCTCCTGCGTTACGTCCATGGTCGGCGTCCGGTCGGACGGAAACCGCCCGAACATGGAGGGCTTCTCGCCGGTCAGCATGACGTGCATGGTGACGCCGAGGCTGAACACGTCGGCGATCGGCCCGTCGATCCCCTGCAGGCGCTCCGGCGCGATGTACCCGGGCGTGCCGCGGACCGCATTGCGCGTCTTGTACTCCCGCGCGTCGAAGTCGGCCTTCGCGATGCCGAAGTCGAGGAGCTTGACCTCTCCGTCGCGCGTGAGCTGGATGTTCTCCGGCTTGATGTCGCGGTGCAAGAGCTTGAGCGGGCGGCCGTCCGGCCCCGGCGCCTGGTAGACCTTGTCGAGGACGCGGGCGATCTCTCCCACGATCTCGACGACCGGGCCTGGGGGGATCTTCCCCTGGTCCTGGACGAGGGCGTCGCACGACGCGCCTTCCACGAGCTCCATCACGAGCGCCCAGTGCTCGCGGATGGTTACCGGCGGATCCACCGCCACGATCGCCCGGTCCCGCACGAGGGCGAGCAGCCGCGCCTCGTCCCGGAAGCGCTGGAGGAGCGACGCAGGTGGGCTCGGGTCGTGGAGGACCTTGATCGCCACGGTCTTCGAGAAGCCGCCTGCACCCTGCAGCGTCGCCCGGTAGACTCGCCCGAAGCCCCCCTCGCCGAGGAGCCCTTCGATGTGGTAGCGCTGGCTCTGATCGGTGGATGGCAGCATGTGCCCTAGTCTCTCTCGTCTCGCGCTCCCGTGCACGCCCTGTCCTGGAAGTTGGAACCCCGAGGGGCTATGTGGTCGCTCCGCCGGCCCGCCGGCGAGCTACCGGGAAGCCCATGTCGCTGCGCGCTCTCGTGCCGTTCCTCGCGTGCCTGCTGCTCCTGCTGGTCGCCGGGCCCGCCCAGGCCCAGATCGTGGTCACGGTCCCTGGCTCGGCGGACGTTCCCCTCGCCGTACCCCCAGTGCAGCTCCCGGCCGGCGCGGTGGACGGCTCGGACGAGCTCTGGGCGACTGTCTGGAAAGATCTCGAGATCTCCGGCTACTTCTCGATGGTGGACCCGAAGTCGTACATCGAGAAGGGCAAGGGCGTCGAGCCCGGCACGTTCGACTTCGCGGACTGGCGTATCCTGAACGCTTCCGTTCTCGTCAAGCTGCGGATGACCGCTTGCGAAGGCAAGATTTGCGCGGACGCGTACGTCTACAACGTCGGCGGCGGTGAGCGCGTCCTCGCGCGGCGCTTCCGCGGCACAGCGGGCCAGGCGCGCTACCAGGGCCACGCGATCGCGAACGCAATCCTCCTGGCGGTCACGGGAAAGCCGGGCTTCTTCACCGGTCGTCTCGTCGCGGTCGGGGCGCAGTCCGGGACGAAGGAGATCTACCTCCTCGACATCGACGGAAAGGGCGTCGCGCCGGTCACGCGGAACGGCTCCGTGAACCTCTCGCCCGCGTTCTCGCCGGATGGCCGGCAGATCGCCTGGACTTCGTACAAGAAGGGGCAGCCCGACCTGTTCGTGAAGGACCTCGCCAGCGGGCGGGTCAAGCTCGTGAGCAACCGCAAGGGCGTGAACATCTCGCCGACGTTTTCGCCGGACGGCACGAAGATCGCCATGGCCCGCTCTGTTGCGGAGGGCGATAGCGACATCTTCGTCATCGACGCCGTGACCGGGAAGGAGCTTCAGCGCCTCAGCACCGGGGGGGGCATCGACGTCTCGCCGAACTGGTCCGCGGACGGGCGGAAGATCGCGTTCGCAAGCGAGCGCTCCGGCGGCTCGCAGGTCTACGTGATGGACGTCGGCGGCGGCAACGTGACGCGCGTGAGCTTCGACGGCGCGTACAACACGGACCCGGTGTTCTCGCCGGACGGCAGCAAGCTCGCGTTCGTCAGCCGGGTGGAGCAGGGCGGGTTCGACATCTTCGTTGTCAACGCGGACGGCTCGGGGCTCGCGCGCCTGACCCAGACGACCGGCGACAACGAGGATCCCGCCTGGAGCCCGGACGGCGAGTACATCGTGTTCAGCTCCACGCGAACCGGCCGGAGCGAGCTGTGGATCTCGACAGCGGACGGCCGTCACGAGAGCCGGTTGACGACGACGGGCGGCTGGTTCCAGCCCGCCTTCGCGCCCGGCCAGAACTGATGCCTCGCGCCGCCATCGACATAGGATCGAACTCGGTTCTCCTCCTGGTGACGGACGACGTGGGCGCCATCCTGCACGACGAAGCGCGGGTCGTCGGCCTGGGCAGGGGGCTGGGAGACCGGGGGTTGATGGCGCCGGATCGGCTGGAGGCGGCGCAGGCCGCGCTCGCCGACTACGTCGCGACTGCGGGGCGGCTCGGGGTGGAGCCGTGGCAGATCAAGGCCGTGGCCACGAGCGCCGCACGGCGGGCGATGAACGCCCAGACCTGGACCGGCCGGCTGCAGAAGGATCTCGGCCTGCGCGTGCGGATCATCTCCGGCGAGGAGGAGGCGCGCCTGACGTGGCTCGGCGCGTGCCGTGACCTCGAGTTGCCGGGGGGCCCGCTCCTCGTGGTCGACCTGGGCGGCGGCTCGACCGAGCTGGTGCTCGGGGAGGGTGAGCGCATCATCCATAGGATCTCCCTCGAGATCGGCTCGGTGCGGCTTACGGAGGCGTTCCTGAAGCCGACCGCGAGCGGCGCCTACGATCCGGTCGGGCTCGCCCGCCTGCGGAACCACGTGGACGTCGAGATCAGCAAGGTGCAGCTCGATCCTTCGCCGCGCACCGTCATCGGCGTGGCGGGCACCGTGACGACGCTCGCGACCATGGCGCTCGGGATGACCACGTGGGACGCCGAGAAGGTCCACGGAAGCCGCCTGACCCGCCTGGACCTCGCGAACTTCGTGGACAAGCTCCTCCCGGCGAACGCGGAGCAGCGCAAGGCCCTCGCGCCCGCGGGGGCGGACCGCGCGGACTGGCTCCTGGCCGGCGCGACGATCCTCGATCGGGTGCTGGCCGCGAGCCGGCGCGCGCAGCTCACCGTCTCGGATCGTGGGCTTCGGTTCGGGCTGATCGCGAGCTAGTGTCCCACGCCCAGGTACGCCTTGCGGACCTCGTCGCTCGCCGCGAGCTCCTTCGCGTCCCCCTGGATCTTGATTCGGCCGACCTCGATCACGTAGGCGCGGTGCGCGGCCTGCAGCGCCATGTGCGCGTTCTGCTCGACCAGCAGGATCGTCGTGCCCTTCGCGTTGATCTCGCGGATGATCTGGAAGATCGTCTGCACGACCTGCGGCGCGAGGCCGAGCGACGGCTCGTCGAGCAGGAGCAGCTTCGGCCGCGACAACAACGCGCGCGCCATCGCGAGCATCTGCTGCTCGCCTCCCGACATGGTCCCGGCGACCTGGGCGAGCCGCTCCTTCAGGCGCGGGAACAGCCCGAACACCATGTCACGATCGGCCGCGATGCCGGCTTTGTCCTCGCGGATGTAGGCGCCGGCCTGGAGGTTCTCGTCGACCGTCAGGTTCGCGAACACGCCGCGGCCCTCGGGCGACTGTGCGATCCCGAGCCGAACGATCTCGTGCGCCGCCAGCCGCTGGATCGCCTTCCCCTGGAACCGCACCTCGCCCTGCGCGGCCGGCACCATGCCGCTGATCGCGCGGAGCGTCGTGGACTTCCCGGCTCCGTTACTGCCGATCAGCGTGACGACCTCTCCTTCGTCCACCGCGAGCGAGACCCCGTGCAGCGCGTGCACCGCCCCGTACCGCACGTGGAGATCCGCGACCTCGAGCAGCGCCATCCACCCTCCTTGAAGTCCGATACGATGTCAGCTCGTACCGAGATAAGCCTCGATCACCGCGGGATCCTGCTGCACTTCAGCTGGGGTCCCGACGCTGATCACGACCCCGTGGTCGAGCACCGTGATCCGCTCGCACAGGTCCATCACCAGGCCCATGTCGTGCTCGATCAGCAGGACGGTGAGCCCGAACTCGCCTCGAACGCGGCGGATCAGCTCGCGGAGCTCGACCTTCTCCTGCGGGTTCATCCCGGCGGCGGGCTCGTCGAGGAGCAGGACCTTCGGCTTCAGGGCGAGCGCCCGGGCGATCTCGAGGCGGCGCTGGTCGCCGTAGGGCAGGGATGCTGCCGGCTCGTCCGCGCGCGCAGACAACCCGAACAGGGCGAGCAGCTCGCGGGAGCGGTGCTCGATGGCGGCTTCCTCACGGTACCAGGCGGGTGTCCGGAGCAGCGCGCCGAAGATCCCGACCTGGGTCGACTGGTGGCAGGCGATCCGCACGTTGTCGAGGACCGAGAGCTCCTTGAACAGCCGAATGTTCTGGAAGGTCCTGGCGAGTCCGGCCGCCGCGATGCGATGCGGGGCGAGGCCGTTCAGCGGCTTCCCGTCGAGGAGCACGGTGCCCGTGTCCGGCTGGTACACGCCGGTCAGCAGGTTGAAGAGCGTCGTCTTACCTGCGCCATTCGGCCCGATCAACCCCTGGAGCGAGCCGGTCGGCAGCGAGAGCGCGAACCCGCTGACCGCCTTCAGGCCGCCGAACGCGATCGACACGCCCTGCACGTCGAGGGCGGGGTTCACGTGGCCACCTTCTTCGGGGCCCGCGAGCGGCCGATCTCCCAGATCTCGCGGACGCCGAATAGCCCCTGTGGCCGCACGAGCATCATGACGACGAGGAGGAGCGCGTACGCGATCATCCGGTAGTCCGAGAACTCGTAGAGCGCCTGTGGGAGCACGGTCAGCACGATGGCGGCCAGCGTGGTGCCCGAGATCGAGCCCATCCCGCCGAGGACCACCATGATCACGATCTCGAAGCTGCGCTGGAACCCGAGCTCTGCCGGGTTGAGCGTGGTCCCGACCTCGTGCGCGAGGAGCGCGCCCGCCACGCCGGCGAAGAACGCCGAGTACACGAACGCCCGCACCTTCAGGCGTGTAGTCGGCACGCCCATGGCCTCCGCCGCGATCTCGTCCTCCCGGATGGCGAGGAACCCGCGGCCCGGATCGGACGCTTTGAGGCGGTACGCGAGCAGGATCACCGTGCCGACGGCGAGCCAGGTGAAGAACAGGTTCGTGAGGAACGGGATCCCGTTGAACCCGAGCGATCCGCCGACGCTCGTGGCCAGCGTCCAGTACGAAGCCTTCGCGACGTCGTCCGCGACGAAGATGACGTCCCCCGTGCGCTGGATGAGGACGCGCACGATCTCGCCGAAGCCCAGCGTCACGATCGCGAGGTAGTCCCCCCGCAATCGCAGGCTCGGCAGCCCCACCAGATAGCCGGCGGCCGCCGCCCCGAGGCCCCCTGCGATCGCGGCCGCGGCGAAGAGCAGCTCCGAAGATCCGAGGAAGCCCCCCATCTTCGCGGGCCCGCCCCACAGCAGGAAGTGGCCGTAGTACGTGATCGTCCCGGCGACGTACCCGCCGACCGCCATGAAGCCCGCGTGCCCGATCGAGAACTGGCCGGTGAACCCGTTGACGATGTTCAGGCTCACCGCCGCCACGATCGCGATGCCCACGTCCGTGAGCACCTTGGCGTAGTACCCCGGGATCAGCGGCCCGAGGATAAAGTGGGCGGCGAGCGCGAGCCCGACCACCGCGACCCACGGCCCGATGCTCGCGAGCGCCATGCGGGGCCCCGTGACCATCAGACCTTCTCCACGGTGGCCCGGCCGAGCAGGCCGGACGGCTTGAACAGCAGCACCAGGATCAGGAGCGAGAACACATAGACGTCGCGGAGGTGGGGCGAGAAGTATGCAGCTCCGAACAGCTCCACGCAGCCGATGAGCAGCCCGCCCGCCACCGCGCCGCGCAGGTTCCCGATCCCACCGATGACCGCCGCGACGAACGCCTTGAGGCCCAGGAGCACCCAGGTCGAGTGCGCCGGCTGGTTGAGGCCCGGGTACTTCATGGCGGCGAGGAAGCCGGCGGCCGCCGCCAGCATCGATCCGATCACGAATGTGCTCGAGATGACGCGATCGACCGGGATCCCCATCAGCGCCGCGGTCCGGGTATCGTAGCTCACCGCGCGCATGGCGAGGCCGAGCTTCGTCCGGTACACGATCCACTCGAGACCGAGCATGAGCGCGCCTGCGACGCCGATGACCAGCATATCGACCAGGTGCACGTTCACGCCCGCGACCGTGAGCAGCGTGACGTCCGTGATGAGCGCGGGCATGCGCTGCGGCTGCGTGCCGAGGAGGAACGGGAGGCTCGCGCCGTTCTCGAGCAGCAGGCTCACCCCGATCGCGGCGATGAGCACGTTGATCCTGGGCGCGTTCCGGAGCGGCTTGTACGCGAGGCGCTCGATCGCGAAGCCCAGCAGGCCGCACGCGAGCATCACCGCGACGATGACGAACGGCGCCGCCCACACGGGGATCGTCGCCCCGGGCGCCGTCCAGCCGAGCGCCGCCGACAGCGCCCAGCTCAGCCACGCCCCGAGCATGAAGATGTCGGAATGTGCGAAGTTGATGAACCGCAGGATGCCGTACACCATCGTGTAGCCGAGGGCGATGAGGGCGTAG
>CAMCWU010000044.1 GCA_945882675.1 Klebsiella pneumoniae | reverse complement strand
CGCGCGTGCGACGGCGGCGAGCCCACTGGCTGCCGGCGTCTCGGTGGGATGTACCAGATCGGCACGGTCGTCGGCCGGGATCCGGCGAAGGCGCTCGGCCTCTACACGCGCGCGTGCGACGCCGGCTCGGCGGCCGGCTGCAACAACATCGGGCTGCTGTGGGAGCTCGGCGGCCCGGAGAGCGGCTCGCCGGACCCGGTCCGCGCATCCGCTGCGTACGACGCCGCGTGTGACCGGGGGTTCGCAGCTGCCTGCGGGAACCTCGCGCGGGTGATGGAGGTTGATCCGGCGGCGGACAAGGCCGAGATCCGGCGCCTCTATGGCATCGGGTGCGCCGCGGACGTCGCGGGGGCGTGCCTGTTCCTCGGGAGCCACCTGGTCCTCGAGCCGCAGGATCCGCCGGCTGCGGCGGCTGCGTTCACGCGGGCGTGCGAGCTCGGGCTACCCGCTGCGTGTATCGAGCTCGGCGTCCGTCAGCTCCGCGGCGACGGCGTGCCGGAGGCCGTGGACGCCGGCGCCGAGCGCCTCGGGCACGCGTGCACCGGCTCCGGGATCTCGGACGCGTGCGCCACGCTCGCCGTGGCCTACGACGAAGGGCACTTCGTCCGGAAGGACGAGGTGAAGGGGACGGACTTCTTCCTCGCGGCGTGCGACCTCGGCATGGGCGACGCCTGCCGCATCGCCGCGGACCGCTACCGCCGCGGGAAGGGGAGGGAGAAGGACGCGGACGCTGCCAGCGCACTGTACTTCAAGGCGTGCGACCTGGGAGATCCGTTGGGGTGCGAGCGCGCGCGCTGAGCGTATTCAGCCGGCGTCGATCACGGCGCGCACCCGGTCCCAGCCCAGGTAGCCGATCCACATGTCGCGGACCCGGCCGTCCGGGCCCACGACCACCGTCATCGGGTAGTTGAAGCGGGAGTCGAACCGCTCGTATCCGAGCCAGAAGCCCCAGCCGCGATCGCGGACCACCGGCGACGACAGGTCGAATGCGTCCGCCCAGGCGTCGATGTCCGACCGCCGCGTCGCGAGGAACGGGCTCGCGAGCGACTTCGTGAGCAGGGTAACCACCGACACAGGCTGGGTGGCAGTCTCGAGGAACGCGCCCGTCTCGAGGGCCATGGTCTGGCACTCCGCGCAGTCCATGGCCGTGACGTTCACCACCAGCCACGTGCCGACGAGGTCGTGCAGGCGCAGGGCCTCGTCGCAGCGATCGAGGAACGCCCCGTCCGGGAGCAGGCGACCGTCCTCGAGGATCCACGGGCCATCATAGGCGGGCGGGCTGCGGTCTGCCCAGCCGCAGGTGTAGCTCTCGGGAGGGAGGAGGCCGTGCCACGGGTCGCCCGCGCCCTGTCCGAGGGTCGCCTCCCCGTCGATGTCCAGCTTGTACTGTCCGCGATCCGCGCTTTCGCCGGAGACGGTCTCCACGTCCGCCCACTCCGACGCGTACGAGACCGTGGCGCGATCGCCGATGATCGACGCCACGCCGCGCGCCGCGAGGAGCGAGTTCTCGCTCCCCCGGTACCACAGGTCGTTGCCGTCCGCGTCCTCCCCGAACCCGAGCCACTCGACCGGATCGGGCGGCGCACCGAACGCATCCGAGTAGCAGGCCTCGCCCTCCTCGGACATCCCGACCGTCGACCGGTAGATGATGTCGCACTCCGGGCAGAGCCAGGGTACCGATCGGTCCTCCTCCCCCGTGTAGAACCGCTCGTACCTGCAGTCTCTCTTGCCGGCGTCGCGAGCGGCATCGTCGAAGCTGACGGTCCAGCTCCACGTCCCCTGGAGCGTCGCTAGCGGGACGTCGGATCCGGCGGGGGTGCAGGACAGCAGGCCGACGAGAACCAGCACGGTCACTCCGGGAGGTCGCCGCGCTCAGCATGCCCCGGATCGAGGGCCGCGGCGAGGTCGGCGAGCGCGGCGCGTGCTGCCGCGCGGGGTCGGTCCACGAGCGCAGCGCGACGGCCGAGGGCGAGCTCGGCGTCCGCGAGCCAGCGCGCGGCGGCGGCGCGGAGCTCCCGGCGATCCGCGCCTGGCGACGCCCACAGCGCGCGGAGCGGGTGGGGCTCCGCCGGGATCTTTGGAGGAAGCGGAAGATCCGCCGGGAGCGCGACCGCGCGGGCAGCCGCGGAGAGTACGGCGCCGGCCGTCAGCGACCGATCTGCGTCGAGGTGCGCTGCCGCAGCGGCCTCCACGGCCCGTACGGCGTCTCGCCAGGCGGCGCGGACCGACCCATGGTCGGCGCGCGCCGCGGCGGCGGAAGCGTCGGCGATCGCGGCCCGGATCCGCGCACGGCGGGCGGGCCCGGCGCCGCTTCGGATCAGCAGGCCCGTGGGGGTGGCGGCGCGGTCCCACCAGCCCACGGACCGCGGGCGCCATGGCGCGACCAGGCGCTCCACGCGGTCCAGGATCTCCGGAGCCTCCTCGTCGATCCCCGAATACCGGGCGATCCGCACATGCAGGCCGACGCCGGCGGGCAGGGCCGCTTCCACCTCCGTGCGCTCGCTCCAAGGCAGCGCACGGAGCGGGTCCACCAGCCAGATCACGGCGTCCGCAGAGCCGAGCGCGTCGGGGAGCCATGCCGCGGGCCCGTCGATACCCGGTGTGTCCACCAGCGCGGTCCCGGGCACGTCCACCACTGCCACGGCGTCCGTCACGCCGCCGAGGCCGGTCGGACGGGCGCTGCCGGCGAGCGCGTTGACCAGCGTGGTCTTGCCCACGCCGCGGCCGCCCACCACCACGACGCGCCACGGTGCGCTCCAGGCCCCGCGGAGCGCGGCGCCGTCGTCTCCGAGGGCCGCCAGCGCGACCGCCACGGCCCGCCCGAGATCGGTCACGGGGCGTCAGACAGGCTGGCCACGAGGCCGTCGAGGACGGGGAGAGCGGCGCGGAACCGGCTTGATGCGTCGTTCCAGGCGATCTCCCGGCCCCGCGCGTCCGCGACGGCGAGCTCGCGGGTCGTGATCGTCCGCTCGAGGAGGCGCTGGAGCGCGTCGGCCTCCGAGCGCGCGGCGGCCACGAGGCCGTCCCGGAGCGGCGCGAGCCCTGCGGCCACCTGGGCCTCGATCGCGGGCCGCGCGGCGTCCGCCTGGGCCACGAGCGTGCCGCGCACGCGGTCTGCGACCTGGTCCCGCAGGCGCTTGAGCTGGCCGCCGCCCGTGAGGTACAGGAGCACGGCGTCCGTGACGGCATAGAGCAGCAGCCCCGCCCATCCGACCGGTCCGAGGAGCGCGCCCAGGCCCAGGACGGCGAGCCGCACGCCGATCCGCCCGGCGGCGCCCTTCAGCGCGCCCTCGTACCCGTCCGACCAGCCGGCGGCGATGGTCCCCGGCGAGAGCAGCAGCGCGCCTACAGCGACGGAGAACCAGCGTTCCACCGGATCGACCTCGCGGTCCGCGACGTCGGGGCCGGGTGCGACGCGGATGGTCCCGCGGGCGAAGTCGGCGGCGATCCGCTTCGCGAGGGCGTCGAACGCGGCAGCGTCGGCCGCGAGCTCGTCGCGCAGGACGCCGAGCGCGGCCTCGATCTGCGGGCGGACGGAGGCCTGCCACGCCGCGATCCGCTCGCCGAGCCAGGAATCCAGGCGGGTACGGAGCGCGGCCTCCACGCGCGCCCGGCCGCGGGCGGTGAGCAGGTCGAGGGCAGCGAGGCCGCCCAGATCGAACTGCGCGACTGCGTCGGGCAGCTCACCCTCCACGCGCGCGAGAAATGCTCGGAGATCCTGCCATACCGCGACCTGCTGCCGCTCGACGAAGCGGGTGGCGATCCGGTCCACGCGGTCCGCGATGGCCGAGAGGGCGTCGAACCGGGGGCCGAGCTCCTCCGCGCGGCTGCGCAGCTCGTCCACGGACGCGGCGGCCGTCGCGCGATCGAGGGCGGCGCTCCGCTCGATCTCGTCGCCGACGCGGCGAGCGGCTCCGGCCAGCCGGGCCAGGTGCGCGCGCCCGCGCTGGTGCACCAGGAACCGCTCGAGGGTAGCCTCGAACGCGGTGATCCCGCTCGCCTCTCGGCCCTCCCGGTCGTCGCGGGCGATCCCGGCCTTGCGGTCCCACCGCGCAGCGAGCCCGGCCCGCGCGTCCACAAGGAACACGCGCTCGGCGTACCGATCCACGCCGTCCACGGTCGTGAGCGGGCCGAGGCCGGTCCGCGCGCGCTCTTCGAGGGCCGCGCGCTCGCGCGCGGGGTCATCGGAGAGCTCGGCGAGCAGATCCACCATCGTGACGGCGAAGAACAGGTTCGTGAGCCCGAGCGGGCGGAGATCCTGGTAGAGCGTCTTGCGCTCGAGGTTCGTGAGGAACCGCGGCGCCGCGAGCACGGCAATGACCGCGTCCGCCTCCGGGAGCTCGCCGAGAGTCCGCCGCGTCCGCGCCGGATCGTCGTCCAGCCCCGGGCTGTCGACTAGCGCCACCCCATGCGCGAGGAGCGGCAGCGGCCAGCGGACTACCGCGCGCTCCATGTCGGTGAAGCGGTCGAGTTCGCCGGAGAGGTCGGACCGGGAGTCCGTGGTCGCGAGCTGCCAGTCACGCAGGAAGGTCTGGAGATCGGCTTCTTCCCGCCGACCGTCGCGATAGCGGAGCTCGACGCCTGGCTGCTCGCCGTGCCGGACCTCCGTGAGGATCGCTGTGCACGGGTTGAGGCGCGCCGGCAGGACCGGGTGGCCCAGCAGCGCGTTCAGGAGGGTCGACTTCCCCGTCGAGAAGCAGCCGAGGAGCAGGATCTTGAACCGGCCCTCCCGCGCGCGGTCCGCGAGCGCCGCGAGCCGCGCGGCCTCCTCCGGCAGCGACGGCGCCGCCACGTCCGACAGATCCCGCAGGATCCCCGCGGCCTGCTCTCGCGCCCGCGCGTAGTCGTCGAAGCCGATCAAGCCGCCCCCAGCCCAGCGAGGCGCGTATCCCACCGGGCGGCCTCCGCGCCTGCCGCATCGGCCTCCGCCTCCCGCGCGGCAAGCCGCGCAGCTTCACGCGCCCGCAGGTCCGCGCGCGCCTGACGCGCCACGTCCACCCGCACCTCCGCGAGGCGCTCGATCTCCCTGCCGATCCATCCGAGCTGCTCCCGCATCAGCCGACCGGCGTCCTCGCCCAGGCGCCGGATCGCGACCGTCCCGGTCTCCACCAGCCGCTCGCGCGTGGCCTCGGCCCGTCCGCGCTCGCCCGCCGCGGACAGCGCTACCCCGCCCGCCAGCGCCACCAGGCCCGGGATCCACAGCCCGAGTAGCACCAGGGCCGCCCCGCCGCCGAACGCGGCGGTGGACCCCAGACGGCTCCCCCACTGGGCTTCGCCGCGGATCTCCGCCGGGTGGACCGCCGGCAGCACGAGCGCGACCGCCGCCAGGTCCTCCTCCGACACCACGCCAGCCAGATCCGCCCGCACGGCCGCCGCGCCCTCCTCGAGACGGTCGCCGAGCCAGCCGCCCACCACCGACGCGAGCCAGTGCGGCAGCGCCCGCTGCGCGAGGTCCGGATCCGCGACCCCGTCGATCTCCGCCGGCAACGCGCGCTCCAGCTCCACCAGGAACGAGGTCAGCGCCACGAGGAGCTCCTCCACCCGGCGCTTCTGTGCGCCGAGGAGGTGGCCCGCAGCCAGGTGCGCGTCCCGCCGGACCCCGTCGATCCGCTCGTCGTCCGCGGCCAGCGCCGCACGGTGCGTCTCCATCGCGGCTTCCGCCGACGCTTTCCGCGCGATCGCCCGCGTCCGCGCGTCGTCCCCCAGCAGGCGCGCCAGCGACCGCCGCCGCCGCTCCCGGAGCTCCGGATCGGCCTCCCGCGCGCGGGCCCATGCGACCGCGTCGTCCACCACGCCCCACGGAGAGACGGCTTCCGCCCGAGCAATCAGCTCGGCCTGCTCGGCTTCCGGGTCGTCCACCAGCCGCTCGAGCAGGTGCAGATCGCCCAGAACCAGCACCCGGTCGTCCGGGACACCGCGGAGGATGTCCAGGATCCCGCGCTCCTCCGCGCCGAGGACGGCGCCCGCCGGCGTGACCCAGAGTAGAGCATGGACGCCGAGGATCCGGTCTTCCACTCCCGCCGGCACTCCGCCCGCGTCCACCACCACCGGCACCGCGGAGGGGCCCACCCGCTGCGCCACGCGCCCGACGACGCCCGGATCGCAACCCGCGACGCCGATCCGGAGCGGACCGGCCAGCGCCTCCGCCTGCCGCCGCCACAAGAGCTCCCCCGCGGCGTCGCCCTCCTCCCGCAGCCAGGTCTCCATACTCATCCGACCGCCAGCAGCGCGGCGGTGCGCTTGTCGAGGTCGGCGTCGGACACGAGGTCCGGGCCCGTGGAGCCCTGAAGCCGATGATAGCGCTCGGACCGGGCGAATAAATCGAGCGCGCCGATCCGCTTGTGCGCCCACGGCTCGGCCTGGAGCAGCTCCGCCCAGCGCCCGGGCGCGGCATCACGGTGGGCCGCCCGCAGCTGCGCGAGCCAGGCATCTACGCCGAAACCCGGCCGCGTGGACAGAGACGCGCGGAGCAGCGCCCCGGCCGCCGCGTTCACCGAGCCGCACACGAGCAACCCGGCTCGATCCGCCGACATCTCCGCCGCCCGGTGCCAGCGCGAGAGCGCGATCCGCGCAGCAAGCCCGATCGGCGCCAGCGCCACCTCCAGCAGGGGTCCGACGGCCCGCCGCGCGACGGCTCGCAGCCCATCCCCGTCCACCAGCACGGCGTACAAGCTGTCGGCGGTGACCTGCCGCGCCGCGATCTCCCCGCACGCTCGACCGAGGACGAACGCCCGCTCCCCGTCCGTCGCGCCCTCGAGCCAGATCGAGCTCAGCGCCACGAACGCGCGTCCGTCCGTGCCCGTGGCGCCCTGCGCCCGGCCCGACACCGCGCACACGATCACCGGCGGCACGGCGACCGCCATCCGCCGCGCGGCCGCCAGCACGTCCCGGTACACCGCCGGCAGCACCGAGGGCCCCACGTACACGCCATCCTGAAGCCATTCCGCGCGCTGCAGGGCCGTCACGGTGTCGAGCACGTCTTCTACCCGGCCGCGCAGCCCGAGCGACTCCAACGGCACCTCCCGCGCCTCCGGCAGCACCCACGCGGGGCGCTCGCCCGGGGGCGCGTCGAAGCGGGCCGCGAACTCGGCGAGCGACGTCCAGGACACCACGCCTCCCAGGTCCTCGCTGCGCACGGGCGCGCTGCGGTCAACCCTCGTACGCGTCGACCCGGCGCTTCATTGCGCCAGCACCGGGATCGTGCGCATCATCGCCGTGATGTACGGGAGATGCGGGATCACGGCCTCGCGCCCCCAACGGTGCGCGGTGAGCGCGTCGTGCACCTCCGGCACCAGGTTCACGGGCGACAAGGTGCTCTCGAAAGTGAGGTACAGGTCCGCGAACTGGCGATCGAGCTCCACGTTCGCCGAGCGCACCGCTTGCTGGAACGGGAACCACGCGAGGCTCCTCGGATTCGGCGCGAAGCAGTCGAGCGCGAGCACGAACACGTTCCGCCGCCCCTGACTGCCCGACACGATCCCCTCCCACGCTACGCGGGCCGGGACATTGCTCACCATCCCGCCCTCGCCCAGGCGCGTGATCCCGCTCGTCGCGTATAGCCCGTCGAGGATCCGCTTCATCCGCGCGTCGTCGCGAAGGACGTCGTAGTGGATGACGCCGGGGATCGCGGCGGAGAACCCCGCGGCGTCGAGGACGTCGAAGTCCTGGGTGCCCTCTGCCCGGCCGAGGACCACCTCCACGAGCGCGTCCCGCCGCGCGATGAACTCCCGGAGCACGCCAGCCGCCTTGAGCGCCATCCGCATGGACGAGCGGAAGCCCAGCCGCGAAACCTCGGGATCGAGGAGGTGCTCGTACCATCCGAGATCGTGCTTGAGCGCGTCCACCGTGATGCCCGTCGCGATGATGTGCAGCGGGATCTCCAGGTCTGAAAGCCACAATGTCCGCCCGCTGTCGTGGCGGAACAGGCTCCCGAGCGTCGCTTGCAGGTACAGCCGCAGCGTCGCCGGCATGCCGTACCGGCTCGTGGAGTCCAGCACGCGAAACACCCGGGTCCACCCGAGCTGTCGCGCGGCGGCGATGAGCGGGGCGCCGTCGTACCGTCGCCTGCGCGCCCGGAACATCGACATGAGCGCCCCGATGGAGGTGCCCGTCATCAGGTCGGGCGTGAGGCCGTTCCTCTCCAGCATCTCGTAGACGCCTGGATACACGTAGCCCGCGCCGCCGCCGCCGCCGGACGCGACCGCGAGCTTCCGGGTCGTCACCTCCGCCTCGAGCGAGCCGCGATCGAGCGAGAAGTGGCCGAGCAATGCGGATCGCGTCTCTTTCGTGCGCCGCACGATCTCGGGCAGGTCGCGCGCGAGCGCCCACGGTGAGTCGGCGGTGTTCAGCTTCTCCTCTACCGTTTCGCGCAGCCAGCCCGCGAACGGGAGCAGCATGTCGCCGACGCTCACGTCCACGCCTTCCGCGTTCCGCACTTCCGTGCACCGCGCGAGCGACAGGGCGTACCGCAGCGCGTCCACCACGGGCGCGACGTCGGCGTCCTCCCGCGCGATCGCGAGCTTGACCAGGCGGGATTCCAGGCGATCGTACGGCCGCCTGCGCGCGGCCCACCGAGGCGTGTCGTACACCGTGCGGCTGACGACGACGCTCATGCGCTCACCTCGAAGAACGCCCGGATCGCGACCGCCGGATCGTCAGCGACGTCCACGAGCCAGTCCGCCGGGAGCAGCTCCTGGTACTCCTTCCAGCGGAATCGACGATCGAGCAGCACGACCACCCCGCGATCCTCCGGCCGGCGGATCAGCCGCCCGGCGGCCTGCACGACCCGCGTCATGCCCGGCACCAGCGAAGCGTACCGGAAGCCCTGCCCGTACCGCTGCTCGTAGTACTCCGCGAGCAGATCGCGCTCGAGCCCGACGGGCGGCAGCGCCGGTCCGACCACCAGGACCGCCGAGAGCGCTCCGGCCGGGAGATCGATCCCTTCCGCGAAGATCCCCCCGAGCACTGCGCACAGCACCGCGGGGCGCCCGGGCCTGGAGAGCCGATCGAGCCACTCGCGCCGCCGATCGTCGGGCATGCTGGCCTCCTGGATCAGCAGATCGCGCTCTGGCATGTTGAACCGACCGACGAGATCGCGCAGCATGGCGAACGAGGGGAAATACACGGCCGTATTCCCCGGGATCGCACGGATGCAGCTCTGCAGGATCGTCGCGGTCGGCGCGGCCTGGGCCTCGCGGTCCTTGAACGCGGTCGAGACGCGGGGAACCACCACGACCTTGCGGTTCTCCGCGGGGAACGGGGACTCCACCTGGACGACGTCGAGCGTGTCCTTCGGGAGGCCCAGGAGATCCCGGTAGAACGCGGGCGGGCTCATCGTCGCGGAAGCCGCCACAAACCCGCCCAGTCGCGCGAGCCGCGGCCCGAGCCACCCCGACGGGTCGAGGCACAGCAGGCCGAGCGTCTCCTGGCCGGGCGTGGCCGTCGAGATCGCCAGCGTCTCCGGACCGGCCACGTCGGCGGACGCCACCAGTCGGAGCACGCCGCGCGCGACGTCGAGCCACGGATCCCGCTCGGCAGGGGCTCGAAGCGGGCGTTGAGCCTTGAGGAGCGCGTAGTCCATCGCGAGTGCGTCGATCCGGTCGGCGAGCGACTGCAGCTCCGCCTTCGGCAAGTCCGTCACGCTCATCCCGTCCCGCGCGCGCCCCCCCGACCGCGATGCCCGCTCCACGAGCCCCGAGATCTCCTCGCACAGCTCCGCGAACGGCGCATACTGCGGGTCCTCCCACAGGATCTCGGCGGCCCGGTTGGCGTCGCCGGCCGACAGGCGAGGGGAGCCGTACTCCCGCGCCCGGTCCACGAGCTGGTGCGCCTCGTCCACCACGACGATCCACCGGCCGGCGTCTTCCCCGAAGTGCCGGCGCAAGTAGACGCCAGGATCGAACGCGTAGTTGTAGTCGCCGACCACGACGTCCACCTGCTCGGAAGCATCCAGCGAGAGCTCGAACGGGCACACCATGTGCTGGCCCCCGAGCGCCATGAGCTCCGCCTTTCCGAGCCTCCCCCCAATGATCCGCTGCGGGAGATCGTGCTCCCGCATCTTGTCGTAGTAGCCGAAAGCATGCTTGCAAGCTTCAGGCCGGCACGTCACCGCGCCGTTGAGGCACAGCTTCTCCTTCGCGTTCAAGGACACCGACCGCAGGGGCAGCCCGGCGTCCGCGAACCGCTGGAGCGTGCGCTCCACGCCCTCCTGCTGGGTGGTGCGCGACGTCGCCCAGAACACCTGGAGGTCCCTGGCCAATGCGTGCTGGAGCACCCCGTGGAGTACCGCCGCCGTCTTCCCGAGGCCCGTCGGCGCCTCGACCAGGACCGGGTGGCCGACCTGGAGTCCCCAGTGCACGGCCTCGCTGATCTCCCTCTGTCCACGCCGCCAGTCGTCGTGCGGGAGCGGCACGCTGACGGTGCGCCGCCACGTCATCCACGCCACCCGGCGCTCGCGAGAAGTCACGATTTCCGTCAGGCGCTGGACCACGAACCGGTGCATCCGCTCCGCGTCGAGCGGCACGCCGAGCACGTGCTTGCTCCCGTCCGCCAGGCTCACGAGGACTAGGCGTCCGACCGGCCGATCCACGCGGCCCTCGTGGAGCATCCACAGGTAGACCTCGAGCTGTGCGACGTAGCCGCGCCAGTCGTCGAGCGTGGTCGTTGCGAGCCTGTGCTGGTCGAACGCGGTGGACTTGATCTCCTCGACCACGGCGCGCCCGTCCTCCTCCGTCAGGCCGTCGACGCGCCCGTGGATGGTGACCGTCCACTCGCCGATGCCGATCTGGTGCTTGAGGCGGACCTCCGCCCGATATTGCGCGTCCACACCTGCCTGGACCCCCTGGTGGTCCGTGTGGGCGGCCCTCCCGGCGGCGAGGCGGGCCTGGCGCGACTGTGCGACCTCCATGACCAGGTGGCCGGTAGGGGCTCCCTCTTCGAGCAGGTCACGCACCGACAGGGCGAGGGTGCGCGCGTCGTCGTCGTAGCGGATGGGCACGGGGATCCACCGTAACCCGCCGCGTGAAGGCTACGACCAGGAGAGGACGTCTGCGTAGGCGGTCGAGCCTTCCAGCACGCCGCGCGCGAACGAGCACAACGGGAGGATTCGGATCTGCTCGTGACGCGCGTGCGCGACGGCCGCGTCCACGAGCTCCTGCCCTGCCCCGCGCCCTCGGAGCTCCGAAGGGACGTGCGTGTGGTCGATCACCATGCGACCGCCGTCGAGCCGGGAAGTCAGCTCGCCCTGCCGGCTGCCGTCTCTGCCCTTCACCACGAATGCGCCGCCACTTTCTGCCGGTACCCGTTCGATGTCCATGCGAGATCTTAAGACCCGCTGCGCCGGCGGGAAGGGCGTCCGCCAGAGACGTCCGCGGTTGTCCGGGGACGCCCGTCCCGAGGCTGCATCGCGGGCAAACCGGCGGCTGGGCATGGCTCGCGGATTGCATTAAGGCGACGGCATGGCCTCCAACCGTTCGCGCGCCCTCATCACCCCGACCGTGGACGAGTTCTTCACGGGCGTGTACGACGGCTTCGCGTTCGCCGCCCGGTTCTTCCTGGAGATCCTGCGCCGCCCGTTCCATATCCGCGAGCTCGTGGCGCAGTGCTACAACGTCGGCGTCCTGTCGCTGCCGCTGATCACGCTTACGGGCTTCATCACCGGCGTCGTGTTCACGAAGCAGTCGCGCCCGTCGCTCGCGGCGTTCGGAGCCACCTCCTGGCTGCCGTCGCTCATCACGATCGCGCTGATCCGGTCGCTCGCCCCGCTCATCACGGCGCTCATCACGGCGGGCAAGGTCGGGTCGAGCATCGGGGCGGAGCTCGGCTCCATGAAGGTGACGGAGCAGATCGAGGCCATGGAGGTCTCCGCGATCAACCCGTTCAAGTTCCTCGTCGTTACCCGCACGATGGCCACCACGCTCATGGTGCCGCTGCTGACCGTCTACTGCTGCTGCGTCGGCCTCCTCGGTTCGTACCTGAACGTCCGCGGGAACGAAGGCACCAGCTTCGCGGCTTTCGTGAAGACCGGGTTCAGCACCATCAGCTACCTCGATCTCTGGTCGTCGGTCCTCAAGGCCTTCGTGTTCGGGTGGACGGTCGCGATCATCGCTTGCTACCAGGGCTTCAACGCGACAAAGGGCACGCAGGGCGTGGGCAAGGCGGCCAACGCAGGCGTCGTCTTGTCCATGTTTGCCGTCTTCATCGAAGAGGTCCTGATCGTGCAGGTCATCAACTGGATCCGGGCGGCGTGAGCATGGAACGGCAGCAGCAGGGCACCAATACGCCCGTCATCGAGATCCGCGGGCTCACCAAGTCCTTCGGTGAGATGCACGTGCTCCGCGGGGTCGACCTCGACGTGGGGGACGCGGAGAACGTCGTCGTCCTCGGGCGCTCGGGCACCGGCAAGTCCGTGCTCATCAAGATCCTGGTCGGCCTGCTGCGGCAGGACTCCGGCACGATCCGGGTGCTAGGGCAGGACGTGGCGAAGCTGAACCGCCGTCAACTCGACCAGCTCCGGCGCAAGATCGGCTTCTCCTTCCAGAACAGCGCGCTGTACGACTCCATGACCGTGCGGGAGAACCTGACGTTTCCGCTGAGCATGAACGAGCCCAGCCTCAAGGCGGCGGATGTGAAGTCCCGCGTGCAGGAGGCGCTGGAGGCCGTGGGCCTCTCGAAGGCGATCAACCAGATGCCGGGCGAGCTCTCGGGCGGTCAGCGCAAGCGCATCGGCATCGCGCGGACGCTCATCCTGCGCCCCAAGATCATGCTCTACGACGAGCCGACCGCCGGCCTCGACCCCACGACGAGCGGGGAGATCAACGATCTCATCAACGAGGTCCAGGAGACCTACCATACGAGCTCGATCATCATCACGCACGACCTGACGTGCGCGAAGGCGACGGGCGACCGCGTGGCCATCCTGCTCGACGGCATCATGCGCCGGGTCGGCACCTTCGACGAGGTCTTCGACACGGACGACGCGCAGGTCAAGGCCTTCTACGACTACAACTTCATCCAAAAGGGTCGGGACGAGCTCCGGGGCGCTACCGCCACGGCGCCTCCCGGTTCCGGGGAGAGATCATGAGCGACTCGGGGAGCCGGCAGCCGGTCGTCGTGGGCTGCTTCGTGACCGTGGGGCTCGCCATCCTGGCCGGCGGTATCCTCGCGATCGGGAACATCAACGACACGTTCACGAAGAAGCTGACCGTACACGCCACCTTCGAGGAGGTCGGAGGGCTCTCCACCGGCGACAACGTCTGGTTCTCCGGCGTGAAGGTCGGCGTCGTCAAGTCGCTCGAGTTCGACGAGCAGTCCCACGTCAAGGTCGAGATGCGCATCGACGAGCAGGCGGCGAAGTTCATCCGGAACGACTCGCTCGCCAAGGTCGGCAGCGACGGCCTCATCGGCAACAAGATCGTCGTGCTGTACGAGGGCACGCCGGGCGCGCCGGCGCTCGCCGACGGCGACGTCGTGCGGCCGGGAGAAGAGGTGGGGATGGAGGAGATGATGGCGACGTTCCAGACGAACAACGAGAACCTGCTCGCGATCACCTCGGACATCAAGACGCTGACAGCCGGCATCGTGGCCGGGAAGGGGACGGCGGGCCGCCTGCTCGGGGACGAGGCGCTGGCGACCCAGATCACCGAGACTGTGGCTTCGATGAAGGGAACGGCGGATAGCGCGTCGGCCGCAGCGGGGCAGGTGGCGTCGTACACGCGCAAGCTCAACCAGCCGGGCAGCCTGCCGTACGAGCTCGCGACGGACAAGACGCTCTTCCCGTCGCTCCAGGCGAGCGCGACGCAGCTCCAGGGCGTCGCGACGTCCGCGGGCACGCTCGTGGACGGCCTCGCGGCCAGCACGGCGAACCCGAACACGCCGCTCGGGACGCTGCTGCACGACCAGGATGCCGGCGGCGACGTGAAGCAGTCGCTCGCCAACATGACGCGGACGACTGAGCTCCTCAACGAGGACCTGGAGGCCGTCCAGCACAACTTCCTCCTGCGCGGCTACTTCAAGAAGAAGGCGAAGGAGCAGAATTACACGTCGCCGAGCACCCGCGTGGAGCCCGAGCCTGTTCCCGCCGATCCGGGCACGCGTTAGCGGCCGACCTCCTCGTCCAGGCGGCTGACGGTCGCGCGGGTGTCGTCGAGCTCGCCTGGGGTCACGGCGACCCCAGCGCGTCGGCGACGCGGTCGAGCTGCTCGCGCGTGTGCGCGGCGCTCACCGTGAGGCGGATCCGCTCCTGGCCCTCTGGCACGGTCGGCCAGCGGATCCCCGGTGCGTAGACGCCCTTCTCGCGGAGCCGTGCGCCGAGCGACATCACCGATGGTCCGACCACGATCGGCACGATGTGCGCGCTCCCGAGCGGATCCCAGCCCTGCTGGCGGAGCGCCGTCCGCAGGTACGTCACGTTCGCGGCGAGCTGCTCACGGAGCCCATCGTCCGCGCGCCGCAGGCCCGCGAGCGCCATGGCGAGGACGGGCTCGGGCGCCGCCGTCGTGAAGATGAAGCTCCGCGCCACGTTGATCAGCAGCTCGCGGAGCTCCGGCGGGCCGACCACGAAGCCCCCGGCTGCCCCGTACGCCTTCCCGAACGCGCCGACGAGGATGTCCGGCGTGACGCCCTGCGCCGCGGCCGCACCGCGCCCGCCCGGGCCGAGCGCCCCGACCCCATGCGCGTCGTCCACGGCGAGCCACGGGCCCGCCGGGTAGCGCCGAAGGTCCGGGATATCCCCGTCCATCGAGAATAATCCCTCGACCACCACGAGCCGCGCGCCATCCGGGATGGCGGTCGGATCCGCGTGCGGAACCACCACCCGCTCGGCCCGCGACAGCCGGAGCCCGTCGATGATCGACGCGTGGTTCAGAGCGTCGGACGCCACGAGATCGCCGGGCTCGACCACCGCCTGCATCACCGCCAGGTTCGCGTGCCAGGCGCTCGGCAGCACCAGTGCCGGCCGCCCGAACCGCGCCTCGAGCTCCGCCTCGAGCTCCGCGTGCAGCGGCCGGGTGCCGCTGATCAGCCGTGAAGCCCCGCTCCCACCGCCCGTCGCCGCCGCCCGGACGGCAGGGTCCCACGCGAGGCCCAGGTAGTCGTTGGTGCACGCGAGCACCAGCTCGCGGCCGTCGAGCAGCCCGGTGGTCGGCCCCGTCGGCGTGATCGGGTGGACCACGCGGTGCTGCCCCCGCGCTCGCACGCCCGCGAGGCGCTCCCGCCAGCGCGCGTAGCGGTCGCTCACGCAGGATCCAGGAGTTTGCGCAGGATCCGGCGGGTGCCCGGAGTCATCGGCCGCAGGCCTGGGGCTTCGTCGTACGGGATCCATGCGGCTTCGAGCTCCTCGGTCGGCTGTGGATCCCGGCACGAAAGGTCCGCCACGCCGAAGCACTGCACCTCGTACGCGCGCTTTCCGTCGCCAGCGTGAACAGGGCACGACCAGGTCGCCGCCACGGGGGGCATGGGCAGGCCTGTCTCCTCCGTCAGCTCGCGGGCGGCTGTGGCGAACGGAACCTCGCCCGCCTCGCGCTTTCCGCCCGGGAACGCCCACATCCCGGCCGCGACGCCCTTGCGGCGCCGGCCAAGGAGCACGCGCCGCCGGAGCGGGTCGAACAGGCACACGGACGCTGCGGGCACCAGGTCCTGCCGGCGCGACGGCGGGTCGAGGCGCGAGAGGGGCTCGCCCGCTCCGGTCACGAGCCAGCCGCGCTGGACCCACCACGGCGCGGGCCCGAGGACCGGCTCGCCGAGCCGATCGAGCTCCACCGCGAGCTGATCGCCGACGCCTCGCCCCCGCACCGACCGCCGCAAGTGGATCGACCGGACCATCCCGCGCGCGGTGGCGTGCTCCGCCGCCACGCCTACGATGTGCCCGCCCTCGAACACGGGTTTGCGGCGGATCTCCGGCCGCGGATCGAACTCCTGGTGCTCCGCGAGCGCGAGCTGCCATTCCCGCGCGATCCGCGCGAGCCCGCCCATCTCGAGCCCCACGATAGCCGCACCGTCCGCCGAGCCCACCGTGAACGCCGGCGCGCCCCGCCGGTGCCAACGCCGGGCGCCCGCGAGCGCCGACTCGATCCGCCCGGCCTCCTCCGTGCTTCCCCACGTGAACGGCACGTCGATCGTGGCATCCGGCACGGCCAGCACACCCGGGAGATGCAGCAGCGTGGCGACCCACGGCATGCGCTCGCGGAGCGCGGCCCCGCGGTCCAACAGCGAGAGCCCGCTCGCGCCCGTCATCGACGCCAGGTCTGCCCCCACCGGGTCCACCCGCAGCCGCGCGAGCGCCAGGTCCACCACCGCGCGCGCCGTGCCGTCCCGCTGGTCGTCGATCCGCGTGGTCGTGCCGTCCGCGCCGCACACGGTCACCGGGTGGCGGTCCTCCACGAGATCCCGCAGGTCGTTCGCCACCGTCAGGTCCAGGCGGTCCCGCCGGCACTGCTCGGCCCCGACCGCCGCGAGCTCGTCGCGCGACACCCCGGAGAGGAGCTTGAACCCAACGATCACGGCGCTCGGGCATCGATCGCGCAGCGTGGAGAGCAGCTTCGGGTTCCGGGTCAGGCGGATCACCAGCTCGTCGCCGTCGGACCGGAGCTTCCCATCCGTCGGGACCGGGCTGTAGTCGGCCACCGCCGCCGCCATGAGCACGAAGTCGGGCGGGACGTCCCCGATGGCGCTAACCATCGCGTGGACGAGGTCCGCGTAGCTCCCGTACTCCACGACGTCTGCGCCCGCCGGGATCCAGCCCGGCCGGCCCGCGAGATCCCGGCTCGCGACCAGGGTCACGGCCACGCCGCGATCGAGCAGCGCCCGCGCGAGGGCACACCCGAACAACCCCCGCGACAAGTTCGTGATCGCCCGGACGTCGTCGATCGGCTCCCGGGTCCCACCCGCCGTGACGATCGCCCTCACCGGAGCGGCTCCGCCGGGGAAGGGGCCACCGGCCGCCGCACCTCACCCTGCCAGATCAGCCGGCTCGAACGCTCGTAGGTGATGTACGCCCACGCCCACTTGATGAACACGACGACCCGGCTCCGGAAGTTCACCAGGTACACCAGGTGGATGAACACCCAGCCGAGCCAGGCCAGGAACCCGCTCATCACGATCGGGCCCGACCACAACACCGCGCGCGACCGCCCGATCGTCGCCATCGAGCCCTTGTCGAAGTAGCGGAACGGCGTCCGCGGCTTGCCGGCGAGGTCGGCGAGGATGTTGAGCGCCGCGTGGTACCCCTCCTGCGAGGCGGCGGGAGCGACGCCCGGAACTTGCTTTTCGTCGATCACCAGGTGCGCGAGGTCACCCGTGACGAAGATGTCCGGGTTACCGGGGACGCTGAGGTCGGGCGCCACCATCACCCGGCCCGCGCGATCGAGCGGCGCACCCAGGCTCTTCGCGAGCGGCGCGCCCTGCACGCCGGCTGCCCAGATCACAGTTTCGGCCCGGATCACCGTGCCGTCCGCCAGCGTGACGCCCGACCCGTCGAGCTGGGTGACCGCGGAGCCCAGCTTCACCTCTACCCCCATGCGGCGCAGGGCGTCGAGGCCGCTCTGCTGCAGCTTTTCCGGGTACGCGGTGAGGATCGCCTGGCCGGCTTCCACCAGCACGATCCGCGAGGTCCGGGTGTCCACGCGGCGGAAGTCCTTCCGCATGGTCTGAAGCGCGATCTCGGAGAGCGCCCCGGCCATCTCCACGCCCGTCGGCCCGCCGCCGACCACGACGAACGTGGTGGATGCCGCCCGCTCGATCGGGTCCTCCGTCCACTCGGCGCGCTCGAACGCCGTGAGGACCTTGCGGCGGATCTCGAGCGCGTCACCGAGCGTCTTGAGGCCGGGGGCGTTCGCCTCCCACTCGGTCTTGCCGAAGTAGCTGTGGCTCGCGCCAGCAGCGATGATGAGCTTGTCCCACGACATCGACTCCGTTGCGGCCAGCGAGGCGACGGTCTGGTCGGCTTCCGGCACCGCCGTCATCCGGATCGTCTTCCCGACCGGGTCGATCTCGGCGACGTCCGCCATCCGCACCATCACGTTCTGCTGGCGCCGCAGGATCCCGCGCAACGGCTCGGCGATGTCCCCGGGGCCGAGGCCGGCGGTCGCCACCTGGTACAGCAGCGGCTGGAACAGGTGATGGTTGCGCCGATCGATGAGGGTGATCCTGACGTCCGCCTTGCGGAGCGCCTGCACCGCGGCCAGCCCGGCGAAGCCCCCG
>CAMCWU010000043.1 GCA_945882675.1 Klebsiella pneumoniae | reverse complement strand
CGGTCACTTCGCGCCGCAGTCGTCGGCGCCACCGGATATGCCGGTTCGGAGCTGTGTCGGTGGCTCCTCGAGCACCCGTCCATCGAGCTCGCGTCCGTCGTGTCGCGCCAGCAGACGGGCGAGCGCCTCGCGAAGGCCGTGCCCGCGCTCGACGGCCTGACGGATCTGCGGTTCGAGCAGTTCGTACCCGACGATCTCGCGGACCTGGATCTGGTGTTCCTCGCCACGCCGCACGGTGCGGCCAAGGAGTACGCGGACGCCCTGCGCGGCGCGCCCCTCGTCCTCGACCTGTCGGCGGATCACCGGCACGCGGACGGGTGGGTGTACGGCCTCGCCGAGTGGTCGGCGGATCGGCTGACCGGCGCGCGGCGGATCGCGGTCCCCGGCTGCTTCGCGACGGCCATCGCGATGGCGATCGCACCCATCGCGCGGCACGGCGCGGTGCGCGGCCCGGTCTGCGTCGCGGCCGCGACGGGGAGCACCGGATCGGGCGTGAGTCCGTCGCAGGGGACGCACCACCCCGAGCGATTCGCGAACTTCAAAGCCTACAAGGTCCTGTCCCACCAACACGGCCCCGAGATCCGCACGGCGCTGCAGGCCATCGGGCAGGACGTGGAAGTTCACTTCGTCCCGCACAGCGCGCCGGTCGATCGCGGCATCTTCGCCACCTGCTTCGTCCCCGTCGACTCCGGCGTGGACGCGCGCGCAATGGTGACCGACGCCTACGCCGCCCACCCGCTCGTTCGGATCCGCCCGGAGTCCCCGGAGATCCGGCACACCCGCGGCACCGGGTTCGTCGACCTGTCGGTCCACCAGCAGGGAGGCATGGCCGTCGTGCTCTCGGCGATCGATAACCTGGGAAAGGGCGCGGCCGCCCAGGCTATCCAGTGCGCGAACCTCGCCCTCGGGCTGCGGGTGGACACCGGCCTCCGCCGCGCGTCCGCGACCCCTTAAAACTCAGGAAAGACCATGGCAAACGAACCGTTTTCGCCGACCGCGATGTACGCCGGCAGCACCGAGGGCAACGAGTGGCGCCGCCAGCCGCGGTTCGTCGGCTCCATGCTCGAGACGCTCGGCACCGGCCGTATTCCCGTCACCCTGCAATCGGGCGAGGGAGCTCTGCTCTTCGACGTCGACGGCAAGCAGTACTGGGACTTCTACGGCGGCCATGCGGTCACCTTCCTCGGCCAGGGGCACCCGAAGTGGGTGGACGCCATCACGAAGCAGGCGCGGAACCTGTCGTTCTTCACGACGCTCGCTGATGTGCCGGTGCGCACCCGCGCCGCCGCCGCGCTCACCCGCTTCACGCAGATGCCGGTGTGCTGGTTCGTGAACTCGGGGGCGGAGGCCAACGAGGCCGCGCTCAAGATCGCCCGCAAGGCGACCGGCCGCCAGACGATCATCGCGATGGAGCACGGCTTTCACGGCCGCACGATGGGCGCGCTCGGCGTGACCTGGGGCTACCGGGACCAGCACGTCCCGACGCACGGGACCGTCCGGTACGTCCCGTTCGGCGACGTCGACGCGCTCGCAGCGGCCCTCGACGACACGGTCGCGGGTGTCATCGTGGAGCCGATCCAGGGCATCGCGGGCATCGTGTCCGGTGCGCCGGGCTGGCTCGCGAAGGTGGCCGAGAAGGTGCGTTCGAACGGCTCCATCCTCATCGCGGACGAGGTCCAGTCGGGAATCGGCCGGGCGGGCTACCCGCTGTACAGCCACGAGCTCGGCGTGGTCCCGGACCTGGTGACCGTCGGAAAGGGCCTGGGAGGCGGGTTCCCGGTCGCGGCGCTGCTCCTGACCGAGCGGATGGCGGCGACGGTCAAGCCCGGCGAGCACGGTACGACGTTCGGTGGCAGCCCGATGTCGTGCGCGGCGGTCGAGGCCACGCTTCAGATCATCGAGGAGGAGGGCCTGCTCGAGAAGGCGCTCGCTCTCGGCGAGCACATGAAGACCCGACTGAAGATCCCCGGCGTCGAGGAGACGCGGGGTTCCGGCGTGTGGATCGGCCTGAAGCTCGACCGGCCCGCGAAGCCGGTGGCCGCGGCGCTGCTCGAGCGCGGGTTCATCGTCGGCACGTCGTCCGACCCGCTCGTTCTCCGCCTCTGCCCGCCCGCGGTCCTGCCCATGCACGCCATCGAGCGCCTGGGAGAGGCCCTGGCCGAGGTGCTGAAGTGAGCGGCACGGACGCGCTCCCGCCCATCGTCCGTCACAGCGATCTCTCGCCTCCGAAGCGGATGCCGGGCTTCGTGTGGCTCGACGGCACCGAGCTCGGGTCGGACGGCTTCCGCGCGCTGTGCGTCCGTGCGCTCGAGCTGCGGGCTGGCGCCGCGCCGCGCATGTGCCACCGCCGGCGCATCGTGAGCGTGTTCCTCAACCCGTCCCTCCGCACGCGCACGTCGCTCGAAGCCGCGGCGTGGGACCTGGGTATGCAGCCGATCGTGCTCTCACCGGGGACGGACGCCTGGAAGCTCGAGTGGCGGCCCGGCGCGAAGATGGACGGCCCGTACGCCGAGCACTTCGCGGACGCGATCCCCGTCCTCGCCGAGTACGCGGACGTGCTGGCGCTCCGCAGCTTCGCCGGCCTCGAGAGCGCGGAGGAGGATCGCGCCGACCCGGTGTTGTCGAGCTTCGTGCGATACTCCCCGAAGCCGGTGATCAACCTCGAGTCCGCGAAGTGGCACCCGCTGCAGGCGCTCGCGGACGCGTCCACGTGGATGCAGCACCTGGGCCCGGATCTGCGTGGGCGGCGGATCGCGCTGACCTGGGCGCCGCACCCCCGCGCGCTGCCGGCGGCCGTGCCGAACCAGCTCGTGCTGAGCGCGGCGCTGATGGGCATGGACATGACGGTCGCGCACCCGCCGGGGTTCGACCTGGATCCGGAGATCGTGGAGCGGGCGCGCGGGATCGCCGGCCAGGCGGGAGGTTCGCTGCGGATCACGGACGACCCTGACGACGCCATGCGCGACGCCGTGGTGGTCCACGCGAAGTCGTGGTCCGGCTGGTCGAACTACGGACGCCGCGAGCAGGAGGCCACGGAGCGTGCGGGGCATTCGCGGTGGACGCTGGACGCCGCGCGGTTCGCGAAGGCGGCTCCGGACGCCGGGTTCATGCACTGCCTGCCGGTGCGGCGGAACGTCGTGGTCACCGACGAGGTGATCGACGGACCGCGCTCGTGGACGGTGGAGACGGGCGGGCTGCGGCGGTGGACGGCGGCGGCATTGCTCGAGAAGATGCTCGCTTCCTAGCCCGTCGTCGGTGGGTGAGCGCGCTCAATGAGTATGCTCACCCCGAGCGCCACGCTCGACCCGAACACGATCACCGGCCACCAGGCCAGGTTCACCACCCCGACCCACGCGGCCAGGAAGATCCCGAGGGCGACCCACCGCGCCCCGAGCACAAGCAGCGCCACGAGGATCAACCCCTGGTCGTGGTAGAGCGCATGGGGCGACGCGAGCAACACGGCGACTGCGGCGAGCGCGATTGCAGCCTCCGCCGGCACCTTCCGAGCCGCCGCCAGCAGCCCCACCCCCGTGAGTGCCGAGAGCGGCAGCCAGAGCCACACCGGCGGCTCTCCCAGGATCCGCGAGAGCATCCCGCGCACGGTGACCGTGTGCTCGAGCTTCACGCCGTAGCCGGTCCCGCCGCGGGCCAGCATCGCGAGGAGATCAGCATACGACGCCAGCAACGGCCACCCTCCCATCGCGAGGGACGCACCGACCCACGCCAGCGTCCCGACCGCGAACCCCGCGAGGGCCCGCGGCCCCTGCGTCACCGCGATCCAACCGCCCAGGATCAACGCCACGTGCGGCTTCACCCACGCGAGCGCCAGCGCGAGGCCCGCGAGCTCCGGACGCCGCGCCCGCGTCGCCGCCAGCGCCCCGAGGAGCCCGCCCAGCATCATCGGCACCGGCTGCCCCGAGAGCCGCGCGAGCACGACGGGCGGGAAGAGCACGTACGCCGCCGCGATCGCGAGGTCGGTGGCCGTGTCGCGCGACATCCGCAGGGAGGCGAGCAGCAGGCCGAGCCACGCCACATCCCACAGGTGGCGCCAGCCCTGCAGCGCAGAAATAGCCGGGAACCCTGCGAATGGCACCACGAGGAGCGCGAACGGCGGCGGGTTGAAGAAGCCCATCACCGTCGTGTCGTCGGGCCGGCCCTGCAGCGCCTGCTGGACTCCGAGCTGAGCGTCGAGATCGTACAGCTCTGGCATCCTCCCGTCGGCGATCATCGATCCTGCGGTGAAGAACGCCAGGAAGTCGGAGTCGAGGGCGTCCGCGGTGGTCGCCGGGGAGGGGAGGAGCACCACGCGGATCGCGACGAAGAGCGCCGCCGCCACCGCTGCGACTGCCCACGGGTACGGCCGCACCGGTCCGTCCGCCATCGCGCCTCCGGCGCCCGTTGTACCCCGGGCCGTGTATGATGCGGGCGGGAGAGGGGCGTGATCGGCGTGGTCGGCGGGAGGAAGGCGGGGATCGCCCTGCTGTTCGTGTGGCTCGGGGCGTGGATCCCGCTGCTTCCCGTGGTGGCGGGCGCGCGCATCCCGATCCCCGACGACGTGTTCGTGTCGGACCTCGCGGACTGCGAGTGGCCGCTGCGGGTGGAGGCCGGCCGGCTGCTCGCCGCGCAGGGGCCGTCGGCGTGGAGCGCGGACGTGAGCCTCGGGATCGCGCTGATGCCGGATCCGTGGGCCATCCCGTACGCGGTGCTCCCGCCCGTCACGGCGCTCGGCGTGCAGCTCGGGTTCGTGCTCTCCCTCGCGGCAGCGGGCTCGTTCCTGCTCGCGCGGCGGCACGGCGCGAGCTTGCCGGCAGCGGCGCTCGCGGGGATCGGGTATGCGTGGTCCGGATACTTCGCGAGCCAGCTCCGGCATCCAGGGACGCTCGTGGTCGTCGCGTGGTTCCCCCTGGCCCTGTGGCTCCTCGAGGGCGCCGCCGCGCCGGGCGCCCCCTGGCGGGAGCGTGCATGGTGGGCGCTCTGGTTCGCCCTCGTGTTCGGGATCCAGGCCGGAGGCGGGTTTCCGCAGGCGGCGTACTACTCGGCGCTCGTCTACGCGGCGCTCACGCTCGCGCGGATGGCCGCGATCGCGCGAGAATCGCCGAAGGACGCGTTGATCCACGGTGTCGCGGTCCTCGGGACGACGGCGCTCGGGGCGGGGATGGGCCTCGCGGGCGTGCTGCCGCTGGCGGCGGGCGGGGCCGTGTCGGACCGCGCCGGCGGCGTGACGTGGGAGTTCGCGTCGCGGTTCGCGCTCTGGCCGCCCGACGTGGCCGGGTTCTTCGTGCCGTACCCGTTCGGGGACATCGCGGACCTCACGTACTTCGGGCGCGGGATGTTCTGGGAGGACCACGGCTACGTGGGGATGTTCGCCGGGATCCTCGCGTTCGCGTTCGTGGTGGCGCACCTCGCTCGCGGGCGCGAGCGGGGGTTCGTGGGGACGTTCTGGATGGTGACGGGCACCGTCGCGCTCCTCGTGGCGTTCGGGGCGGCGACGCCGCTGTACCGCTTCCTGTTCGACTGGCTGCCGGGGATGGGCGCGTTCCGCTTCCCGACGCGGCTGATGTTCGTCATCACGCTCGCGCTGGTCCAGCTCGCGGCCCATGGGCTCGACGCGCTGCTCGCAGCGTCACCGGGCGTCGTGAGGTGGCGCTGGGCGATCGTCGGCGTGTGCGCACTCGATCTCGCGTGGTTCAATGCGCGCCAGGTGCCGCTGGTGGACGCCGCCGCGTTCCTCGAGAACCCGACGGTGGACGCGCTGCGCGATCGGCCGCCCGGGCGGATCTACCCGCGGCGGGCCATGGCGCGGCATATGGAGGCGTGGCTCGACGCCCGCGGCTGGGCCGACACCGCGCCGTATCTCCGGCTGCGGCCCGGCCTGCAACCCGACTCGAACCTGCTGTACGACCTGCCGACCATCACGGGGTACGTCCCGATCGCGCCGTCCGGCGTGGTGGATCTGGTCGGCGATCACAACCGGGACGGCCTGCTCCAGCGCCTCGACGACCACGCGGCGGGCGCCGGCCAGGTGCTCGACCTGCTCGACGCGCGCTATGTCGTCACCGAGGCCGGGTGGCCGGTCGGAGGCGCTCTCTCGTCGACGCGGGTGGGCGATCTGGCGCTGATCGAGCGCGAGGGCGCGGCGCGTGTGCGGGTGGCGCGGTCGGTGGTGACGCTCGACATCGACGGGATGGAGGCCGCGATCCGGGCGGGGACCCTCGATCTCCGGGTCACTGCGGTCCTGGCGCCCGGCGTGGACGCGCCGCCCGTGACGCCGGGAACGAGCACCGCGACCCTGGTCTCCGACGACGGCGACGGCGTCGTGGTCGACGTGGACGGCGACGGCCCCGGGATCCTGGTGGTTGCCGACGCGCTCTATCCCGGCTGGACCGCCACCGTCGACGGCGCGGACACCCCGATCCTGCTGGTTGATCGCGGTCTCCGCGGGATTCCGGTGGCCGGCGGGTCGCACCGCGTGGCGCTCGCGTGGACGGACCCCGCGGCGCGGATGGGGATATGGGCCTCCGCTACGGCGTTCGCGGCCTGGATCCTGGCGCTCGGGGTTGTGTGGAGGCCGCGTGCGCCCTGAGCGCGCTGCGCTGCTCGCCCTCGTCGTGGCGGTCTGGCTCCCGCTGAGCCCGGTGATCGCGGGCCGCTGGCTACCGATCCCCGACGACGGCTTCGCGTCGGACCTCGTCGAGTACGAGTGGCCGGTGCGCGTCGCCGCCGGCCGGATGCTGGCCGAGCAGGGGCCGATGGCGTGGACGTCCGACATCGCCCTGGGAACTGCGCTCTGGCCGGATCCGTGGGTCGCGCTATACGCGGCTCTCCCGCCCGTGCCGGCGCTCGGCGTCCACCTCGCGCTGCTGCTCTCGATCGGGGCGGTCGGCTCGTTCCTGCTCGCGCGCTTCCATGGGGCGAGCGCGGCGGGCTCGGTCGTGGCGGGCCTCGGCTACGCGTGGTCCGGGTACTTCGCGAGCCAGTTCCGGCATCTGTACATCCTCGGCGTCGTGGCGTGGCTCCCGCTGGCGCTCCTCCTCGTCGAGCGGGCGGCCGCGGACCGGACACGGCGGGTCCCATGGTCCGCGGCGTTCGCGCTGGTGTTCGGCATGCAGGTGCTCTCGAGCTTCCCGCAGAGCGCGTACTACTCGGCGCTCGTGTGCGGGGCGCTCGTCGCCGCGCGCCTGGTGCAGCAGGGGCCGACGCGGGACGCCGCGGAGCTCGCGGCGTGCATGGGTGCCGCCGTGCTCCTCGGCGCGATAATCGGCCTGCCGAGCTTGCTCCCGATGATCGAGGCCGCCAGCCTCTCGGACCGCGTCTCCGGCCTGACGTGGGAGGATGCGTCGCGGTTCGCGTTCTGGCCGCCCGCCGTGATCGGCCTCGTCGTGCCGTACCCGTTCGGGGACATCGGCCGCGGCACATTCACGGGGGGAGGGGTGTTCTGGGAGGATCACGGGTACGTCGGGCTGGGCATGGGCGTGCTCGCCGCGGCGTACCTCGCGCGCGGCGGAACCCGGCGCTTCGCGGGCGGGTTCTGGGCGGTCACGGCGGTCGTCGCGCTGCTCCTCGTCCTCGGACCCGCGACGCCGATCTACCGCGTCGTCTGGGAGCACTTCCCGGGGATGCGGGGTTTCCGGTTCCCGACGCGCGCCCTGTTCGTGGTGGATCTGGCGCTCGTCCAGCTCGCGGCGCACGGGCTCGATGCGGTGGGCGGGCGCTGGAAGTGGGCAATCGCCGCTGGCTGTGCGCTGGACGTGTGCTGGTTCAACAGCCGCCAGGTGCCCATGGCCGACGCCGAACGCTGGCTCGCGTCGCCCACGGCGGAGCTCCTCGCCGATCGGCCGCGCGGGCGGTTCTACCCCCGGAACGCCGGTGATCGGCATGTCGAGGCGTTCCGCGCGGCCCGTGGCTGGGCGGACCTCGATCCCCACTACGCGCACCGCGCGATGGTCCAGCCGAACTCGAACCTGCTCCATGGGCTGCCGGCCGCGACCGGGTACGTGTCGATCGCGCCCCGGGGTGCCGTAGACCTCGTGGGCGACCACAACCGCCTCGGGCTGCTCCAGCTCCTCGACGCCGAGCCCGCCGCGGTCGCCCAGCTCCTCGACCTGCTTGGGGTGCGCTACGTCGTCACCGAGGTGGGATGGCCTGTCGAAGGTGCCATCTCGTCGGCCCCCACCGGGGCGTACGCGCTCGTCGAGCGGGAGGGCGCGTCCCGCGTCCGCGTGGCGCGGGACGTCGTCGCCCTCGACGGGCAGGCGGCCGTCCTCGACGCGATCCGGGCGGGGACCCTCGATCTCCGCATGACCGCGGTGCTCTCCGCGGAGCTCGCCCCTCCGCCGGTGACGCCGGGCGTCTCCACCGCGAGGATCACGGTCGAAGCTCCCGATCAGCTGGACGTGGCCGTGGACGGGGACGGGCCCGGGATCCTCGTCGTCGCGGACACCATGTACCCGGGCTGGACGGCCACCCTGGACGGTGCGCCGGTGGAGATCCTCCCAGTGGACCTCGGGCTGCGCGGGATCGCCGTACCGGGGGGGCCGCACGCCGTGTCGCTCCGCTGGGAGCCCTCCGTCGCGCGGCGGGGAATGGCCGCCAGCGCCGCCGCACTCGCCGCGCTGTTCGCCGCTGTGGCCGCGTGGGCCCTGCGGGACCGCTTGCGCCGGCCGGCCGCCGGGGCGTAGCATCGCGCATGGCCCCGACCCCCGACACCCTGAGCGACGTCAGGCGCCGCGCCGCCCGCACCCTCCTCGGGCTGTACAAGCGGGCGAACGCCGGGCATATCGGCGCGTCGCTCTCGTGCCTGGAGATCCTGCTCGACCTGCTGGTGCGCCGGGCCGGGTCGGACGACCCCGTGATCCTCTCGAAGGGCCACGCCGCGGCGGGCCTGTACGTCGCGCTCGCAGAGGCCGGGCGCATCGACCCGGCGTTGCTCGACACCTTCTACCGGGACGGCACGCTGCTCGCAGCCCACCCGCCGTGCGGGCGCCAGCTCCCGGCCATCCCGTTCGGGACGGGCAGCCTGGGGCACGGGCTGTCTCTCGCGGCAGGGCTGGCGTTCGCCGGGCGCTTCACGGGCAAGCGCCGGCAGGTGTACTGCGTCGTCTCGGACGGTGACTGCAACGAGGGGTCGACCTGGGAGGCCGCGTTGTTCGCCGCGCACCAGCGACTGGACAACCTCACCGTCATCGTCGACCGGAACCGGCTGCAGGGCTTCGGCGCGACGGAGGACACTGCCGCGCTCGAACCGTTCGCCGACAAGTGGGCGGCCTTCGGGTTCGACGTCGCCACGGCAGCGAACGGCAACGACTTCGCCAGCCTCGAAGCGGCGTTCGCGTCGTTCGGTCCGTCCGGGCGGCCGCGCTGTATCGTCGCCGAGACGACCAAGGGGCACGGCGTCTCCTACATGGCCGGCAAGCTCGAGTGGCACTACCTGCCCATGACGGACGCGCAGTACGCCACGGCGCTCGCGGAGACCGACGCCCATGCGTAAGGAGTTCACCGCCTGGCTCGAGGCGTATGCCGGCGCCAACCCCGACGTCCTCGTGCTCACGGGCGACCTCGGGTACGCGGCGCTCGAAGGCACGCGCGACCGCATCGGCGACCGGTTCGTGAACATGGGCGTCTCCGAGCAGAATATGATCTCCGTGGCGGCCGGCCTCGCGAGCGAGGGGCTGCGGCCGATCTGCTACAGCATCGCCCCGTTCGCGGTGTTCCGGCCGGCAGAGCAGATCCGGCTGGACGTCTGCCTGCACGGTCTGAACGTCAAGATCGTCGGGAACGGCGGCGGGTATGGCTACGGCATCATGGGCGCGACGCACCACGCCCTCGAGGATATCGCAGTCCTTTCGAGCTTCCCGGGGATGTCGTGCTTCCTCCCGGTCACCGGCGCGGACGTCGCGACCGTGGCCGACACGATGATGGCGGACACCGGGCCGGGCTACCTGCGGCTGAACATGGGGACCCTGCCGCCGGATCGGAAGCTCGAAGCGCCGTTCGCGCCGATCCGACGCATCCTGCCGGCGCCGGAGGACCCGAAGCTCACGATCGTCGCGCTCGGGCCCATCGCGCTTCACGCCCTCGACCCCCGGGCGGACGTGTGGGTCGTGTCCAGGCTGCCGTTCGTGCCGCACCGGGCGCTCCTCGACAGCGTGTGGCGCACCGGCCGCCTCCTGGTCGTGGAAGAGCACGTGGAGCGCGGCGGGCTGGCGGAGCACCTGGCGCTTGCGGTCCTCAAAGCCGGCCTCTCGCCCATGATCTGGACCCGGTCGGCAGCCGGCTACCCGAGCAAGACGTACGGCTCGCAGGCGTTCCACCAGCGCGAGTCGGGCCTCGACGCCGCTTCCATCGCCGCCCTGGTCGAGGAGTGCCTCGGTTGACCGTCGATCCTTCGTTGTACGCCGACATCTGGGGCGCGGACCTGGACGCGGAGGTGGCCGCGCTCCCGGGCCCGATCCTCGTCATCGGCGCGGGCGGGTTCATCGGGGCGAAGCTGTTCTTCAGCCTGGCGCGGCGGCGGCGGGACGTCTACGCGGCGTCGCGCGACCCGGCGGCGAGCTGGCGCCTGGTCCGGCTGCCGCCCTTCGCCGAGGGACGGCAGCTCGTCGACATGGATCTGACGGATCCGGACTCGGTGCGCAAGGTCCTCGAGAAGCTGCGTCCGCGCACCGTCTTCAACCTCTCGGCATATGGCGCGTACGAGCGACAGCAGAACACCGCTCTCATCCACCAGGTCAACTACGTCGGCGTGCTGCACCTCATCAAGGGGCTGCAGGAGGTCGGGTGCGACGCGCTCGTGCAGGCCGGCTCGTCGTCCGAGTACGGGCTGAACTGCACCTTCCCCGACGAGCAGGCGGAGCTCGTCCCGAACAGCGACTACGCGGCGTCCAAGGCAGCGAGCAGCTACCTCGTCAAGTACTACGGGAAGATCCACGGCGTCCCGTGCACGCACCTGCGCCTGTACTCGATCTACGGGCCGTGGGAGGAGCGCGACCGCTTGATCCCGCGGCTCGTGCAAGCCGGCCTCGAAGGTCGCTATCCGCCCCTCGCCGACCCGCAGACCTCGCGCGACTTCGTCTACGTCGACGACGCAACCGCCGTGTTCGTGAAGGCCGCGCTCAAGACGTGCCGCACGGACCCGGGCATCGCGATCAACGTGGCGACGGGCCAGCGCACCACGCTCGACGACGTGGCACAGTCAGCCAAAGCCGTCTTCGGGCTGGCAGAGGACCCCGTGTTCGGGAGCCACCGGAACCGGCGCTGGGATCTGTCGAACTGGTACGGCAACCCGGCGCTCGCGAAGGACCGCCTGGGTTGGTCGGCGACGATCCCGTTCCGCCAGGGGCTCGCGCTGACGGCCGATTGGGAGCGGCTGGCGACGGAGGTCGTGCGGACCGCCCCGACGTCCGTGCCGCTCAAGACGATCTCGCTGATCGTGGCGTGCTACCGCGATCATCAGGCCATTCCCGTCATGTACGAGCGGATCGTGAAGACCTTCCAGGCGCTCCAGCCCCGCGGCTATGCCTACGAGTTGATCTTCGTCAACGACTGCAGCCCCACGTCCGACGAGGCCGAGATCGCCGCCATCTGCGCCCGCGATCCCGCCGTCATCGGCGTGTCTCACTCCCGGAACTTCGGCTCCCAATCCGCGTTCCTGAGCGGCCTGGAGGTGTCGACGGGCGACGCCGCCGTGTTCATGGACGGCGACCTGCAGGATCCGCCGGAGCTGGTGGCCGCGTTCGTCGACGCGTGGGAGAAGGGTGCGGACGTCGTGTACGGCCAGCGCGTGAAGCGCGACGCCCCGCTGCATATGCAGCTCGCGTACAAGCTATTCTATCGCGTGTTCCGCACCATGAGCGACGTGCCCATCCCGGTCGACGCCGGCGACTTCTCGCTCGTGAACCGCAAGGCCGTCGAGCACCTGCTGCGGTTCGGCGAGCGCGACGTGTTCCTGCGCGGCCTGCGGGCGTGGGTCGGCTTCGTGCAGGCGGGCGTGCCGTACGTGCGGCCGGAGCGGGCGTTCGGCGTGACGACGAACAGCTTCCTGAAGAACATCTGGTGGGCGAAGAAGGCGATCTTCAGCTTCAGCACGAAGCCGCTCGCGTACATCCAGGGGCTCGGCGTGGCGATGTTCGCGCTGACCCTCCTCGCCGCGCTGTTCTACTTCGTCTGGTACTTCGTCAGCCCTCCGGAGGCCCCGGGCATCACCACTATCGTCCTGCTGATCCTGGCGCTCGGAGGTCTGCAGCTCTTCACGCAGTCGATCCTCGGCGACTACCTCGGGAAGGTGCTCGAGGAGGTGAAGGGCCGACCGCGCTATATCCGGGCGCGGATCCAGCGCGGATCGACGACGCACCAGACCGAGGCGGAGATCGCCCACTACGTGCAGGCGGCGCGGGAGCAGGTGCATGGCAAGTATCGTTGACGACCGCGGCTTCAACCAGGGCTGGCAGTGGAGCCGCACGAACGAGCTCCGCATGCGGCGCCGCGCCCGCGCCATCGTCGACGCCGTCGCGCCGGCGGCCGACCACCGGATCCTCGAGCTCGGCTGCGGGACGGGCGAGCTCGCGAACATGCTGGCGGCCGAAACGCCCGCCCGCGTCACGGGCGTCGACCTGTGCCAGCCGTTCGTGGACGAGGCGAACCGGAAGTTCGCGCGCGCGAAGCTCAATTTCGTGGCCGCCGACCTGTCGGACCCGCGCGAGATCGAGCGGCTCGGCGACGATTGGGCCGCGATCGTCGGCAACGGGATCTTGCACCACCTGCACCCCGTGATCGACGACGCGCTCCCCCAGCTCCGGCGCCTGCTCCGCCCGGGCGGCCGGTTCGTGTTCTGGGAGCCGAACCTGCACAATCCGTATGTGCTCGCGATCTTCGGCGTTCCGCCACTTCGGCGCCTCGCGAAGCTCGAGCCGACAGAGATGGCGTTCACCCCCGGGTGGATCCGCACCCGGTTGGAGCGCGCGGGGTACACGGGGATCGACGTGCGCTATCGTGACTTCCTGGTGCCGGGGCTGCCGTGGCCGCTCGTCCCGCTGGCGACCCGCGCGGGCGACGTCGCCGAGCGGATCCCCGGCGTCGACCGCCTGGCGCAGTCGCTGTTCATCGTGGCGTCGGCCCCCCGCTGATGGAGGCCGTCAAGCCCATCCCCGTGACGTCGCCGGGTCGGGCACCGATCCGCTTCTGGCTGCGCTGCCAGCTCGACCTGCAGCTCAAGACGATCACGGCGTTCCTCCGGCCGACTCTCGCGCCCTTACGCGGCGCGCTCCTCGACGTGGGGGCGGGACAGTCCCCGTGGCGCGACCTGCTGCCGCCCGGCGTGACGTATCAGGGCGTGGACGTGGCGCTCGCGGGCGACTTCGGCATGGATCCCCAGCCCGACGTGATCCTGTACGAAGGGGAGGTGCTGCCGGTGGCGGACGCGGCGTTCGACGTCGCGCTGTGCGTGGAGGTCCTCGAGCATTCTCCGCGTCCGGGCACCCTGATCCGCGAGATCCACCGCGCGCTCAAGCCCGGTGGCCTCCTCGTGCTCACGGTGCCCTGGTCGGCGCGCCGGCACCACGTCCCGCACGACTACCACCGCTTCACGCGCGAGGGCCTCGACCTGCTCCTGCGGGAGGCCGGGTTCGTGGACGTCGCGATCGCCGAGCGCGGCGATAACGTGGCGGTCCTGGCCAACAAGCTGCTGGTGCTGGCGGTGGAGATGCTCCGGCCGGTGGCGTCGCCCGCGGTGCTATGGCGCGTGCCCCTCGGCGTGTGGTGCGCCGCGCAGCTCCCGGCGTTCCTGGCCGCTGCCCACCTGACGATGGCGCTCGGCCGCGGCCCGGTGGAAGACCCGCTCGGGTACGCGGTGACCGCCCGCCGTCAGCCCGCGTAGCCGGCGTCGCCCGTGTCCGACGGGACGGCTCGGACCTCCGGCCAGTCGGCGTAGTAAGCTTCGAACCGGGCGTGCAGGTCCAACCGGAGGGCCTCGAGCGTCGGGTCCGAGCGGAGGTTGACGCGCTCGTCGGGGTCCGCGTCGAGGTCGAACAGCTCCATGATCCGGCGGGCCTCCGGGTCGAACCCGGCCTTGTACCGTCCGTCCCGGATGAAGTAGTAGCCCAGGTCGCCGCCGAAGACCTCGGTGCGGTGCGTCTGGGCGTCCGTCGCGAGCGGTCCGGCCATCACCTTCGCGTCGAGCGGCGTGCCGGGCTGATCGGCCTCGTTCGCCAGCCCCGCGATCGCCAGGATCGTGGAAGTGACGTCCGTCTGGTCCACCAGCGCTTCGGAGGTCCAGGGATCCGTGCCCCCGGGCGGCCGGATCATGAGCGCCTGCCGGATGGACCCTTCGTAGAAGACGACCTTGCCCGTGATCATGTGGTCGCCCAGCATCTCGCCGTGGTCGCCGCCGAACACGATCCACGTATCGTCGAGGCGGCCTGACGCCTCCAGCTCCGCGAGGACCTGCCCGATCGCGTCATCCACCAGGGTCACCGTCGCATAATACGCGAGCGCGAGCTCCCGCCAGGTCGTGTCCGTCCACTCCTCGTACTTGATCCCCAGGTACTGCTCGACGATCGGGCTCGGGTCCTTCGGGATCTCCAGGATGGCGCCAGGGAAGGGCGTCTTCGTGAGATCGTACAGCGCCCGGAACTCGCTCGTCGCGTTGAACGGCTTGTGCGGGCCGGGGAAGTTGAGCTGGAGGTAGAACGGCTGGTCCGACGTATACTCCTGCAGCCAGGTCACCGCGCGGCGGGCGGTGTACTGGTCGAGGTGGTCCTCCGTCGTGAGCCGCCACGGCTCGGCGTCCGGCGGGGGGCTGAACCAGGTGTACTGCTCCGTGTAGTCGATGTAGCGCGCGAACTTGTCCCCCTCCCCCTCCGGCGTCGTGGCCGTGAGCCAGTCGCTGTACTGGGTGCGGCGCTCGGTCTGGTCGGTCTGGCCGAGGAGCTCGATCGCGTCGCTGAACCCGAACTCCGCCATGAGCGCCAGGTACTCGTCGGTGTGCTCCTTCCCCTCGTACAGGTGGAACTTGCCGATCACCATGGTGTGGTAGCCGGCTTCGTCGCGCATGCGGCGGACGTGGCTCGGCCCCGACGGCGGCGGGAGCGTCCAGTTGTGCACGACCCCGGTCTGGTGCGGGTACCGACCCGACAGCATCACCGCGCGCGCCGGCCGGCACAGGGGAGCGTTCGTGTACGCGCGCGCGAAGCGGACCGAGGACGCCGCGAGCCCGTCCAGGTTCGGCGTGATCGCCGCCGGATCCCCGGCCGCGCCCCAGGCGGTGCCGCGGAGCTGGTCGAGGAAGATGTAGATGATATTCGGCTTTCGGGCGACGGTGACGGGATTGGTGTCCGTGTCCGAGTCCGTCAGCGGGACTTCCGTGTCCGACCCCGGGGTTCCGCGCTCGGGATCGCTACAACCCGCGACCGCGGCCACGGCGGCGGCACGTCCGAGGAGGGAGCGCCGGGTCAGGGACCGCATGGGTCGAGTCGTTCGGGACATGGCGCAAGGCCTCCGCGATCCGCATACTGACACGTAGGGCTGCGATCGTCACCCCTTACGCGGGCTCGGGTCCCGGATTGGGCACGTACACCACGTAGGTGGGGGGCCCGCGTCGGCCACCAGTGGGCGTCCGGGGTCGCTGGTCCAGAACCTCCACGACGTCTAGACGCGCCCGGAACGTTGCGCCGTCCCGCCAGACGCCCGGCAGCTCGAGGGTGCGCCCGGGGCCGTGCTCCGCGATGTAGCTCGCCATCCCTTCCGGCCGATCCGCAAGGCAGAAACTGGGGATCAGCTCCTCCTCCCAGGCGCGGGGGCGGGTCTCGGATCGCGCGGCGTCGGTGAGCAGCGCGCAGGCCGCCAGCAACGGCTCCAGGTTCGGGGGGTCCCCGTGGTAGCCGCTCGGGCGGTTCGCCACGCCGACCCTGCGTTCTACCAGCGTCGGCTGGCCGGTTCGGACCGGGCTGCCGAACACGGTCGTCAGGTCCGTGAGCGCCACGCCGAGCGGCGTCTCCTGAAACAAGGCTTGCCCCGGGCCGGCTGTCCACGACAGATCCGTCCTGGCGCGGACCCGTACGGCGCGGCGCACCCACGCCGTGAGCCCCTGCTGCACCGCCGCCGACACCATCCCCCGCCGGTCGCCCAGGTCCGGAACCCCGCCGCTGAACCGGTGCGAGCCCGGCATGGCGCGCCCGGAAATGGGCTACACTCGCGACGGGGGTCCCATGTCGACCGCGTCGCCCGCGCTTTCGGACAGCTTCATCGGTATCGCCGGCATGATCGGCGCGGGGAAGAGCACGCTCGCGGCCGCGCTCGGCGAGCACCTGGGGCTCCCCGTGTACTACGAGCCGGTGGCGGACAACGAGTACCTCGCTGACTTCTACGCGGACACCCGGCGCTACAGCTTCGCGACGCAGATCTACCTGCTCAACCGCCGGTTCCAGCAGCACCAGGAGATCATCTGGCGCGGCGGCGGCGGCGTGCAGGATCGCACGATCTACGAGGACGCCGTGTTCGCCCGCATGCTCGTGACCCTCGGCCTGATGGAAGAGCGCGATTACCGTACGTACGTCGGCTTGTTTCGGCATATGTCGAACTTCATGTGCCGCCCGAGCGTCATCGTGTACCTCGACGTCGGGCCGGAGCGCTCGATGGAGCGGATCAAGAGCCGGGCCCGCGGCGTCGAGTCGGGCATCACGCTCGCGTACCTCACGGCGCTCTACGACGAGTACGAGCGGTTCATCCGGGACATCGCCCGGTCGATCCCGGTGATCCGCGTGGACTACGACCGCTTCCGCGACACGGAGGAGATGGCGACCGCGATCGAGCGCGAGTACCTCGACGCCACCTTCCTGCGCCAGATCCGGTGGGACCCAACCCGGCTCTAGGGGGGCTCTAGAGGTCGATTGGATCGCGCCCAAGTTATTTTTCGTCGAGTCGGAACAAACCGACCCACCGGTCAGTTATCTTGATCGAGGGGGTGCCGATGCCACGAACCGTGGGTGCCCGGGTCCTTGCGTGGATCACCTGGCCTGCGCTGATGTTGACGAGCGTCGTCGTGGCGCGCGGCGTGATCCTGGGCGGCGCGGAGCCCGGCGTGGTCTCCACGGCGGTGGTGTGGGTGGCCGCGGCCATGGCCATGCTCATCCAGCGCCTGATCCCGTACGAGCCGACCTGGCGGCAGTGGCGGCCGGACGCCGGTCCTGACCTCATGCACGCGGGCTTGTCCACCTGGGCCGGCAGCGCGCTGGCGGAGGCGCTGGCACGCGGCATCGTCGTCTCGGTGGCGGCGAGCCAGACGCACACGGGTCCGCTGACGGGCTGGCCGTGGTGGGCGCAGCTCGGCGTCGGCCTGCTGTTGTGCGACTTCCTGGCGTACTGGCTCCATCGCGCGTCGCACCGCAACGCGTTTCTGTGGCGGTTCCACGCCATGCACCACAGCTCCGAGCGCCTCCACGCGCTGTCCTCGGCGCGCACCCACCCGCTCTACGTCGCGCTCACCCACGGCTTGCAGACCCTGCCGCTCCTCGCGCTGGGCGTCGGCCCCGAGTTGATCGCATTACACGCCGTCTTCACCGGCGTCAACGGGCTGCTGCAGCACAGCAACGCGGACCTGCGGTACGGCTTCCTCTCGAACCTGTTCTCGACGACCGAGCTCCACCGTTGGCACCACTCGGTGGTCGTCGACGAGTCGCAGAAGAACTTCGGGAACAACCTCGCGATCTGGGACAAGGTGTTCTGCACCTGGTTCCGGCCCGCGGACCGCCGGCCGGTCGCGGTCGGCCTCGGCGAGCCGTACCCGCGGAGCTGGTGGGGCCAGGTCCGGGCGCCCTTCCGGTCGCGGGGATAGAGCGTCCAGGTGAGCCTCCCCGCCATCTTCGCGCTTTCGGTGGGCCTCGCGATGGACGCCATGGCCGTGGCTGCCGCGCGGGGCGTCGCGTCGCCGCGCGTGCGGGCAGCGGACGTCGCGCTGCTGGCCGCCCTGTTCGGCGGTATGGGCGGGCTGATGCCGCTCCTGGGCGGGCTGCTCGGCGGGGCGATGGGCCCGCGGCTGCAGGCCTGGGACCACTGGATCGCGTTCGTGCTCCTCGGCGGGATCGGGCTCAAGATGCTGAAGGAGTCGCGCGAGCTCGCCGACGACGTCGCTCCGGACCGCGCGGCTTTCCGCCTGCGCCTGCTGGCAGGCCTGGCGGTAGCCACGAGCATCGATACGTTCGCGGCGGGGATCACGCTGCCGGTGCTGGGCGCGCCGCTGCTGGCGTCGGCGGCGACGATCGGCCTGACGACTGCGTTCTTCAGCGCGGTAGGCGTGTCGGCGGGTCACCGGCTCGGGCTCGCGGTGGGCCAGGGCACGGAGGCGTTCGGTGGGGTCGTGCTGATCGCGATCGGGGCGAAGATCCTCATAGAGCACACGTTCTTCGCCTGACGCACGGCTCTTGTGGGTCGCTCCACCCGGCCCCCGCTGCCAGGGCGCCGGTCCGCGCGCTCCCGGGCTCCGTGCGACAAGGAGCGGTGTGAAGCCCGGAACGGGCGAACAACGCGAGGACTCAGCACGGACGCTCGGCC
>CAMCWU010000042.1 GCA_945882675.1 Klebsiella pneumoniae | reverse complement strand
GATCAAGTGGGATATCAAGGATGGTGACTGGACCGGGGTGCTCGAGCTGCTGGGCATCCAGGCGTCGGGGCTCAAGCGCGAGTTCTTCCTGTCCGAGCTGCCCGTGAGCGGCACCGTCGTCGTGCAGGTCATCGACGTGGACGGCACGGAGTTCGAGTTCCAGGAGGGCGCCGACTGGATCTACAGCGCGCCCCGGAACAGCATCACGTTCCTCGAGTACCTGCCGCCCCCGCTGGCAGACGTGAACATCACGTTCGAAGCCCTGGCCGCGGCAGAGGCGAACTAGCGGCTCAGTGCGCTGCCCCCGCCTTCGGGCGGGCGTTCCAGAGCGTGGCAGCGAGCGCCAGACCGACGAGCGCCGCCGGGAGCATCGCCACCGGCCACACCGTCCAGGAGGCCGGGTCCTTCGCCGCGTCTCCGACGGGAAGGAGCGGGCCGACCAGGCCCGACTGCAGCGCCGTGCCCGCGTACACGCAGCCGTCGATGATCCCGGTCGCGAGCCCCGCGTTCTTCTTCCCGCCGAAGTCCATCGACGCCGTGGCCGAGAGCATGCCGTGGACGCCGATGAAGCAGATGCTCATGCCGATCAGGAGCCAGCCGACGGCCGGCGTGCCGATCGCCGCCCAGATCGCGATCGCCCCGGCGACCAGCCCGCCGTAGAGCACCGTGGCGACCGGACCACGGCGCGACGAGAACAGATGATCCGAGATCAAGCCCGCGAACATGCCGCCCGTGATGCCCGCGAGGCACATGAACAGGCCCCAGTGCGAGTAGATCACCGTCTCGCCCACTCCCGTCGCGTTGCCGTAGTCCTTGCCCCACTGCATGACGACATTACGCAGGAACCCGCTGCAGAACTCGACGGCCGCGATCGTGAGGATGATCCGGGACGTGAGCATGCGCCGGACCACCTCCATCAGGCTCGCGTTGCCGTGGCTCGCGTCCCCCGTGCCGAAGTCGGCGTGGCCGGTCTCGGACGGCCGGTCCCGCACGAGCACGAAGTCGAGCGCGAAGAAGCCGAGGAGGATCGCTGCCGGCACGTAGAACACGGCGCCGGAGCCGAACGCGCGCGCGATCATGCTGCCCCAGTCGAACGCGACGTAGAGCCCGAGCGAGATCAGGATCCCGAAGATGCCGCCGAAGGTGCCCCGCTCCCGCACGTGGAACCACGAGGCGTTCACCTTCACGATGGAGACCGCGCCGAAGCTCTGGAAGTACATGTTCACGCCGTACAGCCAGGTGAACGTGGTCGTGAGATCGTCCGTCAGCCGGTACTGCAGCACGAGCCCCATCGCGATGTTGGCGAGCGCCGATCCGAGCGCGCTCGTGAGGATCGTGGCGCGGCCGCCCAGGCGATCCGCGAGCGGGCCGTTGAGCAGGAACGAGACGCCGTAGACCAGCGCGCCCCAGCCGAAGATCTCGGCGAACTCCGCCTTGTTGATGACGTCAGGGAACTCGGTCTTGAAGACGGAGAGGTTGTACCGGCCCATGTACAGGAACGCGTACGTGATGCCGAGCGGGAACCAGTTCCAGAAGCGGCGCGTGCGGAACGCGTCGCTGTGGCCGAGATCGACCTTCGGAAGGCGCGAGATCAGCGTGGCAACGACCGCCAGCAACACGACGATGGCGAGCAGCTCCTGGGCCCAGACCGGCATCCGACTTCCCCGTGCGCGGAGCGACCGCGCGTCGCCATCCTACCAGCCCGCGGGCCGCGATACAGGGTCGCCATGAGCATGCTACACGACGTCTACGATCGGGTCGATGCCGTCACCGAAGCCGGGCGCCTGCCCGTCGTCGTGTTCGACCTCGACTCCACGCTGTTCGACACGGCCGCCCGCAACCACCGGATCCTACGGGAGTTCGCCGAGCACCACGGAGATCCGGCGCTCCTCGCCGGCGTGGCGGGGCTCGCGCTGACGGACTTCGGCTGGGATCTCATGGACCCGCTCCGGGCGCGGGGCTTCGACTCCCCGGACCTGCACGGGACGCTGCGAGAGTACTGGGCGGCCCGGTTCTTCACGGACGCGTACGTGCTCGAGGATCACGCGTCCGCGGGCGCGCCGGAGTTCGTGACGGGCTGCTACGAGCGCGGGGCGTTCATCTACTACCTCACGGGCCGTCACGTCGGCGGCATGGAGTCCGGGACGCAGGCGGCGCTGCTGCGACGCGGCTTCCCGGCGCTCCGGGGGCGCGTGGCGCTCCATCTCAAGCCGGCAGCCCACCTCGACGACCGCGCGTTCAAGGACACCGCGATCGCCGAGATCCGCAGCCTGCGCGGGACCGTGATCGCCACCTTCGAGAACGAGCCGGGGAACGCCAACATGTTCCGCGCCGCCTTCCCGGACGCGCTCACGTTCCTGGTCGGATCGGTCCACGCGCCGCGGCCCGAGCCGGCGCACCCCGCGGTACTCCGGATCGTCGACTTCCACCTCGGATGACGCCGAGTCGACAAGCTGCCACGAGATCCTGATTAAATGTGGCAGTCGCCCATGGCCGTGCTACCATGGAGCGACTGGGAGGCCCGTATGCGGCTGGTTGGTTTTCTGGGTATGGCGGCGGCCGGCATCGCCGCCGGGTGCAGCAGCGAGAACAACCTGCTCGGTGAGGCGCCCCCGCCGGACGCCGTGCCGAACGCCGCGATCCCGCCCGCCACCACGCGCACGGACCGCTACGAGCAGGTCGAGAAGCCGAAGGTCGACATCCTGTGGGTCGTGGACAACTCCGGGTCCATGGACAAGGAGCAGAAGGATCTCGGGACCAACTTCCCGATCTTCATGGACTACTTCCTCAACTCGAACCTCGACTACCACATCGGCGTCGTGTCTACGGACATGGACAACCCGGCCCAGAGCGGCAAGCTGATCGAAGCCCAGGGGCTACGGTTCATCGACACGGAGACCCCGAACCCGGCACAGACCTTCGAGGCCATGTCGCTGCTCGGCACCGGTGGCTCCCCGACCGAGAAGGGGATCGAGGCCGCGTACACCGCCCTCGAGCTGAAGACGGAGATCAACACGGGCTTCCTGCGCGACGACAGCGCGGTGCACGTCGTCGTCGTCTCGGACGAGTCCGACTACTCGACGAGCAACCCGATCAGCAAGCCCGAGTTCGTCGAATACCTGAACAACCTCCGGGCAGAAGACGAGAACGTCAGCTTCAACTCGATCGTCGCTCCCAGGAGCAACCTCTGTAACTCCGTCACCACGACCGGTGCCGACTACATCGACGTGACGGAAGCCGTGGGCGGCGTGTTCTGGTCGCTCTGCGACGACGACTGGGTCGGCGCGCTCGAAGCGATCGGCCTCGAGACCGCGGGTCTCAAGCGCGAGTACTTCCTCAGCGCGAAGCCGGTGGAGGACACGGTGGAAGTGTCCGTCATCGACATCGACGGGGTGGAGGTCGAGTTCTTCCTGTACGACCCGACCGCGGACACCGGCGACTACACCTACTCGGAGCCGCGCAACAGCGTGACCTTCCTGCAGTACGTGCCCGCGCCGGGCGCCGTCGTCCAGATCCACTACGAAGTGCTCGCGGCCAGCGAACGCGTCGAATAACGCGGCGCCCATCTCCGTCCCCAGGCATCCTGGGGGTGGTCATGCATGCAGCGGGTATCCGGGGTGCGTTCCTGTTCGGCGGGCTCGTCGCCTGCGGCGGATCGGGCGAGGAAGGCGTGGAAGGCGCGAATGGCGCGACCGACTCGGACGAGCCGACCGGGGAGACGGACGCGCCCGTGGTGGACGACGGGCTCCGATCCGAGCGGTTCGAGCAGACCGTGCTGCCCGCCCTCGACGTCCTGTGGGTGGTCGACAACTCGGGCTCGATGCAGGAGGAGCAGGAGGACCTGGGAGCCGCGTTCCCGGTGTTCCTCCAGGCTATGCTGGCGTCCAACCTCGACTACCACGTCGGCGTCGTCAGCACCGACATGGCCAACGTCCAGACGGGCGGCCAGCTGGTCGAGGTGGGGTCCGAGCGCTGGATCTCCCCGGAGACGCCGGACCCCGAGCAGACCTTCGCGGAGATGTCGAACCTCGGCACGTTGGGCTCGCCGGACGAGCAGGGCCTCCTCGCGGCCTACGTGGCTCTCGAGTACCAGAGGGAGTGGAACGCGGGGTTCCTCCGCGACGACAGCGTGGTGCAGGTGGTCGTGGTCTCCGACGAGGGAGATTTCACGCCGGCCAACTTGCTCGACGCGCCCACGCTCATCGCCTACCTCGACGGGATGCGGCCCGACCCCGAGCTCGTGAGCTTCCACTCGATCGTCGCGGTCCCCGGCGACTTGTGCCCGAGCATCGCGATGCCGGGCTCGGAGTATATCGCCATCACCGACGCCGTGGGCGGGGTCACCGCGTCGCTGTGCGACCGCGACATGATCGGCGCCCTGACCGCCATCGGCGCGCAGCTCGGCGTCCTGCGGCCCGAGTACGTGCTGGCAGAGGTCCCGATCGCCGGGACGACGGTCGTCACCCTCACGGAGGCCGGCTCCGAACCGGTCGTGCTCGTGGAGCGCGTGGACGACGCGCCCGGCGACTGGACCTGGTCGCCCGAAGCGAACAGCGTCGTGCTCGAGCGGGTGCCCGCGCTCGGCGCCGTCACGGAAGTGACGTACGAGGTCGCCCTCTAGAAGACCACTACGAGCTGGTCGGACTTCCCGACCACCACGTAGGTCCAGCCGATCTGCTCCACGCGGGTCCAGAGCACGAGCTCGTCGCCCACCTCGAGCCAGCCGCCGGTCTCCCCGGCGGTGATCCGCTCCACGACCGCGGGGTAGCCGAACGCCAGCTTCTGCGCCGCGGCGTCCGCGTTCGCGGTGTCGACCAGGATCATGCCGGCCGGGTCGATCAGCATGGCCTGCACGGGCGCGTCCAGGCCGGGCGGCGCGAGCAGCTTGTCCGTCACATGCTGCACGCCGATGTCCAGGGCGACCACCCCCATCTTCCGGCCGTCCCCCAGCCGGACGGGCAGCGTCGCGGAGAGGAGCAGGCCCTGGCCGGACTCGTCCACCGCGGCCTCCCAGCGGAGATCGTCCTGGGCGATCCCGAGCTGGTACCACGGCTGCGCGCGCGGGTCGTAGCCGTCCGGGTAGTCGCCGACGCCGGGCAGCCCGGTGAGGATCCCCTGCTCGGTCGCGATGTAGGTCCAGATCATGGGCGCCGGCTGGTCGAGCAGCAGCTTCCGGCGCTCCTCCGGCGTGCCGATCTCGAGCGTGGGGGAGATGCTGCGGCTCAGCATGGCGAGCATCTGCGGCTGAAGCGTCTGGAGCTGGGCGATGAGCGTCGCGTTCGCCGCGCGGTCGAAGCCGGGCGCGCCCACGTTGTCCGGCCAGCCCAGGCTCGCGGGCTGCCGGTAGACCGCGGAGTCCACGGCGTCCACGGGACGGTTGCCGGCACGGAAGTCGTCGAGGAAGTACGCGGTCTTCGAGGTCGGCGGCGGGTTCGAGAGCGCGTAGGTCGCGGTCCCCTGCAGCCCGCGGAGCTCGCCGACGTACCGCGCGAACTCGGAGTCCATCCGGTGGCCCTGGTCGGCCACCCGCGCCATCACGCGCCCGAGCCGCTGCTCGCGCCGATCCGCGTACCAGGCCGATCCCACATAGGCGAGCGCCGCGAGCACCAGGGACCCCGTCACCACCACGAGCAGCAGCGACGCGAGCGTCGCGACGACGCCGAGCACGGCCTGGCGGTTCCGCCCCACGGCGCGCATGAGCCGCTGCCGGGCCCCGTCCTTGCGGGCGATCAGCTCCTCGTCCCGGAGGAACCTGCGCACGTCCTCCGCGAGCTGCCCGACGTCGCGGTACCGCTCGCTCCGCTTGCGGGCGGCCGCCTTCTCCACGATGGCGTGCAGATCCCGCGGCAGCTTCTCCCCGTACGCGTGGTCGAACGAGGCGATCTGACCCTTCCGCGCGGCGCTCCAGCACGTCACCGCGCTCGTGCCCGGGTTCGCGGACTTCAGCGCGACCAGCTCGAACAGGAGCAGCCCGAGGGCGTACTGGTCCGCGCGTCCGTCGAGCCTGTCGTTCTTCCCGAGCGCCTGCTCCGGCGACATATACCGGGGTGTACCTATGCTGTCGCCGATCTCCGTGCCGCTGCCGGTCGCGTCCGCGATGTCCGGGCCGGTCTCGTCCGCCGTGCCGATGACCTTCGCGATCCCCCAGTCCATGACCAGGACTTCGCCGTACGGCCCGACCATGACGTTGTCGGGCTTGAGATCCCGGTGGATGACGCCGCGCGAGTGCGCGTAGTGCATCGCGTTGCACAGGTCCTCGAAGATGAGCAGCCGCGCCTGCAGCGAGTGCGCGTCGTCCGGCTTGGCGCCTTTCAGGTAGAACGCCCGAGTCTCGGTCAGGAAGTCGCGCAGGGTGCGCCCGCGGACGATCCGCATGGCGTAGCCGAGCGAGCCGTCCAGGGTGCGCTCGAGGCCGAACACCGGCACGATCGCCGGGTGGTCGAGCTGCGCCGTGACCTGGGCCTCCGTGTAGAACCGGCGGGCCAGGCGCGGATCCGACGCCAGCTTCGGATCCATCAGCTTGACGGCGACGTTCCGGTGCAGGTCCGTGTCGCGCGCCACGTGGACTTCGCCCATCGCACCGCGCCCGAGCAACCCGAGGAGCTCGAACCGCGACGTGGCGGGCCCGCTGACGCGGCCCCCGACCTCGCTCAGCGTGAACGACAGGTCCCCCGCGAGCAGGTACTCCTTGAGCGCTTCCGCCGTCAGGTAGCGGCGCTCGTGGAGCCACCGGGCGAACGCCATGGAGTCGCCGTCGGGCCGCGTCAGCCGGAACTCGGCGTACGTGGCCTCGATATCGGTGCCAGAGGATACGAGCTGCGCGAGACGGGAGCCTTTCACGAGGGCAGCTTACCGCATCCTAAGCGAGGTTGTGGAATACCCGCTGCACGTCGTCGTCCTGCTCGAGCTTGTCGACCAGCCGCAGGACCTCAGTCGCCTGGTCCTCCGGGAGCTCGACCGTGTTCTGCGGTACGTGCTCGGACTGGGCCGAGATGGTCTTGAGGCCCTTCTCCTCGATCGCGGCCTGCAGCGTGCCGAAGTCGTGGAAGGCGCACCGCAGGACCAGCTGGGGGTCGCCCGAGTCGCTGGCGCCCATGCCGATCTCGTCGAGGCCGGCGTCGATGAGCTCGAGGCTCAGCTCGTCTTCGTCCAGGCCCGCCGGATCCAGGCGGAACACGCCCATCTTCGTGAAGCCGAACGACACGGCGCCCGACGACGCGAGGTTGCCGTTCCCCTTGTTGAAGTACGAGCGGAGGTTCGCCACGGTGCGGACCGGGTTGTCGGTCGCGGTCTCGATGATGACGGCCACGCCGTGGGGCGCGTACCCTTCGTACATGAGCTCCTCGTACGCCGCCTGGTCCTGACCGCTGGCGCGCTTGATGGCGCTCTCGATCTTGTCCTTCGGCATGTTGAGGTTGCGGGCGTTCTGCACGGCGCGCCGGAGCGCGGGGTTCGTGTCGATCACGGGCCCGCCCGCCTTCGCCGCGATGACGATGTCCTTGCTGACCCGCGTGAACGCCTTCGCCATCTTGTCCCAGCGGGCGAACATCGTGGCCTTGCGTGTCTCGAAGATGCGTCCCATATGCGATCCCGAAGTGGTCTCGGCGGATAACACGGCGCCCACCCCGATCGCCATATAGTTGACTCCGTCAATCAATCCATGTCCCGCTGGAAACCCTCCATCGCCAGGACCGCGGACAGCCATGTGAAGAGCAGCAAGACCGCCAGGAATCCCGTGGACACCACGAGCGCCTGCGGGACCCCGCCGAGCTCGCAGATGTACGCCTGGTCCTGCGCCCACGGATACCAGAGCGTCAGCCAGTCCTCGCCGGGCAGGCCCGCGTACTCCAGGGTCACCGTCACACCGAAGGGGGCGAGGATCGTGAGGGCGAACGTCACCATGGCGGATCCGACCCACCCCGTCCGCGCGTTCGCGACCCGGAGCGTGACCGCGAGCGTCGTGGCCGCGAGGAGCGTGCCGGCGATCCACGCCCACACCCCGGTGAGCCCGATCCGCGCGCTCTGCCAGCCGGGAAGCCGGTTCGGTCCCCAGCCGTGATCGTGCCCGATGACCTCTTGCCACTCGTACGACTCGTGCGGCGCGATGGACCAGAGCACGAGCCCGGCGACAAGCCATGGCAGCGTGCGAAACCACACGACAATCAGCTTCGCGAGCACGATCCGGCCCGCAGTCATCGTCGTGGTGCGCAGGACGGGGAGCGTGCGGGCCCGGCGCTCCTCGAGCTGGTGCAGCGTGGCGATGATCGGCATGGCGACCACGGATGCGCCGATGGCCTGCGCTGCGACGTCGCGGATCGTCCGGTCCGAGAGGTCGAGGTACAGCAGCGTCCCGACCTCCAGCAGCCACACGGCGCCCGCGGCCCCGGTGAGCCAGCGCGTGGCGGCGTACGGCCGACCGGTCAGCTCGCGCCAGACGACCGGATCTCCCCACACGTGCGTGTCCTCGGGGTCCGCGGTCCGGCGCCGAAGGAGCGCGTCCCGGATCGCGAGGAGCGGCCGCCGCGCCCCAATCGCGCCGAGGAGCATCATCGGGGTCAGCACGCACTGCACGCAGACCATCCACACCCACGTCAGGCCGACGGCCCAGGATGAGCTGTTCTGCGGGTTGGCGGCGAGGACCAGCACCCACACCCCGATGGTGGAGAGGAACAGCACGTACGCCGCACCGATTAGCCAGTCCCGGTACCGCTCCAGCACCCAGATATCAGGGGACAACAGCCCGAACTCCTCGGTGCTCTCGTCCGTCAGCAGGATGCGGAACACGGGCAGCGCGAGCCGCATCACGAGCACGACGACGGGGATCGTCGCGATCGTCGCGAGCAGCCCCTGCGGCCCGTCCACCCAGGGCCCGGCGAACGGCACGCCCTGCCAGAGCGCATCCTGTTCGCTCGCCGTCACCGCAATGCGCACCAGCGGGAGCATTGCCCACACCGGGACCGCCCACGTCAGCGCCGCGAGGGTCGGCCACACCGGACCGTTACGTAGGAAGAGCGAGAAGAACCCGGCGATCGACCCGAGCGTCACCGCGATCGCGATCTCCGCGAGCACGCCGTTGACCACCTGCCACGGCGCCACGCCACCGAGCGTCCCGACGAGCGCGAGGACCGGCAGCCCGCCGGCCACCACCGTCAGCAGCGCGAGCAGCCGCGAACCCACCTTCCCCCACAGCACCTGGCTGGCGGTGAGGCCCGACAGCGTCAGCAGGTCGAAGGTCCCCTCGTCGAGCTCCTCCTGCACCGCGAACGACACCAGCACCGGCGCGAGCAGCGTCACGGCGCACAGCATCAGCGTGGAGTACGCCGCGTAGAGCGAAGCTCCCAACTGCCCCATCATCGCGGCGTCCGACGGGGGATCGCCGAGGACCGTGACCACGACGCCCATCAGCAGCGTCGCGAGGCCGAACCGCAGCACCCAGGTCTGCCAGCGGCGCGACTGGCGAACGGCCTCCCGGCCCACGATCGTGGCAAAGCCACTCAGCGCGGTGGAAGCCACGCTACAGCGAGACGCGCTCGGCGTCGTAGCTGCCGTCGATGCTCACGCCCGTGAACGGCACGGAGCCCGCGAAGTCGATGGACAGCCCGTCCGCCAGCGGCTCGAGCGTACCCGACGCCGGGAAGTCGTACGTGAAGAGGCCGAAGATGTCCGCTCCGGCGGTACCGTCCACCACCCCGTCCGCGTTGTCGAGGTCGAACAGGAACGCGAGCGGCAGGTCGATGCCGAGGATGGACACGAGGCAGTCGGCGTCCCCCGTGATCTTCACGCCATACGGCTCGACCTCCGTCGTGCCGGTGCCGCTGCAGGTGAAGACGATGCCGTTGTACGCACCGTCTACCGTGAACAACCCGGAATAGGTCCCGGCGAACTTGGACTGTACGAGGACGCCGCCCACCGTGTACGACAGCCGGTCCCCGTTCGGGAGCTCGATGAACGCCGTCACATCGTGCAGGCCGACGTCCAGCGGCTCGTCGTCGAACGCTTCACCCAGCGCGGACCACGAGGGGTCGAGCGCCGTGGACCACTCGATGTCCCCGCCGTCGAGCGCCGAGCCGTCCTTCGCGAGCAAGAGGGCCTCGAACGCCTGGGGATCTTCGATGGGCAGGAAGCTCCCGCTGGCCGGGGAGACGACGAGGAGCGTGGCGTCCTCGAACGGGTCGGCGACGGGCACGGTGGTCGTGCCGCCGGTCGGCGGATCTTCGTACGGGGAGTCCGTCCAGCCGGTCGACGCCGTGGGGCCGAGGTCGGACGTTCCTTCGGCGATCTTTACAGTCCCGCCGCACGCCGCGAGCGCCAGGACGGGGGCGAGGGCTGCGCGCATGGGGGACCTCCGACGGTGAGTCGCCCCATAGCGCCTCGCCAGCGGGACGGCCAGCGGATAACCCGGGCCGATGTCCGTCATCGAGGTGGAAGAGCTGAGGCGCCGCTACGGCGACCGCGAGGCCCTGCGCGGGATCAGCTTCCGCGTGGACGCAGGCCAGATCGTCGGGCTCCTCGGCCCGAACGGGGCGGGCAAGTCGACGCTGCTCAAGATCCTCACCGGGTTCCTGGCGCCGACGGGCGGGAGCGCGCGCGTGGCCGGGCACGACGTCCTGACGGAGGCGACCGAGCTGCAGGAGAAGATCGGGTATCTCCCCGAGAACGCGCCGCTCTACGACGAGATGACGGTGAGCGACGCGCTGACGTTCGTGGGGCGCGTGCGGCGGCTGGGCGCGGCCGAGCGGGCGCGCGCGATCGAGCGGTCGGCGGAGGAGTGCGGCGTCGCGGACCGGCTCCGGCAGCGGATCGGCACGCTGTCCCGCGGCTACCGGCAGCGGGTCGGTCTGGCCGCGGCGCTCATGCACCAGCCCCGCCTGCTCTTGCTGGACGAGCCGACGACGGGCCTGGACCCGAACCAGATCGTGGAGATCCGGAGCCTGATCCGACGGCTCGGCGCCACGCGGACGGTGATCCTCTCGAGCCACATCCTCCCGGAGGTCCAGCTGTCATGTGACCGGGTGGTCATCTTGCACCAGGGCCGGATCGTGGCGGACGGCGCGACGGAGGTGGTGACGTCCACGACCGGGGGCCGGGTGCTCACGGTGGGCATCGGGCACGGGAAGGTGGCGACGGACGCCGCGATCGTGCAGGCGGAGCTCGCGGCGATCCCGGGCGTGGTGGACGCGCGGGCGGCGGCCCCGCTCGACGAGCGATACCGGTTCGAGCTGCAGTGCGATCGCGACGTGCGCGCGGACGTGTGGCAGTGGGCGGTCGCTCGCGGGCACGTACTCGTGGAGCTGGCTTCACACCGGACGAATCTCGAGGAGCTGTTCCGGCGGCTCACGGAGGAGGGCACTTGACGGCACCGCTCGTGATCGGCACGGCAGGACACATCGATCACGGCAAGACGAGCCTGGTCCGGGCGCTCTCGGGCGGCGCGGCGCTCGACCGGCTCCCGGAGGAGGCCGAGCGCGGGATCACCATCACGCTCGGGTTCGCGACGCTGCAGGTCGGCGAGCGGTTCGTGTACTTCGTGGACGTTCCCGGCCACGAACGCCTGGTCCGCACGATGGTCTCGGGCGCGACGGGCATCGACGCGGCGATGCTGGTGGTCTCGGCCGTCGAGGGCGTGATGCCGCAGACGCGCGAGCACCTGGCGATCCTGGACCTGCTGGGGATCAAGGCGGGGATCCTGGTGCTCACCATGGTGGACCTGGTGGACGCCGAGATGGTGGAGCTCGCGGGGTCGGAGCTGCGCGATCTCGTGCAAGGGACCTTCCTCGCGGATGCGCCGCTGTGCCCGGTGTCGTCCGTGTCGGGCGCGGGGTTGGACGCGTTGAAGGCGGCGATTGCCGCGCTGCCGGCGGTGCACCGACCCGTTGACGGGCCGTTCCGCCTGCCTGTGGACCGAACGTTCGTTCGGGCGGGCTTCGGCACGGTGGTGACGGGGACGGCGTGGTCGGGACGGGTGGCGGATGGCGCGCTCGTACGCCTGCTCCCGGAGGGCGGGAACGCGCGCGTGCGCGGGATCGAGAGCCACGGGGACGCGTCGGACGTGGCGGAGGCGGGCCGGCGCATCGCGCTGAACCTGTCCGGCGTCGAGCACGAGGACGCCGGGCGCGGGACCGTCGTGGTGACGGGGGATGTGCCGTGCACCTCGATGATCGACGTGCGGTACGTCCACCTGGCGGGCGCGCCGGAGCTGCCGGACGGGGCGGAGGTCCGGGTGCTCCACGGGACCGCCGAGCGGACCGGCCGGCTGTACCTGGCGGAGGACGCCGACGACGTGATGGAGGGGGTGCACTTCGCGCAGGTGCGGCTCGAGTCCCCGCTCCCGTGCCTGCCGGGGGATCGATATGTCGTACGCCGGGTGTCGCCGGCCGAGACGCTGGGCGGCGGCGAGATCGTCGATCCGTGGGCGCCGAAGCTCAAGCGGAAGGAGCGCGTCGCGCACGGGGAGCAGATCGGGGCGTTGTACGCTGGCGACAAGCAGATGTTCCTCCTGCGCGCCGGCGAGGTCGGGCTCACGCGCGAGGAGGCGGCGGGGCGCGTCGGAGCGGGCGAGCCGGTCGGGACGCGGGTGTTCCACCCGGCCGTCGCGGAGCGCCTCGATGGCCTGCTGGGGAAGATGCTCGCGGACTTTCACGCGGCGAACCCGCTCGCGCGCGGCGCGGGGCGGCGGGAGCTGCGGCGCGAGCGGCTCGCCCACCTGGACGAGGCCGTGTTCGACGGGCTGGTGGAGCGCGGGGTGGCGGCGGGAAAGCTGGCGGTGGACGGGCCGCTCGTGCGGGACGCTCGCTTCTCCGTGAAGCTGGATCCGCGGCAGGAGAGGCTCCGCGCGGCCGTGTGGAGCGCCGCGGTGAACGCCGGGGTCGAGGGCGTGCGACTCGACGAGCTGGTGAAGGCGCTCGGCGACGGGGAGGCCGCGGCGGTGCTCAAGCTCGTGGCGGACGACGGGAAGCTCGAGAATGTCCCGGGGATCGGCTGGATCACGCGGGAAGCGCTCGAGAAGGTGGAGAGCGACGTGCGCGGGTGGTTCGCGGCGAACGCGGAGATGACGGCGGGGCAGTTCAAGGAGCTGACCGGGACGTCGCGGAAGACGGCGATCCCCCTGCTCGAATGGCTGGATCGGAAGCGGATCACGCGGCGGGCGGGGGATGTGCGGATGTCGGGGGCACCGAAGTAGCTAGCTGCTGCGGGTTCGTGAGCAGCCGCTCAGGGACCCAGGAAATGAGGAGGGCAGGAACGGGCACCGCCACGCCGGCTGCCCTCATGCCCCCTCCCCCTTCACGGGGGAGGGCTGGGGTGGGGGTCGTTGGCAAGGATGAACCCATGCATCAGCCGCTCACGGCGACGGGATGGCGCTCCCGCCACCCCCCTCCCCGACCCTCCCCCACAAGGGGGGAGGGGGGAAAGGCAGGAAGTCAGGCGCACATGCGGCACCTTGCTTCCAGAGGCCCCGACACCTACTGGTTGGGATCGCACCCCCCTTCATGAGCGCACGGATCACGTCACCGGGCCTGGTGGTCGAACCGCGCACCGAGACGGACATCCTCGCAGATCCCGCCCGCCCCTGATACGGGTACCGGCATGATCCTCTTCGCGCTGACCGCATGCCTCTCGACCGCGCCGGCCGCTCCCGCCGGCAACCCCCTGGCGTATGCCGAGCACACGCCCGCGGCGGGGCTCCCGCTCGTCGTGGTGATCCACGGGATGGGGGCGCGGCCCGAGAATATGCGAGACAGCGTGGCGTCGTGCAAGCTGCCGGTGCGCGTGGTCGCTCCGCGCGCGCCGACGCCCCAGGGTGAGGGCTTCACGTGGTTCACCCGACAGGTCGCGGAGGACGGCACCCGGACCTGGGATGTGGACGCGATCCGGGCGCGGGCGGACGACATCGCGGCCACGATCCGCGCCGAGTCGCCGACCGGAAAGGCCGTGGTGACCGGGTTCTCGCAAGGTGGGATCCTGTCGTTCGTCCTGGCTTCGATCCATCCCGAGGCCGTGACGGCAGCGATCCCGGTCGCGGGGATGCTCCCGCCCGCGCTCGAGGTGCCGGCGGGACCGGGGGCGCCGAAGATCCAGGCGCTCCACGGCGAAGCCGACGAGACGATCCCGGCGGCGCCTACGGTCGCGTTGATCGGCAGGTTGAAGGCGGGCGGCTGGGACGCGTCGATCGAGACGTTCCCGGGGATCCAGCACCAGGTGTCGTCGGCCGTGCACGCAGCGTGGTGCGCGGCGATCGGGGAAGCCACCACCCCGTGAGATCGTTGCTTCCGTCAACCATCGGTCCTTGACGCAGTCAACTAAGGGCAGCCCGCGACGCTCCCCGCGACATTGTCGCCTTCGTCGCACTCGCCGAGCTGCTCGATCCCCAGCCCGTCGCGATCGACCTCCACCGCCGGCAACGCACCGCCCAGGTCCGCCGTCTGCACGACGAGCTCCACGCCCTCGCTCGACATCTCGCTCGGGATCGCGACCGGGACCGTGGCGCTCGCGACGACCGGGCCGCCCTCCCCTGCGCGCACGACGACCGAGAGCCCCGCGGGGATCGGCTCCGTACCCGCGTTCCCGACCCGCACCAGCAGGTGGAGGGTACCTGGGCACTCGGCGATGCAGCGGTCCACGACCTCCACGACCGCGTCGTGCCAGGACGACGGCGGCAGGCCCGCGTCGCCCGAGCGGAAGTTGTTGTACTGGTCCCAGTTGTCCAGCTGGTTGGCCGGGATCCCGAGGTCGTCGTCCACGTTGGTGATCGAGTAGGCGTGCTGGTTCCAGACCTGGCGGCCGGCGGGCCAGGTGTGGTCCTGGTCGCCGTACACCGTGAGCCCGAACGGGCCGTTGCCGTGAAGCATGACGATCTCGACCTCGCCGTCCACGTCGACATCCGCCACCACGGGCGTCTCGAACCCGGTAAAGCTGGAGTGGTCGCCGGACTCGAGCTTCACCGAGCCGTCCAGGCCGTTGAACACGCGGACCCACTCCTCGTCCGCGTAGACGACCTCCGGGTAGCCGTCGAGCTCGAAGTCGAAGAGGATCGGCCCCGCCGCGCCGGAGTTGTCCTGGATCGACACGCTCCACAGCAGCGTGCCGTCCCAGCGCCACGCCTTCATCTTCCCGGAGCCGACGGCCACGAAGTCGGGCAGGCCGTCGCCGTCCAGGTCGTCTGCGGCGGGCGGGCCGATGTAGTTGGTGTTCGCGAACGTCGCGGACCAGCCGGTGGGCTGCAGATCGGATTCGAGCGCGTGGATCGTGTTGCCGGTGACCATGACGACCTCCGGCTCGCCGTCCCCGTCGAAGTCGGCGACGGCGGGGCAGCCGTCCGGCAGGTTGTTGCTGTACTTCGTGGAGCCGTCCATGCGATAGGCGGCGTTGCCCGTGACGACCTCCAGCTCGCCGTCGCCGTCGAGATCGACCGCGACCGACACCGAGCCCTCCACGTATGCGCCGCCGGCCGCGGGCACCGCGCCGACGCCGAGCCGGCCCGTGCCGAGCAGCCGGCCGTCCCACGAGACGATGTTCCGCCCAGCGATGACCTCTGCGAAGCCGTCGCCGTCCATGTCGGCGATGGACGGGTACAGGAAGTCGAACAGGGTGCCGTTGTCGATGCCGACGGACCAGATCAGGTTCCCCGCGTTGTCGAGGAGCACGAGCGTGTTCGGGCCGTTTGCGGCTGCGATTTCGGGGATGCCGTCTCCGTCCACGTCGCCGATGGCCACGCCGGACACGCCGTCGGTCGCGCTCGAGGACTGCCACTTGCGCGTGCCGCTCTTGCCGTCGACCGCGATGAGGCCACTGTAGTCGTTCGGCAGGTACACGATGTCCGGCGTGTCGAGGGCGTCGATCGTGCCATTTCCATCGTCGTCGTCGAGCTGGCCGACGACCGGCGGGCCGTAGCCGTTCCGGCCCGAGAGCTCCCACTCGACGATGGGGGTGAAGGTGCCGGTCGCGGGCGGGACGTCGCACGCGAGGTCGAGCGGCGTGGCGACGGCGCCGGCGCTCATGGGGGCGCAGTCACCGCCGGGCGTGGTGGCGTCGGGCTCCGACGAGGTCCCGGCGATCTCGCCAGACTTGTCGTTGCTCGAGATATCGTACTCGGAGCAGGCCGCCAGCAGGCACACGAGAGCCACGGTACGCATGAGTCACCCCGGCCGCAGGTTATCACGCGCGGGGCGAACGCGGCGCGTGGTATCGTCTGCGCGCGGAGGCGCCGTGGAGCCAGTCCGAGCCGGGTTCGAGGGGACGGCGCTCGCGCAGATCCGGGCGCTGGCGGAGGGGGCGGGGCTGGTGGCGGCGCACCCGGTGGCGGTGATGGTCGAGGCGCAGGTGTGGCTCGACGCGCCAGGGACGGGCGACGACGCGCTGGTGGACTTGAAAAGGTTGCCGCTGTCAACCATCGACTACCCGACGTCGATGGACCTCGACCAGGCGGTCGCGATCGAGGAGGAGGAAGGCGGGTTCGTCGTGTGGTACGCGATCGCGGACGCGTCGTACTACGCGCGGCCCGGCACCCCGATCCACGCGGAGGCCCTGCGGCGCGGCGCGACGTTCTACATGCCGGGCCTCACCATTCCCATGCTCCCAACGGTGCTCTCGGAGGGCCAGGCGTCGCTGTTGCCGGATGTGGACCGGCGGGCGCTCGTGTTCCGGATGCGGATCGCCGCGGATGGGACCACGCGGGGGACGTCGATCCTGCGCGCGCGGGTGCGGTCGCGGCTGAAGACGTCGTACGTGGCGGTCCAGGCGTTCTTCGACGGCGGCGCGCCGTTGTCGGCGGACGAGGCCGTGAACGCTTCGCTGCGGCGGCTCGCGCTGGTCGGGCGGGCGCGGATCCGACAGGCGGACAGCCGCGGCGTGGTGCGCGTGCGGCGCAACGAGATCGCCGTCACGCTCGCGGACGGGCGCGGGATGTCGTTCATGGCCCTGCGGGAGGCGCGCACGGATGTGGAGCGTTGGAACGAGCAGATCAGCCTCCTAGCGAACGCGGAGGGCGCGGCGGCGCTCGCGCGGGCGGCCGGGCCCCATGTGCACCCGATCTACCGGGTGATGGAGCCGCCGGTCGCGTCGCGGCTGGAAGATCTGAGCCAGCGGATCGAGGCGCTCGCGCGGATGCACGGGCGGGACTGGCGCTGGCGGACGAGCGAGCCGCTCGCGGACTTCCTGGCGTCGCTCCCGGATGATCCGGTGGCGCAGGCGATCCACCGACAGGCGATGCTGGTCGGCGGGAGCGCGGCGTACGTGGCAGATCCAGGGCCGCACGCGGGCGTGGGCGTCGAGCTGTACGCCAGGTTCACCGCACCGATGCGCGAGATCGTCGGCGTGTTCAGCCACCGGGAGCTCATCGCGACGCTCGAGGGCGGGCACGCCGGGTCGGATGACGCGCTTCGGGACGAGGTGATCGCGTCCGCGAGCCGGGCGCGCTCGCTCCAGCGGGATCTCGACCGCGAGATCAACGAGCTCGTGGTGGACCAGCTCTTCGCGGACGATCTCGCGACGGGCCGGACGCGGACCGCGACGGTCATGGGGATCGCCAGGGACAAGGTGCATCTCACGCTGGCGGACCCGCCGATCGACGTGAAGTGGTACGTCGCGCACGCGCGGAGGCAGACCGGGCGGGAGCTGGCGGCGGCGCGGGATCTCCTCACGCTGGGGGACGCGGACGGGACGTGGCTGAAGGTCGGGGACGCGGTGGAGATCCGGGTCGCCGGGTACGACGCGGGGGCCAAGCGGTGGGAGCTGGCACGGGCGTAGCCGACGCCGCGTTCGGGGTGTACGATACCGGTATGTCCTCACTTCCCGCGATCCCGTACGTCACCGAGGAGGAGTTCCTGGCGCTCCCGGAGAGCTCGGAGCGGCTCGAGCTCATCGACGGAGAGATCATTTTGTCGCCTTCTCCCTCGCTGAATCATCAGGTCGCGGTCGGGCGCCTGTTCCGGATCCTCTCCGCGTGGGCCGACCAGCAGCCACCTGCGGTCGTTTGCGTCTCCCCGTTGGACGTGCGGCTCGCGCCAGACCGGGTGCTCCAGCCGGACGTGTTCGTCCTCCTAGGCGGGTTTCCGGAGGACACCAGCAAGGTGCTCTCCGTCGCTCCCGATCTCGTGGTGGAGGTGATGTCCCAGCGCCGGACGTACGACCGCATGACGAAGCGGCTCGTCTACGCGGAGGCTGGCGTCACCGAGTACTGGATCGTCGACCCGTACGGGCGGGACATCGAGGTCGTCCGTGGCCTCGAAACGATCTCCCGTGAGCGCGAGACCCTCCGGTCGGCGCTGCTCCCCGGCCTGCAGATCGACGTCCCGGCGCTGTTCCTGTAAAAAGGGGACGGGAGCACTGCACAGGTGTCCAGCCCCGGTTAAGGTTCCGGATGGCACTCGACAAGCTGAACCCGGAGCAACGCGCGGCCGCGACCTGTGGAGAAGGCGCGTCGCTCGTGATTGCCGGGGCGGGAACCGGGAAGACGCAGACGCTCGTGCATCGGGTCGCCTGGCTCATCGAGCAGGGCGTGCCGGCGGAGACGATCGTGCTCCTCACGTTCACGCGGCGTTCGGCGCACGAGATGCTGGAGCGCGCGGCGCAGATGGTGGGGCCGGCGGCGCGGCGGGTGCGCGGAGGGACCTTCCACGCGTT
>CAMCWU010000041.1 GCA_945882675.1 Klebsiella pneumoniae | reverse complement strand
GGCGCGCGGACGCCGCGCTCGACGGGGGAACGGGCTGCGCGGGGGCGTTGCCCGCGGTCTTTTGCGCGCCGGTCGAGAGCGCGGGCCTGTCCGGGCCCGGAGGCGGCTTGCTGGCGAACGGCGACGGGTGCGGGGAGTGCGAGCCCTTCGGCGCGATCACCGGGATCGGGGTGCCGTGGTCGTCCACCAGGCTGTGACCCTCATCTTCGTCCGGGTCGCTCCCCTGGGAGCGCGGCTCGGCCGGGCGCGGCGTCGCGGCGTCGCGCACGGCGACGCTGATCTCCTCCGCGATCGAGGATCCCCGCCCCGCGATCGTGGTCGGGGCGTCGCTGTCGTCCTCGTCGTCTGCGCCGTCGTCGTCTTCCCCGTGCAAGCTGATCTCGCCGCGGCTCGCCTTGCGGTGGATCTCGGCGAAGTAATTGGACAAGTCCGGGACCTGCTCGATGTACAGCCACTTGCGGCCGTTGTACGAGATCTGGTCGACCGTGTCTACCTTTCCGTCGTGCAGCCAGCCGAGGAGCGTGCCGAGGCTCGTGAACTCCATCACCACGCCCTGAACGCGCGCCTTCCAGGTGATGCCGACGGTGCGGAAGTCGAGCTGGGCGACCGGGTCGTCCACTTTGCCGCCCGGCTCCTCGCCTTCGCGGTAGAACACGAAGCGGTGGGCACAACGGGGACAGGTGATCTTCGCGCCGCGGCCTTTGACCTTGGACTCGTTGATCTTGTAGCGCGCGCTACACGAGGGGCAGGTGACGATCATGCCGGAGGTGCCGTCCGCGAGTGGGGAACGCCTGGACCTTATCATGCCGGCAGGAGTCAGGCGTCGTCATCCGCTACGAGGTGGAGCTGGTCGCCGCCGAACGGGATCCACCGCTGCCCTCCGGCGTCAAGATCCATCAGCACCTTCGAGGCTTGAACCTGCTTGATCCGGCCGAGGCCGTAGGAGCGGTGGTGGACGCGGACCCCCTTCTGGAGCTGTCCGATCTCCTCGATGTCGATGAGCGTGATGCGCCCTCCGGCCGGCCTGGGCGGAGGTGGTGGCGCGGGGCGGCTGCGGAGCCACGCGGGCCCCTCTTCGTCACCCTCCACGGCCTCCCCGGCGCGTCTGCGCTGGAACACGCCGAGCTTGGCTTTGACCACGTCGACCGTCACGTTCTCCTTGCCGGCGGGCTCGCCGTCCGGCAGATCGCCCTCGCACACCTCCGTCGGGATGCCGTACAGGAAGCGGGAGGGCGCCGCGATCGCCCCGCCCCGCCCGCTCGCGTCGAACGACGGGAGCTGGCGGCTGCGCGTCACGATCAGCCGCTTCATCGCGCGGGTGAACGCGACATAGGCGAGCCGCCGCTCCTCTTCGACGCCGCTCGTCTCCTCTGCCGATCGCGCGTGCGGGAACACGCCCTCCGACATCTGCACGACGAACACCACAGGGTATTCCAACCCTTTCGACGAGTGCACGGTCATGAGCGTCACCTGGCCGCCCTGGGGGATCTCGTCGCTATCCGCCGCGAGCGAGAGGTGGTCGAGCCAGCTCGTGAGCCGCTCCATCGGCGTCAGGGCCTCGACCGGCGGCTCCCACACGGACGCGTCGCGGACCATCTCGTCGAGGCTCTCGAGGCGGGCCTGGGCGTCCCGCGTGAGCTTTCCGTGCTCGTCCTTGTCTTCCTCGAGCATGGCGCGGTAGCCGCTGTCGGCGATGACGCGCTGGATGAGCTTGGGCGGATCCACGTCTCGCGCGGCCCGTGTCAGGTCGTCCACGAGATCGCAGAACGTCTTGAGGCCCTTCGGTGTCCCGCCGCGGAGCTTCGCGACGGCCAGCAGCGGGACGCCGCGCTTCCCGGCGTCGTCGCGGAGGCCCTGGAGCGACTTCGTGCCGATCCCGCGGGTCGGGACATTCACTACGCGCAGGAACGCGGCGTCGTCCGCCGGGTTCACGACGAGCCGCAGATAGCCGAGGAGATCCCTGACCTCCCGCCGCTCGTAGAACTTGCGCCCTCCCACGATCTTGTAGGGTATTCGGAGATCGCGGAGTCCGGCCTCGAAGATCCGCGCGACCGCGTTCGTCCGGTACACGATCGCGATGTCGCCGTACTCGTGGCCGAACTTCCGGAGCTGCAGGACCGCGCGGGCGACCCACTTTGCCTCGTTCTGGGGGGTGTCCGCCGCATGCAGCGCGATTTTGCTCCCGCCGGCCGACTCCGTCCAGAGCTGCTTCTCGAGTCGGTTCGGGTTCTGCTTCACGACCGCGTTCGCGAGCGACAGGATGTTGGCGGTCGAGCGGTAGTTCTGCTCGAGCCGCACCACGGTCGCCGTCGGGAAGTCCTGCTGGAAGTTCAGGATGTTGCTGACGTCCGCGCCGCGGAAGCCGTAGATCGACTGATCGTCGTCGCCCACGACGCCGAGGTTCTTGTGCGCGCCGGCGATGAGCTGCAGGAGATCGTACTGGCCGCGGTTCGTGTCCTGGTACTCGTCCACCATCACGAAGCGGAAGCGATCCCGCCACTTCTCGAGCACGTCGGGGTGCTCGCGGAACAGGCGCACCGTCAGGCCGATGAGATCGTTGAAGTCGAGCGCGTCCGCCGCTTTCATGGCCTCGTCGTAGTCGCGCCACACGCGGACGAGCGGGTCGTTGATGTGGCTGCGCTTGGTGCGCAGGACCTCGTCGACCGGCATCATCCGATTCTTGTAGTGGTCGATCTGGCCGAGCAGATCCTTCGCGAGGACGCGCGTCGCGTCGAAGCCGTGGTTCTTGATGATCTCCTTGAGGAGCCGGAGCTGGTCGTCGTCGTCGTAGATCGCGAAGCGGCGGGTCCAGCCGAGCGGCTCGATGTCCGCGCGCAGGATGCGGGCGCACGAGCTGTGGAAGGTCGAGACCCACACGCGCTCCCCGACCTCTCCGATCAGCTCCTTGACGCGCTCCTTCATCTCGGCGGCGGCCTTGTTCGTGAAGGTCACGGCGAGCATGTTCTCGGGCGCGACGCCCATGTGGATCATATGCGCGATCCGCCGTGTCAGAACACGGGTCTTGCCCGAGCCGGCCCCCGCCAGGATGAGCAGGGGACCGTCGATCGTGGTGACCGCGCGGTGCTGCTCCGGGTTGAGGCGGTGCAGGTGGTGCGGGATGTCGGCAGGATCAGCCATTCGCCCGCTTCTTCGCCCGGGCACGGAGCGCGGGGGCCTTCCCGACCAGCACGCGCTGGGGAGAGCGCTCGACCGCGAGGCTGTCCGCCGGCACATCCTCCGTGATGACCGATCCGGCGCCGACGATCGCGTCCTCTCCGATCGTGACGGGCGCCACGAGCGCTGTGTTGCTCCCGACGAAGGCGCGCGCGCCGATCACCGTGCGGTGCTTGCCGAACCCGTCGTAGTTGCACGTGATCGTGCCCGCGCCGATGTTCGCGTCCTCCCCGATCTCGGCGTCGCCCAGATACGTCAGGTGCGACGCCTTGGCCCCACGCCTGATCGCGGTGTTCTTCACCTCGACGAAGTTACCGACCTTGACATCTGCTTCCAGATGTGCTCCGGGCCGGAGGTGTGCCATGGGGCCGACGCGGGCATCCGGCCCGATCTCCGCCCGATCGCAGACGCAGTACGGCTCGACGATCGCACCCGATCGAACCACCGTATCCGTGAGCCACGTGCCCGAGCGGATCTCCGCCCCGGTCTCGACGCGGGTGCGCCCGCGAAGCGTCACGTCCGGCCAGATGACGGCTCCGGACGCAAGCTCTACGCCGGATTCGATCCAGACACGGTCGGGGTCGAGGACGAGCACCCCTGCGCGGATGGCAGCGACCGCGCGCTCACGGTGCAAAGCTCGCTCTTCGATGATCCGCGCCAGCGAGTCGCCGGGGTTCGGGTTCGACAAGGGGCACCTCCACGCCAGGGTAACCGCCGCGCCGACGCTCCGCGCCATCTGCAGACGTTGCGGCGCCGCCAGGGAGCGGCTAAGTGCCCGGCCCTATGCGGGGACCCACTCGGGACCCCCACCTGGAGCCGCCGTGCTGAACGACCTCAACATCGTCCGTAACATCGGGATCAGCGCCCATATCGACTCGGGGAAGACGACCCTGACCGAGCGCATCCTGTTCTACACCCAGAAGATCCACGCGATCCACGAGGTGAAGGGCAAGGACGGCGTCGGCGCGACGATGGACTCGATGGACCTCGAGCGCGAGCGCGGCATCACGATCCAGTCCGCCGCGACCTACTGCGAGTGGAAGAACAAGTTCGGCGTCGACCACCACATCAACATCATCGACACGCCGGGCCACGTCGACTTCACGATCGAGGTCGAGCGCTCGCTGCGCGTCCTCGACGGCGCGATCCTCGTCCTGTGCGGCGTGGCGGGCGTGCAGTCGCAGTCCATCACGGTCGACCGTCAGATGCGCCGGTACAACGTCCCGCGCCTCGCGTTCGTCAACAAGCTCGATCGCCAGGGCGCGAACCCGTTCCGCGTCCGCGACCAGCTCCAGGCGAAGCTCCGCCTGAACGCCGTCATGATCCAGATCCCGATCGGGCTCGAGGACAAGCACGAAGGCGTGGTCGACCTCGTCGAGATGAAGGCCTTCATCAACGAAGGCGAGAACGGCATGACCATCCGCACGGCCGAGATCCCGGCGGAGCTCCTGTCCCAGGCCCAGGAATACCGCGAGAAGCTGCTGGATGCCGTCTCCATGTTCAGCGACGAGCTGACGGAGGCCATGCTCGAGGACACCGTGACCCCGGACATGGTCCGCACCGCCATCCGCGCGGCGACCATCGCCCGCCAGGTCGTGCCGGTCCTGTGCGGCTCCGCGTACAAGAACAAGGGCGTGCAGATGCTGCTCGACGCCGTCACGTTCTACCTTCCGTCCCCCACGGACGTCGAGAACTCGGCGCTCGAAGTCATCGACAACGGCAAGACCGAGCGCCAGATCATTCTCCCGTGCGACCCCAAGGGCAACTTCGTCGGGTTCGCTTTCAAGCTCACGGAAGAGCGGTACGGCCAGCTCACCTACATTCGCGTGTACAGCGGCGTGCTGAAGAAGGGCGACTTCATCCACAACACGCGCAACCGCCAGAAGGTCAAGGTCGGCCGCCTGGTCCGCATGCACGCGGACTCGATGGAGGACATCGACGGCACGAGCGCGGGCGACATCGTGGCGCTGTTCGGCGTCGACTGCAACACCGGTGACACGTTCACGGACGGCGAAGTCGACATCTCGATGACGTCGATCCACGTGCCGGACGCGGTCATCCACTACACGATCAGCACCAAGGACCAGAAGGGCAGCCAGAACCTGTCCAAGGCGCTGGGTCGCTTCAGCAAGGAGGACCCCACGTTCCGCGTGTCGTCCGACCCGGAGACCGGCGAGACCATCATCTCCGGCATGGGCGAGCTCCACCTCGAGGTGTACCTCGAGCGCATGCGCCGCGAGTACAAGGTCGACGTGCAGGCCGGCGCGCCGCGCGTCGCCTACCGCGAGACCATCACGCAGCGCGCGGACTTCAACTACACCCACAAGAAGCAGACGGGTGGGTCCGGCCAGTACGGCAAGGTCGGCGGCTTCATGCAGCCGGTCGAAGGCCACGACTTCGAGTTCGTGGACGATGTGACGGGCGGCGTCATCCCGCGCGAGTTCATCGCCGCCTGCGAGAAGGGCTTCAAGTCGATGGTCGCCAAGGGCATGCTCATCGGCGTCCCCTGCACGCGCGTCCAGGTCACGCTGAACGACGGCGGCTACCACGACGTCGACTCGTCGGACATCGCGTTCCAGGAAGCGTCCCGCGGCGCCTGGCGCGAAGCGTACGTCAAGGCGAAGCCGATCGTCCTCGAGCCCATCATGAAGGTGGACGTCGAGGGTCCGGCCGAATTCCACGGCTCGATGGTCGGCTCGCTGCTGTCGCGCCGCGGCATCATCATCGGCTCGACGGAAGAGGAGGGCTTCTCCAAGGTCGAAGCCGAGGTTCCGCTCGCGACCATGTTCGGGTACTCGACCGACCTGCGCTCCGCGACGCAGGGCAAGGCCGAGTTCGCGATGGAGTTCTCGAAGTACCAGCAGGCCCCGTCCTCGGTGCAGGAGGACCTCGTCAAGAAGTTCCAGGCCGAGAAGGCCGCCGCGCAGAAGAAGTAGGACCGGATGGCGTTCGAGGGCAGCCCCGCGCGGGCGATCCGTGACGCGCTCGGTGGTGAGCTCGGGGCTTCGACCCTGGGCGCCATCGTCGCGCGGCCCGGCGTCGGCAAGACGCTGCTCCTCGTACACCTGGCGGTCGATCACCTCGTGGCGGGCAGGCCGGTCCTGCACGTCGCGCTGCGCGATCCTGTGGAGCACGTCCGCGCCCACTACGACGAGGCCCTGCGGGCGCTGGCCGTGGCGGGGGCCTTCGAGGAACCGCGGGCGTCGGCCATGGCGGCCGAGCGGAACCGCATGATCCATTCGTGGCTCGACAAGAGCTTCGACGCCGCGGCGCTCCGGGCTCACCTGGAAGTGCTGTCTAGCAAGGCGGAGTTCCGCCCGTCGCTCGTGGTCGTGGACGGCATCGAGCCGGACGCCGACCTGGAGGGGCTGGTGGCGCTCGCGGCCGAGACGGGCACGCCGATCTGGGTCACCATGCGGGCGGGGGCGCGCCTGCCCGTCGCCGCGGTAGTGCTCGAGCTCGGGCCGGTGGGCCGGTCGGTGGGGCTCTCGCTGAGCCGCGACGGGAAGACGCAGGTCCTCCCGGTGTGGCTCGACTGCGCGACGATGCTGGTCGCGTCCGACACCTCCGAGGACTCGGGCGCGGACCGTCCGCTCGACCCGTCCGAGCGCACGCTGCTGACCGGAGGGGCGACTGGATCGGAAGCCGCTTTCGGGGAGGAGGCCGAACGGTGGGGCGTGCGCGAGGTCGCCTATACCTTCGACGGCCACCGGCAGGCCCGGACGAGGGGGAGCCTGGTGCTGACGCCCCGCGAGCTCGCGGCCGGGGACGTCTCCCTGAAGTATGTGAGCACGCGTCTGCACCGCACGTACGCCAACGAGAGCGGCTTGATCCGCAAGGTGCTGCAAACGCTCTGGCATATGGTGAGCCGCAGCCAGCAGGTGTTCGTGGTCGGCCAGATCCAGCCGGACGGCACGGTGACGGGCGGTACCGGCTGGTCCGTGGAGCTCGCGCGCATGTGGGGGCGCGAAGTCTGGGTGTTCGACCAGGAGCGCGGCGGCTGGTTCCGGTGGGTCGGCGCGGAGTGGACCCCCGGGGAAGCCCGGATCACGGCTCGCTATTTCTGCGGGACAGGGACGCGGTACCTCGACGCGTCGGGGCGGGCGGCGATCGCCGGCCTGTTCGATCGCTCGTTCTCGGCCGACGCGGGATAGGATGCGAGCGGAGGGGCCGTATGCTGTTGGTGCTGCTCGGGTTGCTGGGGGGCTGTGAGGCCGGGCGCGAGCCCATCGAAGGTGCGAACTGCAACGGGAACGAGCGCCGCTGCGACGGGAGCAACTCGCCCTTCGAGTGCGGTGACGACGGGACCTGGGAGGAGTCGCCGCCGTACTGCGTGTGCGTCGCCGACGCCGACGAGGACGGGTTCGGCGAGGTTCAGTGCGCGGCCGTGGCCCTGCGCTAAACGCGCGACCCGGAAACGGGGTATCCTCGCGGCGCGGAGCCCTGATGGACGAGCGCCTCGAAGCAGGCCGGCACTACCTGACCAACGGAGACCGGGCGTTACACCTCGGCTATCTTGACGAGAGCCGCACTCACTTCGAGGCGGCCCTGCTCCAGTTCCGCGGGCCGGATCTGCGCCTCGGGGAGGCCCACGCGCTGCGCGGGCTCGCGCAGGTCGAGCTCGGGTCCGGGAACCTCGCGCTCGCCGAAGAGATCGCCGACCAGGCCCTGGTGGCGTATCGGGCCCTGCGCAACCAGGTGCGGTACCTCCCGACGGAGCACGCGCCCGCCGAGCTGTTGCGCGAGGTGGAGACGGGAGAGGCGAGCGCGCTCGTCCTCCTGGGCGACCTGCTCACCCGCACCGGGCGGCTGGTGGACGCGCGGGCCGCGCTCGACGACGCCGCATCGATCCTGGTGGAGGCGGGTGGGAGCGCTCTCGGGGCGGTGCTCGCGGCGCGGGGCCGTCTCGCCATGCGCGAAGGCCACCTCGACCGCGCGCGGATCGAGTTCGGGCGCTCGCTCGACGTGTACGAGGCCGCGTCGGACATCGTGGGGCAGTGCAGCGTGCACGTGAGCTTGTGCGAGCTCGAGCGGGTGCGCAGCGATCTACCGGCGGCGGACCGCGCGATCCGGCGGGCGATCGATCTCGCGCGCGGGTCGCTCCAGCCCGGGCTCCAGGGGCGCGCGCTCGCGGCCCTCGGCGGGCTCGAGCTGCAGCTCCGGCGTATGCGGGACGCCCGGGAGGCCTACGCGGCGGCGCTCCCGCTCATCCGCGCGGCGGGCGACCACGAGATCGAGGGCTTCGCGCTCCTCGGCCTCGGTGAGATCCAGTCTCGCGAGGGGGATCCGGACGCCACGAACACCCTGGTGGAAGGCGCGCGGCTGGTTGGGCGTCTGGGACACACGCACGGGCTCTCCGGCGCGCTGGTCAGGCTCGCACAGCACGGGATTCAGCTCCGCGATCCGCAGCTCGCGCTCGCGGCGGCGGACTCCGCACGGCGCCTGTACCTCTCGACGGATCCCGTCCGCGGCGTCGGCCAGGCGCTCCGGTTGGAGGTGAAGGCGCTGAGCCTGCTCAAGGAGTGGCCGGCGACCGTCGCGGCCGCGCACCTGCGAGCGGCGATCACGGGCCCCACGCAGCCGAACGCGCTGGAGGTGCAGGCGTTCTACCGGGCGCGCGCACCGCATCTCTGGCTCGAGGAGCTCGATCGGTGGTCGATTGGAGACCTCCGGGCGCGCACGGAAGTGATGATCGACGGAGCGCTGGCGGATGTGCTCGACGCGCTCGGGCTCGAGCCGGGGCAGCTCGGCACCATTCAGGGTGGCCTGTCGGTCGTAGGGTTGTTCCTCCTCGATCTCTCGCCCATCGAGGAGCTGGGCGAGGATGAGTTCGGCGCCGACGACGGCACGGAGTTCGAGGAGCTCCCGGCAGATACCCTCGAGGAGATCCCGCCCGAGGACCTCCCCGAGCACCCGCTCGCCGCAGAGCACCTGGCGAGCCCACCGCGCCGGCGGTCGGTCCTCACCCCGGTCCAGGCTCCCGAGCGGATGTACGCTGGGATGTCCTCTCCCGTGCCCCTGCCGCCGAAGGGACCCGACGGAGGCGAGCGATGAGCGATCCGCTGAGCGTCTCGCCCGACGGCGGGACCGTGGTGTGCGGTGACGGCCCCGAACTCCTGGTCTACGACGGGAACGGTGCGCCGCGGTTCAAGCACTTCCTGGAGGACGTGATCGTGGCGGTCGCGGCCGCGCCGGATCGGGTGTGGGCGCTGCTCGGGGACGGTCGGATCCAGTCGTGGAAGCTTCACGATGCGCCTCTCGACCCGGAGGAGACGCCAGGCGGCCGGGCGCTCGCGGTGGCGCCGGACGGGCTGGTGGCGGCCGCCACCCGGCGTGGGGTCGCGCTGTTCGACCCGGCAGGTCCGCGGAGGGGTCTCGCGGTGGGAGAGGTGCTCGATCTGGCCTTCGGGGCCGATCGGAGCACGCTCGGGATCCTGACAGGGTCGGCCCTCGCGGCGCCGCGGCCGGCGGATCCGAAGGCGCCGGCTCCTCCGCCTCCGCCGCCGGGATCCGCGGGGTTCGCGGTGATCGACGCGAACAGCGGGGCTACGCTCGGGTCGATGCCGCTCTCGGGCGCGCCGGGGGGCGTCGCGCGCGTCGGGACGGCGGCGTGGGTCGTGTCGCACGGGCATGCGCTGTCGGTGTTCTCGCGAGATGCGGGGCAGCTCCTTCACTCCTGGACGGAGCAGGAGCCGTTCGGCGCGGTCGCGGGGACGCCGGACGGCGTGGCGTGCGCGGCGGTCGTCGGGCGGAGCACGATCGCTGTGTACGAGACGCACACGTACAAGTGCGCGGGAAAGATCAACATCTCCCGGCCGATCAGCCGGATCGCCTTCGAGCCGGGCGGGCGGCTGGTGATCGGCCACGACGACGCGGACCTGACGTTCGTGGACCTGTTCACGGCGACGGTGACGCGCTCGGAGCCGCACCCCGGCCGCGGGCGCAACAACTGGGGCGTGAAGCACGAGCTCGACGCCGGCACGGTGCGCGGGGCGCTCGTGAAGGCCAAGGCGGGCCGCGTGGCGGTGGCGCGGTATGTCGGGCCGATCGACGATCCGGACTACGACCGGCGCTGGTGGCAGAGCTGCGCGCTTGCCGCGGCCATCGTGTTCGGGCTGATGTTCGTGTGCAGCGGCGTATCGTTCGTGGGGTGGCTCCTGTACATCAAGGAGATGCTGCCCTGGCAGTGAGGATCAGCGGGCCACCGGTGGAATGACGCAGCTGAGGCCGGCGCCCAGCTTGCGCACCCGGACCTCTACGCCGATGTGCTCGGCGAGGCCGTCCACGTGGGTGATCATGCCGACCTGCCGGCCGGTGGCCTGGAGCGCGTCGAGCGCGCCGAGCGCGATCTCGAGGGTCTCGCGGTCCAACGTGCCGAACCCTTCGTCGATGAATAGCGAGTCGACGGGCGTATCGGACGCCGAGAGCGACGCGAGGCCGAGCGCCAGCGCGAGCGACGCGAGGAAGCTCTCGCCGCCGGACAGGCTCTGGACGGCCCGGACCTCGTCCCCCATGTGGCGGTCGACCACCTGGAGATCGAGGTCCTCCCCCGGGACCCGCACCAGGCGGTAGCGGGGCGCCAGGGTGTCGAGGTGGTGGTTCGCGTGGCCGAGCAGGGCGTCGAGCGTGAGGCTCTGAGCGAAGCTGCGGAACTTCTTGCCGTCCGCCGAGCCGATGACGTGGTCGAGCTCGAGCCACGGGGCGGCGGCGGCTTCGTCCGCCGCGAGGCGCTCGCGGAGCTCGGCGCCCCTGGCACGGCTGGCGTCGTCCGCGGCGAGCTCGGCCCGGACGCCGCTAGCGGCGTCGGTGGCGGCGCGCTCGTCCGCGAGGGCCAGCTCGAGGCCGGCGGCGGCGGCGGGTGCGTCCGCGGCGGGCGGATCGGAGGCTTCATGGTCCGCGAGGCGGCTGCGGCGCTCGCCCACGATGGCGCGCGCGGTCGCGATGGCAGCGTCGACCTGCTCGAGGGCGCGCTGCTCGGCGTCGATCCAGGCAGCGGGACGGGCGAGGAGGTCCCGTGCGATCTCGAGGGAGACCTCGGCTTCTGCGAGCGCGGCGTCGAGGGCCACGGCGGCATCGAGGTCAGCGGCCGTGGCCGTTCGGACGACACGGACCCGCTCGTCGAGCGTCGCCTGGGCGCTCGCGCGAGCGGTGTCGGCGCCCTGGACGTCGTGGGCGGCGGCGTCGTGGGCGATCTCGGCGTCGCGCACGGCCGCGTCGAGGGCGCCACGGACGGCTTCCACGGGCCGGCCCTCGAACAGTGCGGCGCGCCGGACCGCGAGCTCCGCGACGCGCGCGGTGGCTTCCGCGTGGGCGGCGCGGCGGGTCGTGGCGGTCGCCATGGCGGCTTCGTAGGCGGCGGCGGCCTGGACGGCGGCGAGGATCGCCGCGGCGAGCTCGCCGATCGCAGCGTCCCGAGCCCCGAGGGCGGTCCGGGCATCCGTGACTTCACGCGCGAGGGCGGCATGCCCCGCCGCGGGGTCGCGGTCCACGGCTTCCGGCCAGCCGGGCCGGGAATCCAGCGTACGGGCCAGGGTCGCGCGCAGGTCGTCCCGCCGCAGGAGGAGCGCCGCGCGGGACTGGGCGTGCGCGTCGTGGGCGCGGACGGCGTCGCGGGCGGCTTCGTCGGCGCGGGCGGCCGCGGTCCGGGAGGTGTCGTGAGCGTCCGCTGCGTCCAACGCGGTCTTGCGGGCGGCGACCGCGGCGGCGTCGAGGGCGGTGAGCGCGGTCTCTTCGGCGTCGAGCGCGCGGAGATCGGCGGTGCGCGAAGCGAGCAGGCGCCGAGCGGCCTCCACGGCGTCCGGGGCTGCCGGGTCCGGCGCGAGGGGAGCGAGGAAGCCGCAGGCGAACCGCGCGCTGGCATAGGCTTCCGCTGCCTGCTTCCACCGGGCGTCCGAGCGGGCGGCGCTCGCGGCGACGGCGTCAGCGCGGACGATGAGCTGCGTGGCGGCGGCGTCCCCCGCGGAGGCGGCGCGGGCGGACTGCTCGACCCGGCCGCGGAGCACGAGGCGCTCGGCCTGGCCGGCGTCGAGCGCGCCGTCCGGTCGGCCCGCGGCCCACGGATGGTCCGCGGAGCCGCACAGCGGGCAGGGGTGCCCGTCCGCGAGGTCGGCCCGGTGGGCGTCGAGCGACCGCGCGGCCTCCGCGTGGCGGATGGTGGCGTCGAGCGCGTCCAGGGTGTTGCGGCACTCCCGGGCATCGGCCTCCGCGGTCGCGGCAGCGGCGCGGTGGCCGACGGCCTGCCCGCGCAGGTCGCGCTCGCTCGCGAGGCAGGTGTCGCGCTCGCGGAGCTCGAACGCGCAGATCTCCGCGGCTTCGAGGGCCGCGCGCACGTGCCCGTGCTCGACGTCGAGCCGCTGGCGGCGGGACGCGAGCGCGGGGCGCGCACCTTCCGGGACGGCGCGGTGGGCGGCAGCCTCCACTTCCCGGGCGGAATCGGCACGTACGCGCGCGCCGTCGAGCTCCGCGGTCCGCTGGTCCCGAAGCGCCGCGGCGCGGTCGCGGGCTCCGGCGGCGGCCGCAAGCTCGGCATCCAACGCGGGGAGCTGGCGGGCGGCCCCCACGAGCTCGCGCAGCGCGGGATCCACATGGGCCCAACCGGCGACCAGGGCCTCCGCGTGCGGGTGGGCCGCGAGCCAGGCTTCCGCGTCCGCGCGGCGGCGCTCCTGGGCGGCCCGCGCGCTCGCGGCGCCCCGCGCGAGCCGCTCGGCCTCCTGCTCGATCCGCTCCGCGTCGGCCAGCGCGCCCAGGGCCGCAGTCTCTCCCTCCCGCTCGCGGCCCAGCAGCGCGTCCAGGCGCCCGGCCTCGTCGAGACCGGAGCGGGCGGCCTCCCGGCCCGCCGACGCCTCCGCGCGCTGGCCAGCGGCCGCCACCAGTGCGTCCCGGGACCGCGCGAGGGAATCCTCGGCGTCTACGAGGGCAACGCGCGTCGCGAGCTCGTCCGTGCGTGCACGCGCGAGCTGTTCCAACGCGCGATCGTGAGCGTCCAGCGGCGCGCAGAGCGGAGCGGCGGCGTGGATCCGGCGCAGGAGCTCGCGTCGCGGCGCGGCAGTTTCCGCGGCGTCCGCGGCCGTCTGCTGGTCCCGCTCGGCTGCTTCCACATTGCCGGCGAGCTGGGCGCGATCCTGGTGCCAGGAGACGGCGGCCCGGGCGGAGTCCACGGCCGCCCGCGCAGCCCGATGAGCGTCGTCGGCGGCAGCGACCCGCGCCTCTACGGCGGCCCGCGCATCTTCTGCCAGGATCCCGAGCCGCGTGGCGGTCTCGCGCAGGACCTGCAGCTCGTCTTTCCGGGCCTTGGCGGCGGCGAACGCGGCCATCGACAGCCGCCCGTAGATCCCGGTGCCCGTGACGCGCTCGAGGAGATCCGCCCGGTGTCCGGGGGTGGCGTGCAGGAACGCCGCGAAGTCTCCCTGCGCCAGCAGCGCGCTCCTACGGAACTGCTCGAAGGTGAGGCCGAGCTTCTCCTGGATGGCGTCGAGGACCTCCGTCTTCGTCGAGCCGCCGACGTGGCGGTCGGTCTGGGCGTCCACCAGCGTCAGCGACTGCTTCTGGAGCCGACCGTCCGGCCGCCGCCGCGCCCGCTGGATGGTCCAGCGCGCTCGATATGTCCGCGCGTCCCGTCCGAGGAACTCGACCTCTGCCCAGCCCTCTCCTCGGCCGCGCGTCAGGAGCCCGCGAACGTCGTTCGCCGTGATCCGGGCGTCCGGGTCGTCGTCGGCGCGCCCGATCTTCGCCCCGCCCGTCCGGGCGAGCCGTGGGGTGCAGTCGAACAGCGCTAGGCACAGGGCGTCGAGCAGGGTGCTCTTTCCTGAGCCGGTCGGCCCCGTGATGACGAAGAGGCCGGCGCTCCGCAGCGGCTCTGCGTGGAGCTCGACGGCGAAGTCCCCGCCCAGGCTCGCGAGGTTGTTCCCCCGGATCGCCAGGATCTTCATCGGTCACCCCCGAGCACGTTCTCGACGATCTGGCCGAAGGCCGCCAGGACCGCGGGGCTGGGCTCCCGCTCCCACGTCCGGTCCCAGCACAGGCGGAGCACCTCCTCGTGCTGCAGATCGCCGAGATGCAACGTGGGAGCGGCATCTGCCAGCGTGGCGCCTGTGCCCGTGTAGTGCGGGGTCAGCTTCACGAGGCGGGCCCGCCGCCCGTCGAGCGCGGCGTCCACGCGGCTCCGCAGCGCGGGCTCGGGCGCGGGCAGGTGGACGTGGACCTCCAGGAACGGCCAGCCTTCGCGATCCGTGTCCGTGGCAGGAGGGAGCGCTCTCAACGCCAGGAGCACGGCATCGAGCCCGGCCGCGCCCGTCCCCACGGGCACACGGAGCATATCCACCGCCCGCGGGACCCGAAGCGGGGTCACGCCGACCAGCTTCCCGGCTTCGATGTCCACCTGGACGATCTGGTGGTCGTAGCCGGCTTCCCCGAGGGACAACGGGATGGGCGAGCCCGCGTACCGGATGTGCTCGTGGGTGACCTTCTGCGCGCGGTGGAGGTGCCCCAGCGCGACATAAGTGGCGTCTTCCGGGAAGAGATCGCACGGGAGCGCGTGCTGGTTGCCGCCGAGGATCCTGCGCTCCGAGAGCTCGCTCGGCGTCGTACCGGTCATATAGCAGTGGCCGAGCACGATCAGCGCTTCGCCGGTTTGCAGCGCGGAACGTGCGTGATCGATGGCCTGGGCATAGAGGGCCCGCACGCCGGCGATCAGCGGATCGTCGCCCGCGACCGACGGGAGATCCGACGGGCGGAGGAACGGCACGGCCACGACCCGAGCCACGGTGCGCCCGCTCGCGTCCCGGATCGGTACCACCAGGCGGTCGAGGTGGATCTCGCCGTCTGCCGTACGTGGGACGCCGCCCACGACGTGGATCCCGTGCGCGTCCAACAGCGCGCGCGGGGCGTCCAGTCGCAGCGCCGAGTCGTGGTTCCCACCAATCACGATCACGTGGAGATCGGGCAGTGTACGTCGCAAACGAGCGAGGAACCCGTACCATGTGGCCTGGGCCGCCGCCCCCGGGTTGGCCGTGTCGAAGATGTCGCCCGTCACCAGGAGGGCGTCCGCCCGGGTGCTCTCGAGTTGCACGACCAGCCAGTCCAGGAACGAAGCGTGCTCCCGGGCGCGGGAGTGGTCGTGCAGGACATGGCCGAGGTGCCAGTCGGAGGTGTGGATGAGGCGCATGCGCTCCTTCGGGGTCGCGCAGATTGTATTCGCACCCCCGGTCAGAAACTGTCCGGGCCGGCCCGGATCGCGGATCGGGCACAAAAGATCCGCGCGGACAGAATCTGTCCGGGGGGGTGGATAGGCTGACTGGACGGGGAGAGTGGGCTTGGCGGGTCTTCGCACCTATCGCAGCAACCGGATCGAGGTCCTGGCGGAGGTCCTGGGCAACCTCGTCCGCGAGCTCCCGCCTGCGGACCCGTTCGCGCTCGTGCGGGTCACGGTGGGCGGCCGCGGCATGGAGCACTGGCTGCGCCACAAGCTGGCGGATATCGTGGGGATATCGGCGAACCTCGAGTTTCCGTACCCGCAGACCACGTTCGACCGGCTGCTGTCCGGCGTCCTCGACTCGGACGCACAGGGTCACCGGGAGTCTGACGTCAAGACGGAGGCCGACCCCTGGGATCCCGGAACGCTCGTGTGGGCGGTGCTGGAGATCCTGCCGGATCGGCTGGCGTCGCCCGGCTTCGAGCGCCTCGCGGCGTACGCGCGGGGCGGACACGGAGCGGTGAGCGCTCGGGAGCTCGCGCTGGCTCGCGAAATCGCGGGGGTCTTCGACCGGTACGTGACGTACCGGCCCGAGATCGCGCGCGCCTGGAGCGCCGGTCTGCCCGCCCCGATCCCGCGGGCAGATCTCCAGGGGCTCGGCTGGCAGCCCGAGCTGTGGGCCGCGCTTCACGAGCACCTTGGCGGGGCGCCACACCGCGCGGAGCGTCTGGCGCAGGCCGAGGCCCGGCTGCGGTCCGGCGAGCCCGTCCCCGGCCTCGACCCGCAGGTCCGGATCTTCGCCACGTCCAGCCTCGCGCCTGCGTGGTTGTCGTTCCTCGGTGCGCTCTCGCGGCACGTCGACATCGACCTGTTCCTGTTGTGCCCGTCGGACCAGTACTGGGGGGATGTCCAGCGGAAGCTCGGCAGTGACAGGTCTTGGGCGACTATGGATCGCGACGCCGCGTCGATCGCCCTTCGTGGGGGGGAAGGCAACCCGCTGCTCGCGTCGATGGGGCGGGTCGCCCGGGACTTCCAGGTGGTCCTCGAGTCCCAGCCAGAGGGATACGAGGATCAGCGGGTGGACCTGTTCGCGGGTGCCGGGCGCGCATTCGCAGACTTTCGCCCCGACAACGGGGGGAATGACGGGCGGCGCGCGCTCCATTGGCTCCAGGCAGACCTGCTCGCCGCGCGCGACCCGCGTGAGTGCGCCGCGGACCCCGAGCGTGCCCTGCAGGCCACCGACGACTCGCTGCAGCTCCACGCCGCCCACGGTCCCACCCGGCAGGTGGAGGTCCTGCGGGACGTGCTGCTCGGCCTCCTCGACGACCACCCGGAACTCGAGCCGCGCGATATCGTTGTCATGACCCCCGACATCGAGATCTACGCGCCGCTCGTCAGCGCGGTGTTCGCGGGTGGCGCGCGCCAGCGCCGCGACGGCCAGCCGGCAGACGGCGACGATGGGTGGGGACCCGCGGGCGGGCCGCGGATCCCGTTCGAGCTCGCGGATCGCAGTGTACGGCGCCTCAACCCGGTCGCGGACGCGCTGCTCCGCGTGCTGGCGCTCGTCGGCGGGCGGGTGGAAGCGTCAGCGGTGCTGGATCTCCTGTCCCTCGGGCCCGTGCGCGAGCGGTTCGGCCTCGATCCCGGTGATCTCCCCACGGTGCAGGCGTGGCTGCACGAAGCCGGAGTGCGCTGGGGCGTGGACGCTTCCCACCGCGAGCGGGTCGGTCAGCCAGCGGACCCCCAGAACACCTGGCGGTTTGGCCTGCGCCGACTGCTCCTCGGCGTCGTGATGGCGGAAGACGGCCGGCGCGTCATCGGCGTTGACGATCTCGGTCAGTCGGCTGAGATTTTGCCGTTCGACGCGATGGAGGGCGCAGACGTCGCGACCCTCGGGCGCACGGTGGAGTTCTGCAACACGCTCTTCGGCGAGCTCGACGCCCTGGCGGCGCCGCGGACGGTCGGGGCCTGGGCCCGGGACCTCGCGGAGACCGTGGACCGCATGACGGCCACGGACGACGACACGGCGTTCCTCGGGCGCCGGGTACACGACACCCTCGACGAGCTTGCGCGCTCCGCGGAGGACGCCCGCAGCCGGCGCCTGGTGGGGTTGGACGCTATATGGGCCGTGGTGGCAGACAGGTTCGAAGTGCAGTCTCGCGGCGCGCGCGAGCAGAGTGGCGCGGTCGTGTTCTGCCCCATGGCGCCCATGCGCAGTGTGCCGTACCGGGTGGTGTGCCTCCTCGGCATGGACGACGGGCGGTTTCCGCGCCAGTCGGGGGGCCACGCCTTCGACCTGACGCAGCGGCGCCCGCGCATCGGAGACCACGACGCCCGCGACGCCGACCGCTACCTGGTGATCGAAGCGCTGATGGCCGCCCGCGACCACCTCGTGGTCCTGTACACGGGCCGCGACCCGCGGACCAACGAGCAAGTACCGCCGTGCGTGCCGATCGCGGAGCTGCGTGACGTCATCGACGCGAGCTTCCCGCCGTCCCCGAGCGGCGCGGCGGCGAGCGTCGGCCTCACCACGGAGCACCCGCTCCAGCCGTTCAGCCCCCGCGCGTTCGTGTCCGTGCACCGGGATCCGCGCCGTCCGGGCGCCCTGCGATCGTGGAGCTTCGACCGCCGCATGCTCGCCGCCGCTCTCTCCCTGCGGCAGGCTCCGGGAGTCGCCGCGCGGTTCTTCCCGTCGGACACGGCGGCGCCGCCGCGGCCGGTCGGGGGCCCGCTGCGCCAGGTGACGCTGGACGAGCTGGTCCGCTTCTTCAAGAACCCCACGGAGCACCTCGTCGGCCGGCGGCTCAAGATCGACCTCAAGGATCGCGCGGAGGCCCGCGCGGACCGCGAGGCCACCGCTCTCGACGGCCTCGATCGGTGGCAGCTCCGGAGCGCGCTCCTCGACGGCAGGCTCGCCGGGCGCACCGTGGACGACGTCGCACGGGCGCTGCGTGCGCGCGGGACCCTGCCGCTCGGGTACGCCGGGCGCTCCGCGCTCGCGCGGGAGGCCGCGCTGGTGGAGCGCATGCTCGAGCGGTCCGGCCTGTGCGGTCCGGACGGTGTGCCGGAGCCGCCGGAGGCCGCCGCGCTCGTGGACATCGACGTCGGCGGCGTGCGCCTCAGCGGCGCCGTGGGGCCGCTGAGGCGGGGGATGCTGCTGGACTTCGGCTTCGGCGCAGAGGAGGGCAAGCGCCTCGTGGGCGCGTGGATCCGCCTCCTCGCGTGGCACGCTTCGTCGCCGGAAGCGGGGCGTGCGGCCGTGATCCTGGGCACCGAGCGGGACGGTGTCGCGAAGGTGCCGGCCGTCGGGTTCGACGCTCCGGAGCACGC
>CAMCWU010000040.1 GCA_945882675.1 Klebsiella pneumoniae | reverse complement strand
GGCCGGCGCGCGCGACTGCTTCGTGACGCTGGACGGCGAGCGGTGCGTGGTGCTCCTGTCCCACAGCCTCGTCGAGCCGGCGCACCGGCGGACCGGCCTCGCGGGGCTGCTCCGGACGGCGCCGGCCGCCCTGGCGCGGCGCGCGGTCGCTGACGGTGGGATGCCGCGGGAGACGCCGATCCTGCTCGTGGCGGAGATGGAGCCCGTGGACCCCGCGGACCCGGGCTCGCTCGTGCGGCTGCTGGCCTATGGGCGCGCCGGGTACGTGGCGGTTCCGCCTGCCGCGATGCCGTATTGCCAGCCCGACTTTCGCGATCTCGACGCGCTCGGCGAGGACCAGCGGCCCATCCCGATGGTGCTCGTCGCCCGCTGGCTCGACCACGAGGGCGCGGCGATCCCCGCCGCCCACGTCGAGGGGATCGTCCGGGGCTTCCGCGCGATCCACCTGCGGGCGTGCCGGCGCGCCGACCTCGACGCGCTCCTCGGGCGGGCGCTGGCCGCGCTGGGCGCCTATCCACACGATCCCGTGCCGGTCCTCCCGCTCGCGGGCCCCGCCGCGGAGATCCTGGAGCCGCTGCTGAAGAGCCGGGTTCTCCTGAATTATCCCCCCGCGTGGCGCGGGCTCGTGCCGGACGCGGACGCCGACCTCGCGGCGCTCGTGGTGGCGGCGGCGTCGCCCGCTCCGGCGCGGGGTACACTGACCCCGGGGGGCTGACGTTGCTCTGGTGGACGGCTACGGCCTGGGGCGCGGACCGGTGCGCCGTTCTCGAGGAGCAGCTCGCGGCCGGGCCGGGTCCCACGACTCCGGCGCGGGCTGCCGCCGTGGACATCCCGCCTCCGACCAGCGGGACGGGCTGGGTCGACGCCGAGCCCTCGCCGCGGCCCGGGCCGATCGCGGCGGCTGCGGGCGCCGCGTGGGTGATCCACGGCGGGCGCCTCTGGCGCGCGGTCGACGGCCGGATCACGGCGGTGGATCTTCCGTTCGCGCCGGACGCCGTGGTGGCTGCAGGGGACGGCGTGGCGGCGATCGCCAGCGCTGCGGGCGGGCGAGGGCACCTCGCGCTCCTCGGCGCGGATGGCGCGCTCCGGCGGGATCTCCTCCTCGACGCGACGGTGACCGGCCTGGTGGAGCGCCGCGGCGAGCTGTGGGTGACGGTGCGCGGGCTGCGGCCGGCGTCCCTCGACGGGCTGCTCACGGTCCGCGACGATGGGGGAGATACGCGGCTCTTCGGTTGCGCCGACATCCACGGCCACCGCGGCCCGGTCGGGCACTGGGAGGGGCTGTTCGCGCTCCCGGCGACGGGCCCACCGCGCGCGATCGCGGCCACGCTCGGGTCCATGCCGTCGTCGCTCGGCGGGACGATCGCGTGGGCGGCCGGGACGGATGTGTCGTGGGTCGGTCCGGCAGATTCGACGCCGCGGATCGGGCGGCTGCCGGCGCCGGCGGTCGAGAGCCGGGCCGGGCGGGGTGGGGTCGCTGCACGCTGGGAAGCCGGGAACGACCAGGGAATCAGCGTGCTCACGGCGCGCGGCGCCGGGTTGGTGGAGATGCTGCGGCGCGGCGCCCGGGACGCCCTGCCGGACGGCGGCGACCTGGGGGCGGGTGCGGGCTGGGTCGCCTGGGAGCAGGAGTACCGCGACCGGAAGCTGTGGCGGGTGATGACGGTGGACCTCGCGAGCGGGGCGGTCTCGGCGCTGACGGGCCCGCTCCCGGCGCCGCCCCGGCCGATCGACGACGCGACGGAGGCCGCGCTGCGCGCGCTCGAGCCCGAGCCGACCTGGTACCTGCCGTCGCCGGTGCGCGAGCGGCTCGGGCACGTGACGCTCGGCGTGCTCGACCTGGCGGCGTCCGGCGTCGGCGTCGTGGCGCGCGACGGCGAAGGAAACGTGCGCTGGACCGCGCGCTATCCGGTGGCGGGGGCGGCCGCGGGCGGCGAGGGGTACGCGTGCCGCGCGGGGCGCACCCTCGTGGAGCGGGCGTGGACGTTCACGCGGATCGCGGAGACGCCGGAGCCCGAACACGCCGCGCTGGGCGCGGACGGCGCGGTCCGGTTCATGGCGGAGGGCACGCTGTGGTCGTGGACGGCGGCCGGCGGGGTCGACGCCGTGGCGCGGCTCCCCGGCGACGTGGTGTCCGTGGATCTCGGCGCGACGCCGCTGGTGGCGACGGGAAAGGGGCGGATCTACGCGCTCGAGCGCGGCTGGCGGCGCCTGCCGGGCCGGACCCGGGCGCTCGCGGTCGCGACGGGACCCGCCGGCCCGGTGGTCCTCGGGGAGGGCGGTGAGGTCGCGGCGCTCGACGGCACGCTGCTCGCGCCGCTCGACCCGTCGGGGCCGGCGACGGCCATCGCGGCGGGGCCGACGCACGTGCTGGCCACTACGGTGGCGGGCGCGCAGATCCTCGCGGGCGGGAGCCGGATCCCGCTCGACGGGGTGGACGCCCCGACGGAGATCCTGGCGCCGGACGACGCGTTCGTCGTGGGCCAGGCGGGCGGGCGGCCGGGCGTGTGGCGCTGGGGCGCGGACCCGGACCGGCCGGACGTGCCCGCGCGGTTCGTCCCGTTCGTTCGGGGGGACGTGCCGATCTTCCCCGGCGGCTCGCCGCCGGAGACGCTGGCGGACCTGGCGGCGGGCGGGGGGCAGGCCGCGGTGCGGGTGGGCCTGCGGGGCGGGGGCTCGGGGGTGATCCTGGTGGACGGGTGCGCGGTCTCGCCGATCGTGGGGGATGGGAGCGGGGTATTGCCGGACGGCACGACGGTCGCGAGCGCGCGGGGTGTAGGGCCGGGTGGGACCGTGCTGCTCGCAGCACCGGCGGATCTGGAGGGCGTCTGGACGCTGTACCTGGCGACGCCGGGGTCACCGTAGCGCGTAGCCCAGGTCCGCGGCCGCGTTCACGAGCCTCGCGAGCCGGCTAATCGGTGCGGTCGGCGCGGCGATGTCTCGTAGCCGGGGGCATGTGGCTGCATGTGGCGCGCTGTGAGACGCCGGTGTCTCGTAGCCGGGGACATGCGGCTGCATATGGCGCGCTGTGAGACACGGACGCGGCGGCGCGAGGGCTCCGCGCTCCGCGCGAGGCGGACCGAGGGGCGCCGCAGAGCGGCGGCCACGGGCGAAACACGTGTATCCAGCGTCGCCTCGAACCTGCCCGGGGCGACCGCAGGGACCCCGAGGGAGGCCGGCGGCCGCAGGCCGACGCGCCCGACCGGAGTCGGCGGCTGCAGGCCGACGCGCCCCGAGATCAGGCGCGGTACGTAGGGGCGATCCGATCCGCGACCGCGTCCGCTGCGACGAGCTGGTCCGGCAGTCCGATGCCGGTCCACCCCCAGCCGAGCCAGTGCAGCCCCGTCGCCCGCAGGGCCTCCAGCCGACGCGGGAAGCCCGGCGGATACTGCGGAATCCCGGGTAGCGACCGCGCCACGTGCGCGAAGGTCGGCTCCGCCGTGAGCCCCTGGAAGTGCGCGACGACCCCGCGGGCGTGCGCGACCAGCGCGTCGTCGCTCGCGTGTGGCAGCCCGGGCGAGCGCGTGCCCCCGAGCATCACCCGCATCAGCACGCGATCGGGCGCGTGCGAGGGGAAGATCGTCGAGACGTGGATGGCGCCCAGGGCGTCCCGCGTCTCCGACGGGTGGCACAGCCAGCCGAAGCCCGCCGGCGGCGCAACATCACCCGCCCGCCATGCCAGGTGCACCGCCGCGATCGGCGCGCTGGGGAGCCCCTGGGCGTCCGCGATCTCCGGGAGGAACCCGACCGACGGCGTGGCGATCGCGACGTGCTCCGCTTCCATCTCCCCGGCCGACGTCGTCACGCGCCACCCCGATCCCTGGCGTCGTACGCCCAGGACCCGGCATCCCAGCGTCGGCGTGACCCGGTCGGCGAGCGCGCGCGTGAGCTCCTCCATGCCCTCGTGGAACGCGATCGGCGCCTTCGGGGCGTCCGCCGGGGGCTTCGGGCCGGCCATCGAACCCCGTACGAGCGAGCCTGCCGTCCGCTCCCACCCGACGAGGCGCGCGAACGTCGCCTCTGCGTCCACGTCCCGCGGATCTCCGCCGAAGATCCCGCCCACGAACGGGGTGCCCAGCCGGTCCGCGGCCTCCGGCCCCACGCGCCGCGCGAGCAGGTCGAACACGCTCTCGCCGGCTGTCGGCCGCCCGCGGACGAGCGGCTCGCACAGCAGCCGGATGCGCCCGCGCAGGCTCAGCAGCGGAGTCGTCAGCAGGCCCGCAATCCCGGCCGGCAACGCCACGAGCTTGCCATTCTGCAAAACGTAGCGGAGCCGGTGGTCGCTCGTCGGCTGCAGGACCCGCTCGCCGAGCCCTAGCCGGACGATCGCCGCCCACGCGTCGATGGACGCGCCGCGCAGCGATGTGGGTCCGTGCTCGATCAACAGCCCGTCGATCCGTTCGGACCGGATCACGCCGCCCGCCCGCTCCGCGCCGTCCAGCACCGTCACGTCCGCGCCGCGCGCCCGGAGCGCCGCTCCCAACGCCAGCCCCGCCAGCCCCGCCCCGACGATGATCGTGCTCATTCCCGGCTGACCGCGAGCCACTCCCGCACCGGCGTCCGCTCGTACTCGAGCTCGTCCGGCCCGCCGTACCAGCCACGGAGCGCGCCCTCGAACTCGTGGTTGCACAGCACGAGCGAGGACCTTCGCTCCCGAAGCTGGGCGATCGCGGCCGAGATCCGCATGCCCCGGTACAGGTGAAGATACGCCGCCAGCACGAAGCTCGACCGGTTGATGCCGGCGTGGCAGTGCCAGTACGTGTCGTGCTCCGACGCATACAGGTGGATCGCGGCCAGGAACCGCTCGACAGCGAGCTGCGACGGCACGACGTCGGGGTCGATCGCGTCCACCAGCGGCATGGCGAAGCACACGCGGCCGTACGGCTCGCCGCGCGGCCAGACGCCGCACAGGTTCACGACGACCCGCGCCGGTACGTCCTCCCACCGCGGGGGAAGGCCGCCCAGAAAGATCCGGTGCGGCGCGTCGCTCACCAGGTGGTGATCCAGCGCGGTCACGCCGGCGCCCATGTACACGAATCGTAGACGGGATCTACCGAACGGAGATCGGCGCGCCGTCCGCGACGGCGCCGTCCGTGGCCTCGGACCCGAACGAGCTGAACGACGCGAGGGCCAGCCAGCCCACCGCGAGGAGCAGGAAGCCGAAGAACAGCAGGGAGGTACGGGGATTCTCTTCCTGCTGAACGGTGAGGGAGCGTGCCATGGGGGAGGGGACCTCTGGGGGGGAGCGCGCGACCGGGCGGCCGCACACCCGATTTACTAGCACGTAGCGTGCCAACGGGCCTGTCAGGCGCGCAGGGCGCGCACGGTCTCGGCGGCGACGCCGATCTCCACGAGCTGCTGCTCGCCCGAGACCAGATCCTTGAGCGCCACCACGCCCTGCTCGGCCTCCGACGGCCCCACGAGCACGAGCCAGCGATATCCGCGGGCGTTCGCGTACTTGAGCTGGTTCTTCACCGCGCCGCCGCCCAGGAACAGGTCGGTGCGGATCCCCGCCTCCCGGAGCGCGCGCGCCGCGGCGAGGGCGGGCGGACGGCGCTTTTCGTCCCAAACCGCGACCATCACCTCCGCCGCGGTGGCCGTCGCCGGGATGCGCCCGAGCTCCTCGAGGACCGTGAGCACCCGCTCGAGCCCGAGCGAGATCCCGACCGCGGGGATCGGCTTGCCCGAGAACATGCCGATCAGGCCGTCGTACCGCCCACCCCCGGCCAGCGACCCGATCTTCGGCTCGTCGACGACGATCTCGAACACGGGGCCCGTGTAGTAGTCGAGGCCGCGCGCCAGCGTCGGGTCCACGCGGATCCTGCCCGGAGGGACCCCGAGCTGCGTGGCGAGATCCACGACCTCCGCCAGCGCGGCGAGGCCCGCTTCGGCGTCCGACCAGCGCTCTCCCAGGTGCGGGCGGAGGCGGTCCGCCACGTGAGCGAGCGTCGACGCGTTCCAGTCGTCGGCCTCCGGCGGCGTGAGGATCCCCCACAGCCGCTCGATCTGATCCGCCGTGAACCCCCGCTCTCCGAGCTCTTTCGTCACGCCCGGGACGCCGATCTTGTCGAGCTTGTCGATCGTGTTGAGCAGCGCTCCCTCCCGATCCTCGGCGCCGACCGCGATGGCGACCGACCGGAGCACGCGCCGGTCGTTTACACGAATCGTGTACGCCGAGAAGCCGAGCTCCACGAGCGCCGTTGCCGCCACGACCAGGCACTCGGCGTCCGCCAGGTACGACTCGGACCCGACGATGTCGACGTCGCACTGGTAGAACTCGCGGAACCGGCCCTTCGCCGGGCGGTCGGCGCGCCAGACGGGCGCGATCTGCCAGCGCTTGAACGGCAGCCGGATGTCCGGGTTCATCGCGATCACCCGCGCGAGCGGGACCGTCAGATCGTAGCGCAGCGCCTGGTCGCACTCGCCGCGCTCGGCGCCTTCGCCGCGCTTGAGGATCTTGAAGATGAGCTGCTGGCCCTCCTCCCCGTACTTGCCGGTCAGCGTCTCGATCCGCTCGAAAGCCGGCGTGTCGAGAGGCTCGAAGCCGAAGCGCGCGAACACGCCCCGCACCTTGTCGATGACGGCGAGGCGCGCGTGCATCTGCGCCGGCAGCAGGTCGCGCGTGCCCTTCGCCAGGAAGACTTCGGCCATGCTCACTCCAGTGGCCGCCCACTAACGTGGCAGCGGATCGGGCGTGCCCCCTCGCCGTCGGCGCGCGGCTGTGGCATGATGCGGCGGCGCGTGCGACAGAGTTCGGGGGCGCGGGCCTCGGCCGTCGGCAGGCGGCGACATCCAGGAGCGAGCGACCTTTTGAGCGCGACCGCGGCGAGCAACCAGGAGTTCCACTACGTCCGCACCCTCGGCGCGGACGGCGGCGTGGCGGCATGCCAGGGCCCGGCCATCGGGCTCGACCTCGAGACCCTGCTGAAGAACGGCCTCCCCCCTTGGAAAGTGGCGCTCGAGCTCGTGGCCGGCGTGTGCGAGGTCCTCGACATCGCGGACGAGGACGGGGAAGTTCACGGGGACGTCTCCGCCCGGTACGTGTTCGTGGACGACACGGGCGCGGTCAGCCTGGAGGGCTTCGGCGTGCGGCGCAGCAAGACGCGCGCGCCAGAGGGATCGCCGCGCGGCGCGCCCACGGACTTGTACGGCCTCGGCACGGTGGCGTACCGCCTGTTCTGCTCCACGCCGCTCCCGAACTTCACGAGCGACGACCCGGACACCCACGACGACGCCGTCATCGACGCGATCCTGCAGATCGACCTGTCGGGCGTCAACGAGGAGCTGCAGGGCGATCTCCAGTGGTACGTCGCCAAGCTCATGGCGTTTGACCGTGAGGATCGTCCGACCGCGGTAGAAGTGTGGCGCTCGTTCATCGCGTTCGCAGACGCCGTGCCCGGCCCCGACTTCGGGAAGTGGTGCTCCGCCGCCGTAGAAGGCCGGGGGGAGCGCCGGAAGGACATCAAGCGGGACACCGTCCACGACGAAGACCTGGGCGGCCCCGTGCGCCAGTCGGGCCCGCTCGCGGCCGGCGCCATCGCGTTCGGCGAGTCCGCGGCCAAGGGCCAGGCCACGGCGTTCTGGTCGAAAGACGCCATGAAGGCGGCCTTGGAGCGCGAGAACGTCGAGGACAAGGCGTACCGCCCGGCCGTCGGCGGCTCGACCGAGTTCTGGAGTAAGGACCAGCGGCAGGCCATGGCGGCCGGCACGTCGGAGGCCCCGCGGCCCAAGCGGACGACCGGCGACAACCGCTCCACCGTGTTCACGCGCCCCACGGGGGACGCCGACACCGCGCGGATGGACCAGCACGGGACGACGGGATCGGCTCCGCGGCCGCCCGCGGCGCCCCTCGAGCCCATGAAGCCGCCGCCCCCCATGCACGGCTCGGGTCCGGCCCGCACGGGGGAGCTCCAGGTCCCGCGGGCCCCGGTTCCCGCGCCGGACGTCACGTACCAGGGAAAGTCGGCGGTGCAGCCCGTCACGCCGGTGGCGCCGCCGCCGGCGCCGCTGCAGCCCGTCGCCCAGCCGCGCGCCCCGGTGGCCGTGCAGGCGCCTCCGCCCTCCAATCCCCGTCCCGTGGCAGACAGCTACCGGCCCGAGCCGTCCGAGCCGCCGTCCGGGTCCGCTCGGATGTACGCCATCGTGGGCGGCGTGTCGATCGTGCTGCTCCTGACGCTGGCGTGCATGGGCCTGGGCGGCACGGGCGCCGCGTTCGCCTGGTGGCAGTCGACGGCGGGCATCGCCGTGGCGCCCGCGCCGGCTCCGGCCCCGGTGGTCGTGCCGGCGCCCGCCCCAGAGCCGGAGCCCGCCCCGGCAGTCGTGCCGCCCACGCCCGGGAACCCCGCTCCGAAGCCGAAACCTTCAGTCTCCCCGACGCCCAAGCCTTCCGCATCTCCGACGCCCAAGCCGTCCGTCACCCCGAAGCCGGCTCCGGCTCCGGCTCCGGCTCCAGCACCGGCTCCGGCTCCGGCTCCAACGCCCAAGCCGGGCAGCTCCGTGCGGCCGGGCGGGAACACGAACAAGCCCGCGCCCGTGGACCCGAACGCGCCCGTCGTCGTCGCGTTCAAGTCCGCGGGCCGCGGCTCCGTGACCTGCTCCGGCAAGAAGACGAGCTTCGACGGGTCGACCAGCTTGAGCCTGGAAGGCTACCAGCTCCCGGTCCCGTGCCTCGTGAACATCGACGGCGCGAAGGGCGTGTTCCAGGTCTACGCGAGCGGGTCGGTCTCGTGCGACAAGGTGGGCACGGACGTGAGCTGCACCCCCGCGCAAGTTCGCTGACGTGCGGGTCGTAGTGCAGCGGGTATCCTCGGCGTCGGTGGCCGTGGAAGGTGCTGTGACCGGCTCCGTGGGGCGGGGCGTGCTGCTGCTCGTCGCGATCGCGGCGACGGACACGGACGCCGAGCTCCGGTGGATGGCCCAGAAGGTGGCTACCTTGCGGATCTTCCCGGACGACGACGGGAAGATGAACCTCGGCCTGACCGACCTCGGGCTCGGCGCGCTCGTGGTGAGCCAGTTCACGCTCTACGGCGACACGCGGAAGGGCAGGCGCCCGAGCTTCCTCGGATCTGCGCCCCCGGACATCGCGAAGCCGGCGTGGGAGCGGTTCTGCGCGCTGCTGGAAGCCGACGGCGTGCGCCCGGTCGGGCGCGGCGTCTTCGGCGCCGACATGCAGGTCACGCTCACGAACGACGGGCCGGTGACGCTGATCCTGGACTCGCCGTGATCGACCTCGCGGTGCGGGCCGCGCGCGCGGCGGGCGAGATCCAGCTCCGGAGCCGCCCCGGCGGCGTGCGTCACAAGGGCACCGTTGACCTGGTGACGGAGGTGGATCTCGCTTCAGAAGCCGCGATCCGCGCGATCCTGGCGGAGGGCGCGCCCGGCATCCCCATCCTCGGCGAAGAGGAGGGCGGCGCGGACGTCCCGACCCGCTGGGTCGTCGATCCGCTAGATGGAACCACCAACTTCGTGCACGGGTTCCCGTACTGGTGCGTCTCCGTCGCGCTGGAGGTCGACGGCCGGGGAGAGGTCGCCGCCGTCTACGATCCGTCGCGAGACGAGCTGTTCACGGCGCAGCGCGGCCGCGGCGCGTGGTGCAACGGCTCGCCGATGCGGGTCTCGGACTGCGACGGCATCGCGAACGCGCTGGTCGGAACCGGGTTTCCCTACGATCGGCAGGAGCGCGCGCACATCTACCTGGCAGAGGTCGAAGCCGTCATGCGGCGGTCGCAGGGGATCCGGCGCGCGGGAGCCGCGGCGTTGGACCTGGCGAATGTGGCGGCGGGCCGGCTCGACGCGTTCTGGGAGCACAAGCTGCGGCCGTGGGACGTCGCGGCGGGCCGGCTCCTGGTGGAGGAGGCCGGCGGGCGCGTGACGGGGCACGACGGCGGGGACCCGGGCCGCGATCCGGTGGCGCCGCTCGCGACGAACGGGCGTCTCCACGCCCAGATGATGGAGATCCTCGCGGCGGTTCCCCGCTGACTACTGGACCCTGACGCCGTACCAGGTCACCGACGGGTTCTCCTGGTCCGCGCAAGCGAAGTCGTCCGTTCCGGCCTTCCAGCCGCCGTTCACCGTGTACACCAGCGTCTGCGCGACCGGCACCGGCGGGGGCACCACGATCTCGCCGGGCTTCGGCTTCGGCGCGGGCTTCGGCGGAACGAGCGGCGGCGCGGGCACGGCGACGAGGAGCGGGTGCCACGCCCACGCGATCTTGGAGCGGTCGCAGCCGAGCGCGGCGAGCTCCCACGTGCCGGGAACCGCGGTCGAGAGGGGCTCGAACGGCGTCTGCTCGTCCGGCTTCAGCGGGACGGGTCGGGGCGCGGGCTTCGGGGGCTCGGGGGCCGGCAGGACGGCCAGCGTGCCGGCGCCCGGGGGCATGGGCAGCGTGGCCGTGACCGTGGCGCCTTCCACCTTCCAGAGCTTGTCCGGGGTCTCCTGCGCGGCCGCGATCGTCGGGCGCGAGACGTCCGCGAGGTGGACCAGGACCTCGACCGGCGGCGGGGGCGGCGGGAGCTCCTCGCCCTTCTTCGGCTTGATCTTCGGGTCCGGCGGGGGCGGGAACACCACGAGCTTGCCGTTCGCGGAGTCGGTCCACGTGAGCTCGGCGAGAGCGGGCTTCTCGAGCCGCTTGTCCGCGGGGTCGACCCAGCGCCAGGTGTTGCCGGCGATCTGGAGCGCGGCGATCTGCGGCGGGAGCGGCGCCATCACGGCGTCTCGGCCGGGCGGAGGCTCGGGGGCGGGGGTCACGCCGGCGTTCGGGAACGCGAGGCAGCGCGGGAAGGGCAGGGGCGCCTTCGGATCCACCGGGATCGGCGTGACGGCCGGATCCGGCGGCTCGGGCCAGGCCGCGCCCGGCGGGCACATGAGGCCGGTCGCCGGGATGGCAGGATGTCCCGTCTCTCCCGGCGCGGGGCCCTGGATCTCTGCGGTCCACTCGAGCACGGGCGTGCCGTCCGGCGCGACCAGCGTGAACGGCGTGAGGGTGGCGAGCTGCCACACCAGCGGGACCACGAGATCCATCGACCCTCCCAGGGCGGCGAGGATATCCCGGAACGGGTGGCGCGTCGCCACGTCCGGGGCGAGGCTGGCATGGACTTCGAGATCGGGCCGCACACCATCCTGCTGACCGTCGCGGGCAGCCGCGCTTACGGCATCCATCGCCCGGACTCGGACGTCGACGTCAAGGGCGTCGCGATCCCGCCGCGTCGGTACTTCCTCGGCTTCGCCCAGAAGTTCGAGCAGTGCGACGACAGCGGGCGCCTGGCCTTCGCGCTTCCGCTCCTGAACGACGTGGAGCGGGCGGCGTCGGCCGACACCAAGCTCGAGGGCGCGATCTACGAGCTCCGAAAGTTCATGGCGCTCGCGGCGGAGAACAACCCGAATATCCTCGACGCGCTGTTCTGCCGAGACGAAGAGGTGCGGCTCGTCACGCCGCTCGGCGAGAAGCTGAGGGCGCACCGGGATATGTTCCTGTCAGCGCGGGCGAAGCACACCTACTCGGGCTACGCGACGGCCCAGCTCAAGCGGATCAAAGGCCACCGGAAGTGGCTGCTCGAACCTCCGAAGTCACGGCCAACCCGTGCCGAGTTCGGCCTGCCGGAGCACACGCTCATCCCGAGCGACCAGCTCGCGGCCGCGGCGGCCAAGGTGCAGAAGCGGATCGACGGGTGGGAGCTCGACTTCACGGGGATGCAGCCGGCGACGGGCGTGGAGCTGCAGGCGCGGATCGCCGAGGAGCTGGCGGAGATCCGGTCGGCCGCCGGTCTGGGCACGGTCGAGGAGCTCAAGTGGCTCGCGGCGGCGCGGCTCGTGGGCCTGGACGAGAACCTGGTGAACGTGATGCAGCGGGAGCGCGATTACGAGGCCGCCGCCCGGCACTACCGGCAGTACGAAGACTGGCGGAAGCTGCGGAACGTCGTGCGGTCGGCGCTCGAGGCCGATCACGGATATGATACGAAGCACGCCGCTCATCTCGTGAGGCTGCTCCGGATGGGCCGCGAGATCCTGGAGACCGGGCAGGTCCACGTGTGGCGCGGCGACATCGACGCCGACGAGCTCCGCGCCATCCGCGCCGGGGCGTGGGAGTACGAGCGCCTGGTCGAGTGGGCCGAGGCCGAGGATCGCGCGTTGCAGGCGATCTACGAGAGCCGGGCGTTCGTGGTGCCGAAGGCGCCCGACCGTGGTGCGCTGGACTCGCTGTGCGTGGAGCTGGTTGAGGCTTTCCTCACGGCGAGATGATCGGGCGGGAATTCCCTGGATCTCCGGGAACGCCGTCCTGGTACGAGGCGCCTTCCTCTCAGGAACGCAGGAAGGAAGGAACACAGGAACGGGCCCGATTCCTGCTCTCCCCGCTTCCTGGCTTCCCGCGTCTGCAGGGGTCCGAATGCCCCACGCAGCTGCCGCGCGCGCTACTTCACGAGCGCACGGACCGGAGCCCGTGAACACCTGTCGGGATCGAACCTCCCCCCTGCGAAAACAGGAGGAGGGATCCTACTTGTGGCGGAAGACGATCCGACCCTTGGTCAGGTCGTACGGCGACACGGCCACCGTGACCCGATCGCCGAGGACGACGCGGATGCGGTAGCGACGCAGCTTTCCGGCGAGGTGCGCGTGCACCTCCGTCGAGGCGTCCGTCTGGACCAGGAAATGTCCGCCAGGGAACACTTCTTTGATGATCCCCTCGATCTCGATCAGGTCATCTGACGCCAAACCGTACGCCTCCAGCCGGCTGGGTTTAACGCTTCCTGGGGGGTCGGCCAGGGCCGCGGCCCGAAAAGTCGCGCCCGCCGAAGCCAGTGCCACCGCCCTTCCCGGAGCTGCGCGGATCCGACGGCAGAGGCCCGTCATCGCCCACATCCGCGTCGTCGACCTTGCTCGGCGGGTAGATCTCGCGGATCTCCTTGCGGAGGTCCTCGAAGGTGCCGTCGATGATGGTGCTGCGCGCCCGTGCCATGAGCTGGTTGAACCAGGAGATGTTGTGGATCGAGCACAGGCTGGCGGCGAGGATCTCGCCCACCCGGAACAGGTGGTTCAGGTACGCCCGCGTGAAGTTCTTGCAGGTGTAGCAGGTGCAGCTGGTGTCGATCGGGTACATATCCGAGCGGAACCGCGTATCCGTCAGGCGGATCCGGCCCTTCCAGCCGTACACCACGCCCGAGCGCGCATGCCGCGTCTGGATCACGCAGTCGAACATGTCGACGCCGCGTGCCACGCCCTCCACGAGATCGAGCGGCTTGCCGACGCCCATGAGGTACCGCGGCCGGTCCACGGGCATGTACGGCGTGGTATATTCCAGGACCTCGCACATCTTCTCGTGGCCCTCGCCCACCGACAGGCCGCCGATCGCGTAGCCGTCGAAGCCGATCTCCGCGACGGCCTCCGCGCTCCGCCGCCGGAGATCCGCCCAGAAACCGCCCTGGACGATGCCGAACAGCGACTGGTCCGGCCGCGTGTGTGCCGCCTTGGAGCGGGCTTCCCAGCGGTGCGTGCGCTCGAGGCTCACCTCTGCGTAAGCGCGCTCGGTCCCGAACGCGAGGCACTCGTCGAACACCATCGCGATGTCCGCGCCCAACGCCTGCTGGATCGCCATGGATCGCTCGGCCGACAGGAATGTGCGGGCGCCGTCGACCTCGTACGCGAAGCGCACGCCCTCCTCGTCGACATCCTTCTGCAGGCTGAAGACCTGGAAGCCGCCGGAGTCGGTGAGCATGGGCCGATCGACGGCCATGAACTTGTTCAATCCGCCGTGCTTCTCGACGAGCTTCTCGCCGGGGCGCTGGCTGATGTGGTAGGTGTTCGCGAGCAGGATCTGGGTGCCGGTGTCGGCCAGATGCAGGGGGCTGACCGAGCGAATGGCGCCCTGGGTGCCGACCGGCATGTACACGGGCGTCTGCACGGTGCCGTGCGGCAGGACCAGCGTGGTGGCGCGGGCCTGACCCACGGTTGCGTCGACCGTGAAGGGGAAACGGTTCAACCTAGGCTCCCTGGCGAGCGTGTGCGAGCGACGCCCAGGCGCGCTCCAGCAGGCGCGCAGGGCCGGGCGCGGTGTCCGCAACTCCCACGAGAGGGACTATCTCGTCGAGGCGCGGATCGCGCTTCAGCTCGGCCTGCAGGGCCGCCGCGATCTCGTGCAGGCGCCGCGCGGCCTCGTCCTCTCCGCAGCCGGGCAGGCCCGCCAGGAGCACGTCCCCGCCGACGCGGCCGACCACGTCGAAGCGCCGGAGCGCCTTTCGCATCGCGCGGGCGGCCAGTCGGAGCGCGTCCACCTGCGCTGCGACCCCGTCGCGGCCCCGCGCGACCTCCATCCCGTCGAGCGAGAGCACCACGGCCGACACCCTCTCGTGCGTACGGGCGGCGGACGCGAGCCGCCGGTCGAGCGACCGGAGCGCGCCCACCCGGTTGGACAAGCCCGTGATCGGGTCGCGGTAGCTCTGCATCCGCCGCACGCGCTCCACGGCCTTCGCGAGCGCGGCGGACACGCGCGCGGCGCTCCCGGAGAGCGGCACGTCCGCGTCCATGGCCTGGGCGGCGACGACCAGGCGCGACAGCTTCGGGTGCGCGCGAAGCACGGCGATCACCGACGGCTCTCCGCGCAGCGCCGCGCCCGATCCCACCACCACGAGCGCGTCCGGCGCCCAGGTGTCCGCGAGCTCCCGGGCGTCCCCGTACGTGACGACGGCGAAGCCGGACTCCTCGAGAGCGGAGGTCCAACGCCCGTCTCCGTTGACCAGCGCTGCGACCGGCGGCTCGCCCGCGACCCACGTGGCCCACCGCACCGCGGCGAGGCCCGCCGAGAGCTCCCCTGCGGGCAACCAGGCCGTCGCCCCCGCCGCCAGGGCCTGCACGCGGGCGTCCCAGCCGTCTCCCGTGGCGAACACGGTCACGTCCGCCGCCACGAGCGCCCGGATGCCCTCCGAATCGGCCGCCGGCACGATGGCGACCTGGGGGAGCTCGGCCACCATCCCCGCGAGCAGCTCGGACGTCGTCTCGAACACGCACAGCCGGTCGGCGCACAGGATCTCGTCGAATGTCCCGCCCCAGCCGTGGCTCACGATCGCGATCGGGCGGAAGGGCGTGGACTCGGGCGCGGCGGCGACGGCGCGCGACACGGCCCGCAGCCGCTCGCGCCACGGTGGGCCGGCCGCCTTGGCGCCGGAGGCCGCGGCCACGGCGTCGAGCCCCAGGCGCTCCGCCGTCTCCGCGAGGCGGGAGAGCTCGAACGCCAGCATGTCCGAGGGCTCCGTGGTGTCCTCGAGGAGCGCCGCGAGCGTGCCGAGCCGCCCCGGCACCTGGGCGAGGAAGGCGGCGCGGTGGCGCGAATCGCGCCGGGGTCCGTCGGTGCGCGACATGGGTCTCCGCTCCGCCCTGACCGTACCGCGCAGGGTGGTCGCGCGTCCACCACGGCAGCGGGTGACTTGGCGCCGTCCGCCGTGTGCATAGAGTTCCGGCAACAACATGCGGTCACGGCGGCTGACGGGTTGCGCACGTTGCCGGCCACCTCCATACTCTCGGAGGTCGCCAGGGCCGCGCGATCGCCGCCACGGAGTTCAGATGAAGTTCGAAAAGTTCACGGTCAAGGCGCGAGAGGCCATCGCGGACGCCCAGCAGCTCGCCGGCCGCCTCGGGAACCCCGAGATCCGCCCCGGGCACCTCATGGCGGCCATGCTCTCGCAGGAAGGCGGGATCATCCCGTCGATCCTCGGCCATTGCAGCATCGACGCCACCGCGATCGAGAACGAGGTCGCCGTCGTCGTCGACGCGTACAGCAAGGTCTCGGGCGGCAACAAGGCCGCCATGTCCCGCGATCTCGACACCGTGCTGCAGACGGCCGAGACCGAGAGCAAAAAGCTCGGCGACAGCCACGTTTCGACCGAGATGTTCCTCCTCGCCATCGCCATGGGCACGAGCAAGACCGGCGTCATGCTCAAGCGCTACGGTCTGACCCGCGAGCGGATCGCGGAGGCGATCGAGGTCGTGCGCGCCGGCAAGAAGGTGACGTCGGAAGACCCGGAATCGCAGTACGAGTCGCTCAAGAAGTACACGCGTGACATGACGCAGGACGCCATGGACGGGAAGCTCGACCCCGTCATCGGCCGCGACGACGAGATCCGGCGCGCGCTCCAGGTCCTCTCGCGGCGCACCAAGAACAACCCGGTCCTCATGGGCGATCCGGGCGTCGGCAAGACCGCGATCGTGGAGGGCATCGCCCAGCGCATCGCGGACGGGGACGTGCCGGAGTCGCTGCTCGGCAAGCGCGTGCTTTCCCTCGATCTCCCGGCACTCCTGGCCGGCGCCAAGTACCGCGGCGAGTTCGAGGAGCGGCTCAAGGCGCTGCTCAACGAGATCGAGGCGTCTGCCGGCCGCGTCATCCTGTTCATCGACGAGCTCCACACGCTGGTCGGCGCGGGCAAGACGGAAGGCAGCATGGACGCCGGTAATATGCTCAAGCCGGCCCTCGCCCGCGGCCAGCTCCGCTGCATCGGCGCGACCACGCTGGACGAGTACCGCAAGCACCTCGAGAAGGACAAGGCGCTCGAACGCCGCTTCCAGCCCGTCCTCGTCGGCGAGCCGAGCGTCGAGCACACGATCGCGATCCTCCGCGGCATCAAGGAGAAGTACGAAGCCCACCACGGCATCCGGATCACGGACGAAGCCTGCGTCGCAGCGGCCGTCTTCTCCGATCGGTACATCAGCGATCGTCAGCTGCCGGACAAGGCGATCGATCTCATCGACGAAGCCGCGAGCCGCATCAAGATGGAGATCGAGAGCAAGCCGCTGGCGATCGACCAGCTCGAACGCAAGATCTCGGGCCTCCGGGTCGAGCTGTTGTCGGTCAGCCGCGAGACCGACAAGTCCGCCCGCGACCGCGCCCGCATCATCAACGAGCAGGTCGCGACGCTGGGCGACGAGCTCGCGACGCTGGACGCCCGCTGGAAGCTCGAGCGCGACGCCATCGAGCGCATGGCCCAGCTGAAAGAGGAGCTCGACAGCTTGCAGTTCGAGGGCGAGAAGGCCCAGCGCGCCGGCGACTTCGAGAAGGCGAGCCGCATCATCTACGGCGACAAGCCGAAGAAGGAGAAGGAGCTCGAGGATCGTATGAAGTCCCTGGCCGAGCTCCAGAAGGACGGCGCGCTGCTCTCGGAGGAGGTGACGGAAGAGGACATCGCCAAGGTCGTCAGCCGGTGGACCGGGATCCCCGTCAACAAGCTGAAGGAGGGCGAGCAGACCAAGCTCATGAAGATGGAGGAGCGGCTGCACGATCGCGTCGTCGGCCAGCACGAGGCCGTGGTCGCCGTCGCGGACGCCATCCGTCGCTCGCGTGCCGGCTTGCAAGACCCGAATCGGCCGATCGGCAGCTTCCTGTTCCTCGGCCCCACGGGCGTCGGCAAGACGGAGCTCGCGAAGGCGCTCGCCGAGTTCATGTTCGACGACGAGGGCGCGATGGTGCGCATCGACATGTCCGAGTACATGGAGAAGCACTCGGTCGCCCGCCTGATCGGCGCTCCGCCCGGCTATATCGGCTACGACGAGGGCGGCCAGCTCACCGAGATCGTCCGCCGCAGGCCGTACTCGGTCGTCCTGCTGGACGAGGTCGAGAAGGCCCATCCGGACGTCTTCAACATCCTGCTCCAGGTGCTGGACGACGGGCGTCTGACCGACGGTAAGGGCCGGATCGTCGACTTCAAGAACGTCGTCATCATCATGACGAGCAACGTCGGCAGCCACAAGATCATGGAGCTCGCCGGCAACCGGAAGCGCGCGATCGAGGTCGTGAACGAGGAGCTGCTCAAGTCGTTCCGCCCCGAGTTCCTCAACCGCATCGACGACAAGATCATCTTCGACCCGCTCAACCGGGCGAATATGGACACGATCCTCGAGTTCCAGCTCCGGCGCGTCAGCCGCCTGCTCAAGACGCGCGAGCTCAAGCTCGACGTCTCGCCGGAAGCGCGGACCCTGCTGTGCGACATCGGCTACGACCCGGCGTTCGGCGCGCGGCCGCTCAAGCGCGTCATCACGCAGTACCTGATGAACCCGATGTCGAAGGAGATCGTGGGCGGAAGCTACCTCCCTGGCGATACGATCTTCGTCACGCTCGAGAACGAGAACACGATCGCGTTCGAGCGCGTGGCGGCCCCCGAGAACCGCGAGGACGCCGCGAAGTAGCCGCCGCTCTCGTTTTTGGGAGATCTGCGTGGGCCGGAGCCCCTACGGCGCCGTCCCCCGTCGGGACCGGCGGGTGAGCCGCCGGTCCGCGCGCTCCGACAGGGAACCGGAGCGCCCCGCGGGTGTCGGTACGCGCCAGCGGGGCGAAGATGTGGGGTGCGTGGCTGGCGATGCTGGTGGCATGCGCGGAGCCCGCGCCCGCCCGCGCCCGCCCGCGGGGAATCGCCCGCGCTGACGGCCTTCGCGGCGGATCCGGTCATCGAATGGGCATGCTCGGACGACGCACTTCCGCGGATCCCGGCCGCGCCCGCGCTGCCCGCCGCGCCCGCGCGGGAGCTCGCGCCGCCGCTCCACCCCGCCATTGGCGAGGTCCGCACCGTGGACGCCGCGGGCGCCGTGACGTCGGTTCGCGTCCGGCCGACCGGCGCCGTCGTGATCGCCGCGGACGTGGACGCCCCGGCCGGCGCCGTCCTGGCGGAGATCGCGGCGGTCCCGTCCCCGCGGTATGTCGCGCTCGGGTCGAGCGCAGGCCCGGCGCCCGTCGAGCCGGAGGTGGCCGCGCTCCTCGCGAAGCCGGGCGTCCCGCCTGCGTGTCCCGCGCTCGCGGACTGGCTCGAGCGGGCCGACGAGCCGTGCGCCGCCCGCGCCCGTGCCATGGCGCCCCTGCTCGCGGCGTGCCCGACCGGGCGGTCGGGGCTCCTCGCCGTGCTCCTCGAGGAGGTTGGCGTCGGCCTC
>CAMCWU010000039.1 GCA_945882675.1 Klebsiella pneumoniae | reverse complement strand
CCTTGCTGAACGCCGTGCGTGCGCCGGTGAGGTCCGGCATGGCCTGGTCCATCCGGAAGTTCCCGAGGTCGAAGCACGCCCGCGGGTCCCCGCCGTCGCAGCCGTTGCCCATCAGGACATTGGGCGGCGGCGGCTCTTCGTTCGCGGCGCACCCTGCGAGTGCCAGCAGCAAGCCCAATCGGAACATCTGCCCCCCCCCATCGTGCCGCGGAGCATAACCGATCAGGACTCGAGGTAGCCCGCGACCTCCGGATCGCCGACCATCCGGTAGACTACGAAGCCCGCGATGCAGGAGATCAATCCACCACAGAGCACGCTCGCCATCTCGAGCATCGCGACCACCTTCATGATGGGCGCGCCCTGCTTCGGGTTGGCGAGGGTCAGGCCGCCAGCGACCATCTCGGCGATGCCGAGCGGCACGAGCAGGCAGGTGAAGAACCCGCAGAAGTACAGGACGCTGCCGAGCCCGAACGTGACCATCGCGCAGATGGAAACGAAGAAGCTCCACATCGTGATCATGATGGTGGGCATGACCATGAAGTTGATCAGGCCCGAGATGATCTGGATGATGGCGGCGGTCTTGAGGCTCTGCGGCGTGTCGTCGTTCATGGGCTACTCCGTGGAGTGAGCTTACCTCACGAAGAGGAACCACGCTTCGCCGTCGCCCTTGGCGCCGCACTTGGGCGCGCCGTCGTCCAGGCCCCAGTCGGTGCCGTCGCTCTCGTTGCTGTCGAGCCCGCGGTCGTCGAAGTCGACCGAGAAGTCGCCGACGTCGCCGCACGTGTTCTCACCCTGGAGCGCGCCCGAGTTGTAGGCGTCCGACCCGAGCTTGGTCACGCCGACCAGGTTGTTGCGGCGGGCCGGGAAGACGACCTGGGGCGTGTCGAGGAAGCACGTGCCGGCGTCCGTCACGTCCGCGGTCACGTCCAGGTACCAGTCCACGTCGTAGAACGAGAGGTCGACGTCCATGGCGGCGTCGGTGACGTCTTTCTTGCAGGTGAAACGCAGATCCTGCATGGCGCTCACGTGGCTGCGCAGCCCGTCCCACACACCTGCGTGCGCCGCGAGCGGCGTGAGGTCCTGCAGGGCGTTGTGGTAGCCGATCGCGACGTCCGAGAGCGGGTTCCCGGTGCCCGACGACCCCACGAGGGTCCAGCCGCCGCCGTCCGTGACCATGTCGCAGTACACCTGGACGGGCGTGCCGACGATGGGCTCGAGCTCGTACGTGCCGCTCGGGGTGCCGGGGGCGTCCGCGAGGAGCTCCGCGCAGCTCACGGGCGGGCACTCGCGGTCCGCGCCGGAGCAGTCCTGGTCGATGCCGTCGCCGCAGACGTCTTCTGCGTCCGGGTTGATGGCGATGTCCGCCTCGTTGCAGTCGATGCCGTAGTCGGTCGGCACGGTGTTCGGGCCGGTCTGGACGCAGCTCATTCCGCCGACGAACGGGCCTCCGCCGAAGCCGTCTCCGTCCGTGTCCGTGACCCAGCGGGTCTCTTCGCCGAGGAGGGCGTCCGCGTCGTCGCAGTCGCCGCCGAGGTCCGTGTAGAGCACGCTCGGCGCGCCGCACGCCTGGATCGCGAGCGACTCGTCGCCGAACCCGTCGCTGTCGATGTCCGGGTACCAGGTGTCGAGGGACGCCGGGTCGAGGTTCGGATCGGCTTCGTCGAGCAGGAGGTCGCAGTCGTTGTCGACGGCGTCGCAGATCTCAGTGGCGCCGGGGTTGATCGCCGCAGTGTTGTCGCGGCAGTCGCCGTCCGGGCCCACCTGGCCGGGGAGCGGATCGCAGCGGACCGTGGCGACGCCCGTTCCGAAGCCGTCCTTGTCGACGTCCTCGTACCAGTTGCCGGCGGTCGTCAGATCGAGCGAGACGTCGAGGTCGTCCGCCCGGTTGTCGCAGTCGTTGTCGATGTCGTCGCAGATCTCGATGTTGCCTGGGTTTCGGCTGGCCAGCGTGTCGTCGCAGTCGACGCCCTTGGCCTGGAGGGCGTAGCCGGGGCCGGCGTCGCAGGTAGGGCCGACCGCCATCGTTGCGATGCCGTAGCCGTCGCCGTCGTTGTCCGGCGTCCAGAACCCGGGGCCCGCGAGGAGGGGCTCCGAGTCGTCGCAGTCGTCGTCGTTGTTGGTCCAGAAGTACGGCTGCTCGCACGCCCTCATGGTGACCAGCGGATCGCCGGCGCCGTCTTCGTCCCCGTCGTACCACCAGCTGAACTGCGTCGCCGTGTCGAGGTCGGGGTCCGAGTCGTCGTACAGGAGGTCGCAGTCGTTGTCGATGCCGTCACAGATCTCGACCGCCGCCGGGTTGAGCTCGATGTCCGTGTCGTCGCAGTCGTCCGCATTGTCGACGAGCTTGCCCGGGTTCGGGTTCAGGCAGGCCGGCTGAAACGCGTCCGGGTCCCCGTAGCCGTCCAGATCGCGGTCCTGGTACCACCTCGGCGCGGTCTCGCGGACGAGCTTGATGTCGTCGTCGTCCGCCAGCAGATCGCAGTCGTTGTCCATGCCGTCGCACACTTCTTCCGCGATCGGGTTCGCGGCGGCGGTCGTGTCGTCGCAGTCGGACGCGTCGAAGACGGTGCCTTCCGGCTGATTACAGGCTTCCACGCTGACGGAAGGGTCGCCGAAGCCGTCTTCGTCCGCGTCCACGAAGAAGGTGGTCAGCGGCAGGCCGTCGTCCGCGCCGTCCGCGCAGTCGTTGTCGAGGCCGTCGCAGGTCTCGAAGCCCGTCGGCGAGATCTCGGCGTTGGTGTCGTCACAGTCGCCGGCGACGGTCACCCGCTCGCCGAGCGCGACCTCGCACACGCGGACGCGCGTGGAGGGATCGCCGAAGCCGTCGAGATCCGCGTCCGAGAACGCCGGGATCTTGGAGGCTTCGCTGCACAGCGGCGGATCCTCCGTCTGGCAGGCGGCGAGGACGAGCGCGACCAGGGCGGGGATCCAGCGGACGTTGGACATCGGAGCTCCGGAGAGTCTGCAGTCTACCCCACGCGGAGCGCGTCCGCGACGTCAGAAGGTGACGCGCGCGCCGAGACCCACTCCGCCCTGGCTTCGGGCCTCGCCCGGGTCGAGGTAGAGGACCTCGCCGTACACGTCCGCGATGCGCGCGATCTTCACGCCGAGCTGGAGCTGGTTCTCCGTGAGGACGGCGTCTCCCGCGCCGCCTCCGATGCCGGCGAGCCAGGTGTAGCGGGCGACCAGGTGCCGCCCGTCGAGCCCGACGGCCACTTGGGTGCCGAGCTGCGGGCTCGTGCCCATCTCCGCGTGGCCGGGGCCCCAGTCCGCGCCGGCCGCGCCGACGAACAGCCCGAGGTTCAGGTCGAACGCCCCGTCTCCGAAGACGTCGAACCCCGCCCCGACCCGGCCCACCCAGCAGCCGCACCGCTGGCCGCGCGCGTACACCTCCAGGTAGCCGTCGCGGCGCCCCTCCACGCGAGCGTACGCGGACTGCGCGATGCCGTCCGTGAGCGAGCTGATGGTCGAGCCGGCCTGGAAGCGGGCGTCGTACGTATCGTCGTCGTCGTCGTCGTCGTCCTCTTCGGCGGGGGTCGCGATCGCGACGGGCGCCGCGACCTCCTCGGTCGAGATCACGATCACGTCTCCGGCGAGGGCAGGGGCGGCGAGGGCGAAGATCAGCATGGTTCCTCCATCTGCCTCTCTGACACCGCCGCGCCCGCTGACCGCTACCGCCCGATGTGAGTGCCGAAGCCGACGCCGATCACGGGCCCGTTCCAGATCGCGCCGATCTCGTAGCGCACGTCGAGATCGAGGAAGTACCTGGGTACCACGTAGTAGCGGAGGTTGGCGCCGGGCAGGAACGTGACGCGCGTGATCTGGGTGCGGGGGATGTGGCCGCTGCGGACCGCGAGCGCCGCGAAGACGCCGGGCCGGAAGCGCCGCCCGCCATCCCAGCCGACCATCAGCCGGCTTCCGACCGAGAGATCCCAGCGCTGCTCCTCGTACTGGGAGTACCCCACGCGATCGAGGCCGACGCTCACCCCGGGGAACAGGAACACGTCGGCCGATCCGCCCAGATGGTAGGGAAAATCTGGGCTCCCGCCGGCTAGCGCCCCGAAGCCCAGCAGCAGGCCGCCCTTCGGCCGCTCCTCCTCGTTCCGGTGGACGTTGTAGATGGCGTCGAACACGGACGCGCCCCACAGGCCGGCCCCGAGGGTCGCGAGCACCGGCGAGGCCGAGCCGAAAGCGTCGAGCTCCCGCGACGGGTCGAACGCGATGCCGGAGAGGAGGGCGCTCGTAGCGCCGAGGTACAGCAGGCCCTTGCCGGTCTGGCGGTTGTACACCTGACCCGCGCCGGGGAGAAGGCCGGACGCGATCCCGCCGATCACGGAGGAGCTCGCGAGGTTCAGCTCCAGCTCCAGGTTCCGGCTCGCGGTCAGGTACTGATCGAGCCTCTCCTCGATCACGTCGGTCGTACCCCGCGAGGTCGTCGCGAGCGGGCTCCGTGGCGCGCCCCAGTCGCTGACGACGATGGCCGCGCCGTCGTTCACGCCGACCGTGGTGTCGTAGAGCTGGTCACCCGACCAGCGCAGGAGCTCGTAACGACCGGGGGGAACTGCGATGTCGGTGGTGCGGCTCGCGGGCTTGTTCAGCTCGGCGACCTGACTGAAGTCCGGGAGCTTCAGCACCGAGATCCGGCCTTCTACGCCGGCCGGGAGCCGGATCGTGGCCGACGCGCGTCGCACGTCCGTGAGCGGGATGGCGCCCGCGCCCGCGAGCCGGAAGTCATAGCTCGGGTGCTGAGTCCCGGCCTGAGACGCCCCGGTTCCGGCGATCACGCGGTCCGACGTGTAGGCGTAGAGCTCTTGCAGGTCGACCACGCCGTCATCGATGTCGGCGGCCCCGCGCATGCCGGAGATCAGGTAGTGCGTGAAGAACCCGCCGCGGAGCTCGTCGGACTCCTGGGCCTCCTCCTCCGCGGTGGACGCGGTGAGCCAGGCCTCGCCTTCTGCGGCGCCGACCGTGTCGAGGATCGAGCCGCCGACGGTCGCGCCCTTCAGGCGGGTGATGGCGCCGGAGCGGCACGCGTCGAGGACACCGATGCGAACCGTGCTCTCGGCCTGTCGGAGGTCGGACTTCAGCGTCTCGAAGTAGTAGTGCTCCTCGCCGATGCGCAGCCCGGAAGCGTCCGCGTGGCCAGAGTAGTAGAAGAGGAACAGGTCGTCCGGATACTCGGCGGCGATCGCGGCATGGTGGGCGAGCGCCGTCCGCAGGCCGTCGGCGGTGGGCGCATAGAGGACGCTGACCAGCCCGTCGTCGAAGCCCCCGAGCTCGACGAGCATGTCCGCCATCTTCTCGGCGTCGCGCTCGGCGTACAGCAGGTTCGCGAGCGTGCCGCCGCCCTGGTTCGCTCCGACCACGACGGCGTGGCGCACCTGGCGCGGCCCATCCGGCGGGATCGAGAGGGGGAGCAGGTTCTCGGGGAGATCCTGCGCGAGCGCCGCGAGCTGGAGCCACCACATTCCGCTCCTCCTTCGGGATCGCCAGCTGCGCGATGGTGATCCCCTCGACGTTCCCAGCCAGCGCGGCCTTCACGGCGTCCGCGTCGAGCGGGCGATCCGACCGCACGGCGAAGAACTCCTGCGGGCCGGCAGCGTCATCCAGCGTGAGCGAGAACGGCGCGGGCTGAAGGCCTTCCGGCCGGGTGGGGTGCACGGGGCCGTAGACCTCCACGGCACCCGTACCGTCGCGGCCGGCGAGCCAGACGTGGCTCGCGCCCTCCGGATCGTACGAGAGCTGGAGTACCGAGCCCGCGTGGACGACCTCGTCCGGGCGGAGCGCGCGGGGGCCGGCGTCCGTCGCGATCCAGGCCTCGATCCCGGCGTTACCGTCGCCGCGGGTGCGGATCCCGTCGTCCGCGGGGGTGAGCACGAAGAAGGCGACGGCCGCGGCAGCCGCGAGGCCGATGGTGGCCGGCGAGAGCCAGCGGAGCGCGCTCGCCCACCACGGGCGCGGCGGTGGGGCCGCGGCGGCCTGGATGGCGGGGGGAACCGGCATCGCGACGAACGCTTCGCGCTCGCGGAGCTGGACGGCGTGGCGCTTCGCGCACCGGTCGCAGGAGGCGAGGTGGGCCTCCACGGTCGCACGGACTTCCGGGGAGAGCTCGCCGTAGCGGTAGCCGTGGAGCTGGGGCGTGGAGATGTGGCTCATCGAAGCTCCTCCTCGACAGCGAGGAATCCGAGGTCGGTGCGGGCCCGGGCCCGGGCGCGGAAGCCGCCGATCCGCTTGCGGATGGCGGCACCCGACACGCCCATGGTCGCGCCGATCTCGTCGTGGGTCATTCCATCCAGGTAGAAGTGGACGACGCAGGCCCAGGTGTCCTCGTCCTCGTCCTTCGACAGGGCCTTCAACAGGTTCTGGAGCTCGAATGCATCGAGCAGGCCGTCGGTCTCGCCGCCCGGCAGCTCGTCCACGCCGTCTTCCGGCCTCCGCTTCTTCGTGCGGATCCGGTTGAGGGAAGTAGTGGTCGCGATCCGGAACAGCCAGGTGCTCGGGCTGCTGTCGCCGCGGAAGGAGTCGGAAAAGCGGAGCGCGCGGAGGAATGTGTCCTGCGCCGCCTCCTGCGCGTCCGCTTCGTTCCGCAGCAGCGTGCGGCACCGAGCGAGCACCATGTCGCCGTACTTCCGGTACATCGCCCCGAGATCGAAGGGGGGCGCCGCTGGGGATCTGTGGGTCTGCGGTTGCACCGGGAGCACTCCTCGTCGTCAGCGGATCAGGGACACCAGACGCCGGTATCTTCCATGCCGGGGTCGGAGTGCTCGACGATGGTGAAGGCGTCGGCCAGCAGCCAGACGTCGCCGGCGGCGTCGATCGCGAAGACGTCCACCGGGCCCGGCGTGGCGTCCGCCGCGACGGTGAGGACCAGCACGACCTCGTCTGCCCGGGCCTCCAGGTCGATGACCTGCACGTCGTCGCCACCGAACCCGACCTCCACGATCCCGGCCAGGTCGTATGCGCCCTCCGTCACGACGAGGCTCGCGAGCAGCGTCTCCCCGATCATGCCGGTCGGCGGATCGAGCGCCAGCGTGAACTCCACGGGCGCGGTCGGGCCGGTGGGCTCGGTCGGCTCCGTGGGCGCGCTGGGCTCCTGGCCGCCGCGGCCGGTGTCATCGTCGAACAGGTCGTCGTCGCTGCACTTTCCGCGGTCGTTGTCGTGGGCGTACACCACGCACCCCTGGCCCAGCATCGCAATCGCCACCAGCGTACACATCCCGCGCATCGGTCACCTCCAGTCCGGTTCGCTGGTACGACACCGCGGATCGCACCCACCGCTACCGGACGGGTGACACCGTGCGCGATCCGGCATAACGAGGGGGGCTTCCGGGCGTGGGGGACGAGGGTGCTCACGGTGATCTTCTTGATGGCCTGCGGGGAGCCGGCGCCGATGGAGGTCGACGATCGGTTCGAGGTCGTGAGCGCCGTGATCGGCGGCGCGGAAGTGGACGGGGTCGCGGCCGGGGCCGGCGGCGCGTCGGACGGCGTCGTGTGGGCGCGAGAGGTCTGGGACTTCGAGCACGATCAACTGACGCTCGAGCGCGACGTGCTGTTCGCGGGCCCGGGCGATCGGTTCACTGCGTGCGAGGCCTCGGTCACCGTACAGGTCGCGTGGACGGACGGCGTGCTGACGGCGCCGTACGCCGCGAAGCAGGTAAGCCGGATCGCGAGCGGGGACTCCGCCACCCCGGGAGAGTACACCTGTGAAGCCGCGATCGCGGCCGGTGAGTGGGCCGTGTTCCAGACCACCGGCGCCTGGTCGAGAGAGGCCCGCGCGCCCAACGGGGACGTCGTGCGGCTCAAGCTCGCGAAGGACAGCCCCGAGTACCGTACACGCACGGGGCGGACCCCATGATCGCATTGCTCGCCATCGCGGCGTTCGCGGGACCGCCGGACGGGCTATCCGGCACCTGGTCACTCGTCCGAGTGGAGGGCCCCAAGGAGTCGTGGGACTACGCCGATAAGGTCCTCGAGTGGAAGAAGTACGGCACCGGCCGGTGTGCCGAGACCCGGCGCGAAGTCTTGCTCGAAGGCGACAACATCGAGGTCCGGACCCGCTGGACTTGCGATGAGCCGGGCTTCGGGCCGACGATTACGGAGCGCTCCACCACCGTGGAGGCCCAGTGGAACGGCTGGGAGCTGATCGTCCCGCGGGCGGAGGGGACCGGGCGGTTCCTGCTGCTCGTGCCGCCGGACGCGTCGGTGGGCCGGTCCGCGATCGCGACGATGACGGGGAGCGCGCTCGCCACGGAGCTCGGCCCCGTGACCTGGCAGGTCGCCATGCAGGCGCCTCCGCCGAAACCGCGTGGGCAGATGCCGCGACTCGCGCTCACGCGGGATACGGGGGAGACCTGGCTGCTCGAACCTGTCACGAATCCCGCGCCGCGGGCGGCAGCCGGCGTGCCGCCGCGGTAGGACGCGCGTCCGACCTCGCCCAGGGTGACCGGTGTCCGAAGAGACCACACTCGAACCGCCGGGCCGCAGGATGGCGGTCGCGCCGTACCTGGGCATCGATCTCGCGCTATGCGCACTCCAGGTCGGGGTGCTCACGCTCGCGCTGCCGGATGGCGCAAAAGCTGGGTTGATCCTGGGGATCCAGATCCTCAAGCTCCCGGCTACTCTCTGGCGGCTCAAGGATCTCGGGCGCTCCCCGGACGACGCGTTGTGGGCCCTGCTCCCGGTCGCCAACCTGGGCCTGTTCTACATCTGCCTTCGCGGGACGCCGACCGGGCTCAAGCGGATGCGGTCCCGCGCTTCGTGGGAGGGCCAGCTCACGGCACTCGGCGCGCTCGGGGCAGCGCTGCCCTTGATGGCGCGCACGGCGGCGGTCGGCCTGCCGCTCGCGCTCCTGTACGCGGCGATCCAGGGCTTCGTCGGCCGGTGGGTGGTCAACCAGCTCTCCGCGCTCGAAGCCATGGATCGGGCGTCCCTCGCTACGCTTTCGACGACGCTCACCAGCGTCGTGGCGTTCCTGAGCGTCTATGGCGTGATCCAGCTCTCGAAGAGCGCGACCGCGAGTCGGACGTCGTGGGTGCCCGTCCTGTTCCTCGCGCCTACCCTCATCGTCGCGCTGGTTGTCCGCTTCATCGACCAGTCGAAGATGGGCATGGGCCTCGCGTTCATGGTGTTCCTGATGCAGGCGTGGAGCCTGCTGTGGGCATCGTTCGGCGGGGCCGCGGTGATGATCGGCTGGCTGCGCACGGCGGACGCGATGGCGGAGGGCAAGCGGGCGGACGCCGGGGAAGTGGTGTCCGAGATGACGCGCCGGACGCTGGAGGTCGCGGGGCCGCACGGCACGCGCGTGCAGGCCGTCGCCATCGGCATGCAGGTCGTCATCCCCGGCATCTTCTACTGGCTGCAGCTCGCGTTCACCGACATGATCGCCGTGCTCCACCCGGAAGAGCCCGCGCTCTCCGGATCCGGTCGTCTGACCTGGGGAATGCGCGGCCGCCTCTTCAAGCTGTTCCTCGTCTCGGCGCTCGTCGGGATGGCGGGCGCCTTCGCCATCGGCGTGCTGATGGGCCAGAGCAACGAGAACGCGGGCATGGCGCTGCTCGGCCTGTCGGACCCGCGCGAGCCGACCATGGCGCAGATCCTGGCCCAGGAAGCGTGGTTCGCCGTGCAGGCCTGGTGGCAGACCGTCGCGCTGCTCCTGCTGTACCGGGAGCGCCGCGAGCGCCGCGCCCGGCGCGAGGCCCCCCTGGCTGCGTCGGAGGCCGCGAGCAACCCCTACGCGGCCCCGCCGGCGGGCGCGGGGAGCTGAATGGCCCGGAGCGGGCACGCGTCTCCCAACGGGTATCTCCAGGATGTGAGCCGGCTCCTGGCCGAGGGCACCGGGCTCGCCGGCCTCGGCGGGGACAGCCTCGCGTACCTGGTGGCGCAGCTCCGGGACACGCCGCGCTGGCTGATCGTCGTGGACGAGGCCGACCGGCGCGACCGCCTGGTGCGCGCGCTCAGGTTCTTCCACCCGGACCCGAACACGATAGAGGCGTTCCCCGGCGACGACAACCGCGTCTATGACGGTTTCTCGCCCGATCCCGAGATCCCCCGCCAGCGGATCCGGGCGCTCCAGCGGGTGGAGGCCGGGGGGCCGTGCGTGATCGTGGCGGATGTCCGCGCGCTCCTACAGCGCGTCCCGGACCGCGAGAGCCGGCGTCGCGGCACGCGGATCCTGGAGACCGGATCCATGGCGGAGCGCGGCGACCTGGCCCGCGCGCTGACCGACACGGGCTACCTTCAGGTCGCGCAGGTGGAGGGGCCCGGGACCTACGCCCTCCGCGGCGATGTCATCGACGTGTGGCCCGCATCCGGCGCTTTCCCGGTCCGAATCGACCTGTTCGACGACGAGGTCGAGGAGATCCGGCGGCTCGACCCGGACACGCGAAAGACCACGGGCAAGCTCAAGCGCGCGATCCTGCTGCCGGCGGGCGAGGAGCGCGTGGACGCCGACGCGATCGCGCGCCTGGTGGACGTGACAGGCCGCCTCGTAGACGCCACGGGCGCCGGCCACACGCTCCGGCGGCGCGTCATCGACGATCTGAACGGCGGGGTGCGGTTCTCGGCCCTCGGGGACTGGCTCCCGGCGCTCGTGCCGACCGTGGAGCCGCTCGACATCCTCGGGGATATGCGGACGATCGTGGCGTTGCCCGAGGACGCGATCTCGGCGAGCCGCGACTTCGAAGCGTCCGCCCGGCGCCGGTGGGACGCGCTGGACGCGGAGGACGATCGGCCGCTCGTCCCGCCAGAGGAGCGGTTCGTCAGCGCCGACGACCTGTGGGAGCGGCTGCGGTCGGCGCACCGCGTCTACCCGCTCGGCGTGGCGGGGCGGTCGGTGGACCTCGGCGCCCACGCGGTCGAGGGGTTCGCACTCAAGGGCACGGATCTGAACCCCGTCGTGCGGAAGATCCGGGATCTCCTCGACGACGAGGTGCGGGTCGCGCTCGTGGTGGAGAGCGAGCTCCGCGCGGGGAAGGTGTTCGAGCTCCTCGAGCCGTATCGACTGCCGCTCGTCCGCGTCGCGAAGATGGAGGACGCCGCGCCCGGAGAGCTGGCGTTGCTGGTTGGGGATCTCCCGAGCGGCTTCGTCGCGCCCCAGAGTGGCGTGGCGTACATCGCGATCCACGCGCTGCTCTCGGGTGGTGTCGCGGCGCAGCGGAAGTCCGAGCGGATCCACGCCCTGTTCGAGCGCGGGATCACGAGCATCTCCCAGCTCAAGGTCGGCGATCCGGTCGTCCACCGGACCCACGGGATCGGCCGGTACCTCGGCTTGCAGCGCATGTCGTTCACGAAGGCCGAGGGCCCCGCGGACGGCACGGGCGCGAGCTTCCGGCGCGTCACGTTCGAGCAGGACTTCGTGAAGCTCGAGTACCGGGACGAGGCCCTGCTGTTCCTTCCGGTCACGAGCCTCGAGCAGCTCTCGGCGTACACCCCCGCGACTCACGATCACGACACCACGCTCGACAAGCTCGGCGGCGCGACCTGGAGCGCCCGCCGCCAGAAGGTCCGCGACCGCCTCCTCGAGATGGCGGACGAGCTCCTGCGCACCACCGCCCGCCGGGAGCTCGCCGCGCGCGTCCCATACGACGAGCCCGGCCGGATGTATCGCCAGTTCGCCGATAATTTCCCGTACGACGAGACGGCCGACCAGGAAGCCGCGATCGAGGCCATCCACCGGGATCTGTCGTCGGAAGCGCCCATGGATCGCCTGGTCTGCGGCGATGTCGGCTTCGGCAAGACGGAGGTCGCCATGCGCGCGGCCATGCGGATCGTGGAGGGCGGGCGCCAGGTCGCCGTCCTGTGCCCCACCACCGTCCTCGCGTTCCAACACCTCCACACCTTCGAGAAGCGCTTCGAGGGCTTCCCCGTCAAGATCGGCATGCTCTCCCGCTTCAACAGCCCGACAGAGGAGCGCGCGGTCCTCGAAGGCCTGCGGGACCGGTCCATCGACATCGTCGTCGGGACCACCGCCCTGATGGGCAGCCGCGTGCGGTACGCGGATCTCGGCCTGCTGGTCGTGGACGAGGAGCACCGCTTCGGCGTCAAGCAGAAGGAGCGCCTGAAGAAGTACAGGGCAGAGGTCGATATCCTCTCGATGAGCGCGACGCCGATCCCGCGCACGCTCCAGATGGCGATGTCCGGGCTCCGCCAGATCAGCCTCATCGCCACGCCACCCCGGGACCGCCTGTCCGTCCGCACGTCGGTCGCGCGGAAGTCCGAGTCGCGCGTCCGCGATGCCGTCATGCAGGAGCTCGAGCGCCAGGGCCAGGTGTTCTTCGTCCACAACGACATCGAGACGCTGGAGATCACGGCAGACGAGCTCCGGGGTTGGATGCCGGGGATCCGCGTGCTGACCGCGCACGGGCAGATGGAGGAGGGCGCGCTCGAGAAGGTCCTCGTCGACTTCGTGGAGCAGCGCGCGGACCTGCTGGTCTGCACGTCGATCGTCGAGAGCGGGGTTCACATGCCGAACGTCAACACGATCGTCGTGAACCGCGCGGATATGTTCGGGCTCGCGCAGCTCTACCAGCTCCGCGGGCGGGTCGGGCGTGGCGGGAACCGCGGGAGCTGCCTGCTCCTGGTCCCCGAGCTGATGACGTCGGACGCTCGCAAGCGCCTGCGGGTGCTGACCGAGCACACCGAGATCGGATCGGGCTTCCAGATCGCGGCGGCGGACCTGGAGATCCGCGGCGGTGGCAACCTGCTCGGGAGCAGCCAGTCCGGCAACATCGACGAGATCGGCTACGACGCGTGGCTCGAGCTCCTCGAGGAGGCCGTGCACGAGGTCCGCGGCGAGCACGATCGGGAGCGCATCGATCCGGAGGTCGAGGTGCCAGTCCCGGCGTTCATCCCCGACGATCTCATCACCGACGTGCAGGAGCGCCTGGGCTGGTACCGCCGGCTGTCGAGCTCCGTGTCGGTGGGCGAGGTGGATGCGGCGGTGGACGAGCTGGAGGGATTCCTCGGCGCGCTGCCCGATCCGCTGCAGAACCTGGCGGGGCTCATGTCCACGCGGGCGGCCTGCCGCGACTGGGGCGTGACCCGGCTGCGCTGGCTGAAGATCAGGATGGTCCTCGATCTCCACCCGAAGAGCCGGATCACGCCCGACCGCGTGGAGGTGCTGGTCCGCAAGCACCCCAAGCGATTCGAGGGCTTGCTGGAGGGGGGTGAGCTCCGCGGCCTCGGCGTTCGGTTCACCCCTTCGGACGCCGAGCACCCGTTCAGGTACATCCGGTGGGTGTTCACCCAGCTGGCCCGCGCCGGGGAAGAGCTCAAGCGTGGGTCGTGAGCGCGTACTCGGGATCGCGGCGATCGCGGTCGGCGTCGCGGGGATCGCGTGGGCGGTGTGGCCCGAGCCCGATCCGCCGGCAGGCCGCTGGTTCCGCACGCACGCCGACGATCCCGGGCTCACCGCCGCGCAGCGCGAGGAGATCGCCCAGCTCGAGGCGATCGGCTACGTCGGGGCGACGCTCCCGCCCGTGGGGGAGCGTTCTGGCGTGTTCGTGCGGTCGGACGGCGCGGATCCGTCACCGCGGTTCTATGCATCCGGGGATGCCGCGGTCGCCCGGCTGATCTCGGCGGACGGCGCGCTGCTCCACGAATGGCGCGCGTCGTTCTGGGACGTGTTCCCTGGCTATCCGGTGGCCGGGCGCACGGGCGCTACCGAGAACTGGCGCCGCGCGCGGCTCCTGCCGGACGGCTCGATCCTTGCGATCTGGGAGGGCCTCGGGATCGCGAGGGTCGACCGGCACTCCCGCGTGATGTGGTCGAACCCGGGACGCGCCCACCACGACATGCAGATCACGGGTGACCGGGTGGTCACATTGTGCCGCGAGACCCGGCTGCTGCCCGCCATCGACCCGGACCGGCACGTGCTCGACGACCAGATGTGTTGGTTGTCCCTCGCGACCGGCGAAGAGCTGCGCCGCGTGAGCATCTACGACGCCGTCCTCGCGTCCGATCCGGGGCTGATGCCGTCGCGAGAGAGCAGGACCAACGGGGATCTCTTGCACACGAACGCGCTCCAGGTCCTCGACAATCCCACCTTTCCGCCCGGCGCCACACTGCTCTCGTTCCGGGAGACCTCGACGCTGGTGGTCCTCGATCCGGACGCGGGGCGGATCGTGTGGTCGCGGAGAGGACCCTGGGCGAAGCAGCACGATCCGCGGTTCGACGGGCAGGTGATCCGGATGTTCGACAACCTCGGATCGCCCGGCGGCGCGCGAGCGCTCGAGGTGGACCGACGCGGGCGGAAGGTCTGGGAGTGGGGCGGCCCGCCGGGGGAGCCGCTTCGCAGCGACACGCTCGGGGCCGTCCAGGAGCTCCCGGGCGGAGATCTACTCGTTACGGAGTCGGAGCGCGGCCAGGCGTGGCAGGTCGCTCGCGACGGCACCGTGCGCTGGGCGTACGCGAACCCCGAGCGTGCGGGCCCGGATAGAACGTTCGTCGCGGCGATCTTCGAGATGGTCGCGGTACCGGTGGCCGATCTGGCGTGGCTCGCGCCCTGATCCCTCGACGGGGCGGCGCGCCGTGTGTACCCTCGGGACAATGACGCCCTGTCTGCAGCTTCGCATCTCCGGTCGCGTGGTCCAGGTGATTGCGCTCGGTGATCGCCCTGTTCGTGTGGGACGCGCCGCGAGCAACGACCTCGTCGTCTCGGACGAGCGCGTGTCGGGCTTCCACCTGGTCGCGTGGGCGACGGCGGACGGGATCTTCGTGGAGGATCTGCGCAGCCGGAACGGCGTCCGCGTGGACGGGGAGCCCGTGGTGGGCGTGCAGCAGATCCGGGACGGCCAGATCCTGGCGCTGGGAACGGGCATCGAGCTCGTGGTGGACGCGCCGGCGGGCGCGTCAGGATCGGCGCCCACCTCCCTCCACGTGGAGCTCGTCGGGACCCCGTTGCGAACGCCGATCACGCGCAGCACCTTCGACATCGGCTCCTCGGTGAACGACGATCTCCGGATCCCCGACGCCGAAGAGCAGGAGGTGACGCTGCTCGTCGCCCCGGACGGAGAGGTGATGATCGGCCGCGCGCTCATCGAAGGCCCGCTCGCGCTCGGCGAGACCTTCAAGGTCGGGAGCCAGGCTTTGCGGGTGGTGCGGGCGCCGTCGGACCGCCAGGTGACGCGGGCGGCCACGGGCCCCGAGCCGCAGTTCCGGCTCACGGTCGTGACGAAGGGGGCGCGCGCGCCGAGCGTGATCCTGGAGGATCCTGCGCGGGGTGGGCGCTGGGAGGTCGAGCGGGACAACCGCGCGGTCCTGCTGTTCCTGCTCGCGCGGCGCCGGGTGGAGGACCTGGAGGCCGGGCGGGACCCGGACCAGGTCGGCTGGATCGGGGACGAGGAGGTCGCGCTCGGCGTGTGGGGCAAGGGCCGGCCGGCGGCGGACACGAACGGGCTCAATGTGCTCGTGTACCGGATCCGGCGAGAAGTGCGCAGCGAAGGCATCGACCCGTGGTTCCTCGAGAAGCGGCAGGGCCGGCTGCGGGTCGTGGCGGACACGCGAATCGAGTGAAGCTACCAGGTCGCGCCGAGCGCGAGCTCCGGCAGCGCCCACGCCTGGGCGTTCACGAACGTCAGGTCGGCGCCCGCGATCACCGAGATCGCCGGCTGCATGCCGTCTTTCTCGAGCAACTCGTGCCCGATGGCGAGGCCGCCGAGCGCCCCCTGGCCGCGCCGCAAGAACGCCATGCCCACCGTGGGCTCGACCCACATGTCCCCGGACTTCGTGAGGTGGTAGCGGATGAACACGCCGAGCACGCCCGCCGCGGGTGCGCCGCGTGCCGCCGCGATCCCGAGCCCGCCGCGGATCCCCACGGCGTCGCGGTCCGTGATGTCCACGCCGAGCCGGGCCCCCGACGGGAGGCCGAGGTCGACCTCCACCAGCGTGCGCTCCAGGATCCGGTCGAGGGCCGTCTTCTCCCGCGGGGCGGGCGCGGGGAGGGTGACGTCGCCGGGCACCCCCTGCTCTACGTCGATGGGAGTCATGTGCCGTCCGTCAAGGTGGGCGCGGGGGTGAAGCAGGCGACGACGAGGTCGAGGCCCGGCACGGGGGGCGCAGTCCCCCGGACGTCAACGCCCGGCCAGAGCGCGCCGAGGAGCTCTCCGGCGTCCGCCGGGCGATCCGCGGGGTCGGTGGCGAGGCAGCGCCGCAAGAGGTCGGCGTGATCGCCGGCGTCGTCGGGGACCTGGAGCGGACGCTCCCGTGCCGCGAGCTGGGCGCCGTAGTCCGCGCCCTGCCACGGGGGCCCGCCCGTCAGGAGCTCGAAGAGGATCGCTCCGAGGCTGAAGACGTCCGCCCGCAGGTCCACAGCCGCGGCGTCCGCCAGCTGCTCGGGCGCCATGTACTCGGGGGTGCCGAGCGCAGCGCCCATCGCCGTCAGCCTGGAGTCCGCCTGCGCGACGCTCTTCGCGAGGCCGAAGTCGGTCACGCGCGCGACCACGCCGCCCGCGACGAGCTGCAGGAGCGTATTCGCCGGCTTGAGATCGCGATGCACGGTGCCTTCACGGTGGGCCCACGCGATCGCGAGGAGGATCCCGTGGAATACGCCGAGGGCCTCCCGTCGGGTCAGCCGCCGCGAGCCGAGCACGGACGAGAGCGGTGCGCCCTCCACCAGTTCGAGGAGGAGCCCGGGTGTCGCGCCGACCTGGAGCTGGCCGAGCACGCGCACGATGTGGGGGTGGACCAGCGCGGCCTGCAGATCGGCCTCCCGCACGAAGCGGAGACGCGCGGCCTCGCTCGGGAGCTCGAGGAGCTTCAACGCGCATACTTCGCCGTTCGACGGGTCAGTGAGCAACCACACGGAGCCGGTGCCGCCCGAGCCGAGCATCCGCCCCACTACCCACCGGTCGACCCGCTGACCCTGTTGGATCTTCACACCGGCACCGTCCGCGCGGCGGGGTGGGTCGCAGCCCACCCGACGGCGGTGGCCGCCAGCAGCAGCACGCCCGCAAGCAGGAACGGCGCGCCAGGGAGCTCGAACCCGAGCGATCCGTCGATCGACCGCGCGAACGTCTGCGTATAGAGAAACGGCGATACCAGCGACGCGATGCCGAGGAGCCCCGAGAGCGCGCCCTGGAGCCGCCCCTGGTCGGACGCGCCCACCCGCTGTGTCATCAGCCCCTGCGCCGCGGGTGAGTAGAAGCCGCCCAGTGCGGAGATGGGGATCATCGCCCACATCCACAGCGGCGTGGGCGCGAGCCCGTAGCCGAAGAACCCGGCCGTTAGCCCGAGGAGGCCGAGGATCAGCGCGTTGCGCTCTCCGAGCCGCGCCACCACCGGCCGCACCAGGCCGCCCTGTACGACCATGCTCATCACCCCGACGCCCGCCAGCGTGAGGCCGACCGTCCGCTCGTCCCATCCGAAGCGGTATCCCGTCGAGAGCACGAACACCGCCGGGTACACGTTCTGCCCCAGCCCGGCGAGCAGGTGCGTGGCCGCCAGCGGCGCCAGACCCGGCGTCGATCCGAGCATCCGCAGCGACGAGATCGGGTTGGCCCGCGCCCACGTGAACGGCACGCGGCGCTCCGGCGGTAGGGACTCAGGCAGCACGAACAGCCCATAGAGCGCGTTCACCATGCTGAACCCCGCCGCCACCCAGAAGGGGAGGCGCGGCCCGTGCGCGCCGAGGATCCCCCCCACCGCCGGGCCGAGGATGAACCCCAGCCCGAACGCGGCGCCCACCATCCCGAACGCCGCCGCGCGGTCCTTCGGCTCCGTCACATCCGAAATGTAAGCGTTGGCCGTGGAGAAGCTCGCGGCCGTCATCCCCGAGATCACGCGCCCGACGAACAGCCAGCCGAGCGTCGGCGCGAGCGCCATCAGCACATAGTCGAGGCTCAAGCCGAACATCGACGCGAGAAGTACGGGCCGGCGCCCGAACCGATCCGACAGCGCACCGAGGATCGGCGAGCACACGAACTGCATGACGGCCCACGCTGTGCCGAACACGCCGAAGACCACGGACGCATGCGCGGTATCCCCGCCCGCGAAGCTCTCGACCAGCTTCGGCAGGACGGGGATCACGATCCCGACCGCCAGCATGTCGAGGACGATCGTGACGAAGATGAAGGCGACGGCGGCCCGGCGGGGCGGAGCGGTGGTCATCCCGGGTGTGTTAACCGTTTCCGGGAGCAGATCCCCGAGGTCCCCGCATGTCCGCCCCCCCCGAGCCCACGCCGAAGCGGCTGGACGAGCGCATCCCAGAGACGGGGTTCCGCACGTCGGACGAGGCGATGGACGCGTTCCTGGGCTGGGTGGCCGATCAGGGCCTCACCCTGTACCCGCACCAGGAGGAGGCGATCCTCGAGATCTTCTCGGGGAACCACGTCGTGCTCGACACGCCGACCGGGTCGGGGAAGTCGCTCGTGGCGCTCGCGCTGCACTTCAAGACGTTCGCGGCGGCCGGGCGCGCCTGGTACACCGCGCCGATCAAGGCGCTCGTCAGCGAGAAGTTCTTCGAGCTATGCCGGGTGTTCGGGGCACAATGGGTCGGCATGATGACCGGCGACGGCAGCGTGAACCGGGACGCCCCGATCATCTGCTGTACGGCGGAGATCCTGGCGAACCTGGCGCTCCGGGAAGGGGAGGACGCGCCGGTCACCAGCGTGGTGATGGACGAGTTTCACTACTACGCGGACCGCGATCGCGGGATGGCGTGGCAGATCCCGCTCCTCACGCTCCCGAAGGCGACGTTCCTCCTGCTCTCGGCCACGCTCGGGGACACCACGGCGATCCGGGCGGATCTGGCCGAGCGGACGAAGCGCACGGTCGCAGAGGTCCGCGGCGTCACCCGCCCGGTCCCGCTCGAGATCACGTACTCGATGAAGCCGGAGCACGAAGTCCTCGCCGACATCGTCCGCGGCGGCCGCGCGCCCGTGTACGTCGTGCACTTCACGCAGAACGCCGCGACCGAGCAGGCGCA
>CAMCWU010000038.1 GCA_945882675.1 Klebsiella pneumoniae | reverse complement strand
TCGCCGGCGCGCGGCGCGACCTGGACGAAGCCGTGACCTGGGCCGCGAAGCTGAAAGATCCGAAGCTGGCCCAGGCGATCCAGGAGCAGCGCGGGCGCCTCGCGGGGCTGGGCGGGCCGTCGATGACGAGCGACCCGCTCGGCCTCGTGAGCGACGCGCTGTCCCGCGGCGACCTCGCGGCGGCGCGAGAGGCGCTCCCGCGCGTGCCGGAGTCCGATCGGCGCGGGCGGATCCGCGCGCTGATCGGGGAGGCCGCGATCGCGCGGGCGGAGGGCCGGGCGGACGCTGCGATCGCGCTCCTCGCGCAGGCGGTGGCGAACGCCCGGGAAGGCGGCCTGGTCCGCGAGCACGCCGCGGCGCAGTCCGAGCTCGGCGTGACCTACGCCGCGATGGGGCAGTACGATCTCGCGCGGCCCCAGCTCGAAGGCGCGGTCTCGCGCGTGGACGGCACGGGGTTCAAGCTCGCGACGGCGAGCTACCACGCGTCCGCAGGCGTCGTGGCCGCGAAGCTCGGGGACGTGGTCGGTGCGAAGGCCCACCTCGCGAAGGGGAAGGCGGCGCTCGGGTCGGCCGCGGACCTCTCGACGCGGGCGCGGCTCGACGAGCTGGCGGGGAGCCTCGCGGGGCGCGCGGGCGACGTCGCGGCGGCGAAAGCGGCGTTCGCGGCCGCCACAGCGGGCTGGGAGACGCTGCGCGCGTGGGAGGACGCCGCGCGCGTGGCCACGTCGGAGGTCGAGTTGTACACCGGCCGGGACGAGGCCGAGGCCACCGCCGCGAAGAAGCGGGCGCTCGCCGCGTTCTCGCGCAGCGCCAACGCGCTCGGCCCGGCGTGGGTCGCGCTCGCGGAGGCGACCGGCCGCTCCCGCGCGGGCGATCCGGACGGGACCATGCAGGCCCTGTCAGAGGCGTTGAACGCCGCGGAGGCCGTCGGCGGGGATCGCGGCGCCCGGTTCGCGGCGGTGGCGGAGCAGAACGCGCGGACGCTGCTGGCCGGCGTCACCGGCGACCCCGCGCTCGAGGCGAAGGCCCAGGGCCTCGGGTTCGAGGAGGTCTTCTCCACGTATACGGCCTACGGCGACGCGACCACGGCGTTCAAGGCCGGCACCGCGGCGTACGAAAGCAAACAGTACGCGCGCGCCGCCGAGCAGTTCGACGCCGCATACCAGGGGTTCGAGGCGCTGAAGGAGCCCACCTGGTCGCGGGAGGCCCGGCGGAACCGCGCCTGGGCCAACTACAACGCGGCGATCACCGCCGAGAAGGGCAAGCAGCTCGAGATGTGGGACGCGACCGCGAAGGAGGGCGACGCCCTGAACGAGCCGGAGCTCGCGGCGCGGAGCCGGGCCGGTGCTGCGATCGCGGCCGCCGAGCTGAAGAAGCCCGACGCGAAGGCGCGCCTGCTCGCGGCGAGCAAGGCGGCGGAGGCCGTGGGGCTCATCGCCGTGGCGGGGCGCTGCCACGCGCGGCGCGTGGACCTCGAGACCGCGCTGCCCGACGCGGTCGCGGCGGCCGAGCTGGCCTGGGCGCTCACCGGCGGCGACGACGAGGGGAAGTACGCCGTCTATTCCGCGGCCGTGCGCGCCTACCAGGCGGAGCAGTACCCGCTCGCCCTCACCCTCGCCGAGCGCGTGGACGAGCAGCCGTGGCAGCTCAAGGGCGCGGCGGTGGAGGTGCGGGATGCCGCGCGGTCGATGCTCGCGCAGTAACCGGGTTATGGTGGGCGCGGGGGTTCGATGGATCGCAGGCTCGCGGCGCTCGGCGCGGTCGCTCTGATGCTCGCGGGTTTGCTGTTCGTGGTGTCGGCGTGGCGGCCCGCGCCGGACCTCACGCCGTCGGTGCCGCGTCCCGAGCCCGCCCCCGCGGTACCCGAGCGCCCCCTGGTGGCCCCGGTAGCCGCTGCATCAACGGTAGGTCCGGTACCGTTGCAGGCCCTGGCGCCCGTCCCGTCGGGGGCGCCGCTCGCGCCCTCGGCGTCCCCGGCGACCAAGCGCGCCCGTGAGCTGGATGCTGTGCCCTGGAACGACCTCCACCCGGACGAGTGGATGAACGCCGCGGACGAGCTGGCGGAGCTGCTCCCCTCGATGCCGACGGGCACGCCGGAGCAGCGGGCCGAGCGCCTGGGCGTGCTGCTCCAGATCGCGCGCGCCGCCGAGAACGGGAACCAGGGAGACGCCGACTACTTCCCGCGAGTCGCCGGGAAGCAGGTGAGCTGGCATATGTACCAGGCGGCGGGGATGTCGCTCGCGGAGCCGGATCTCGTCGGGCCGGCGACCGCCGGGATGGAGAGGGCGAGCGTCGACGGGCTGAAGACGTACGAGGACATGATCCGGAATGGGGAGCTTCCCCGGCCGTAGGCGCGCCGGCGGAGCGCGAACAGGCCGGCGAGTGTCAGGCCCCACGAACCCCGCGGGACCGTCGCGCAGCCTCCGCCCTCCTCCACCTTCTCCGGCGTCGGATCTGCCGGCGGATCCGCCGGGACGCACGCCGCGACCTCGTCGACGAGGCCGTCGCAGTTGTCGTCCGCGCCGTCGCACAGCTCGGGGGCGGTGGGGTGGGTGTCGGGGTCGGCGTCGTCGCAGTCCACGGTCGCGCACCAGCCGTCGGCGTCGGCGTCGCCGCTCGCGGGGTCCCCGACGCACACCACGACGGGCGGGTTCACGACGTGCACCGTGCCGAGGCCGCCGGGAAAGCCCGGCTCGTCGTACCCGACCCACCCCTGTGAGGAGCCGCCATCTCCCCCGAGAACGTCCGCGAACACCGCCACGGGCGTCGCCCCGTACAGCGCGACGCGGCCGCCGCCCCCTCCGCCGCCGCCCCAGCCCGGGAAGCCGTAGAAGCCCTGGCCGGGCTGGCCCCGTCCGCCCCGGGCGGCGAGCGCGCCGTGCACCGTCACGACGGGCGCATCGAGCCGGATGGTGCCGCCGCTGCCGCCTCCCCCTGCGTCGGGCATGGGCTCGTCCAGCGCGTCGCCGCCGCTCACGTCGACCCCCCCGAACGGTGTGATCTCCACGCAGGCGGTCGCGTCGAGCCACACGGCGCCTCCGCCCGCGCCTGCCCAGCCGCTCTGCCCGCCGCCCGACGATCCCAGGCGGCTCTCCGTGCATTCCGGGTCTCCGTATGCCGGACCACCGGAGCCGGCGACCGCCGCGCCCTCCGCGTCCCGCCCGTCGCCTCCTGGCCCACCGTACCCGCCGCCGCCCGCCGAGGATCCGAAGGCGTCCAGGAAGGCGCCGCCACCCGGCCCTTCGCCCGACCCCGTCCACGGCGCGGGCCACCCGGCGCCGACCGCGTCCAGCCGCCCGTCCACGACGATCGTGACCGCGTGGACTTCGAGCGCAGCTTCCGGCACGACGGTCACGGTCGCGCCATACGGCACCTCGAACCTGCCGACGTTCGTGAACACCCCCGTCAGCGTGTCCCCGTCCGCCACGGTCACGTCCGCCCCGCCCATGTCCGCGCCGACGAGGTCTGCGGCGAGGGCGGTCAGCGCGAGCAGGTGGATCATCGGTCCTCCGGAGAGGGCGGACGATAGCACCGATCCGCTGGGGTCGCCGGATCCGCTGGTGGGTTTGGGGGGCTCGAGCCGGTCCGCGGTGGCCGGGCTCCGGTCCGTGCGCTCGTGAAGGGCGTCCGGGCCGCAGAACCCCGACCCTGACGTGTCACCCTCCGAGTTTTGCGGTGATTCCGCCGCAGAACGGCGACCCTGACGTGTCACCCTCCGAGTTGTGCGGTCCTCGCGCAAGCTGGCGTTGCAGGCTGGTGACCGCACTCCGCGGCGTTCGCCGCCCAGGATTCGCCGTGGCGACGTCGCCATCACGCCCACCCCGGCCCCAGCGGCGCCAGCCCGTGCCGCTCCCGCGCCGCGTCGCACCACGGTGTTCCCGGCTCCACCCCCCGGCATACACTAGGGCGATCCTCGTAGATCCCACACCTCGTCGCCACGCCGACGGTCCCCTCGAGCGCCACGCACCGCGGGGACGCGCCATCCGTCCCGAGCAGGTGGTGGTGCTCTGGAGTGGGCCGCGGCCCCGTGATCTCTGGGGGCGTCCGCCCTCCGAAGCCCCGGAGCTCGGAGCGGTGGAAGCTCACGCGGCTGAACGCGCAGCACGCCCCGCACGCCAGGCACGGGTGGATCACAGGTTGCGCCGGTACTCTCCGCCGACCGCATACAGCGCCTTCGTGATCTGCCCCAGGCTCGCCACGCGCACCGTCTTCATCAGCTCGGCGAACAGGTTCCCGCCCTCCATCGCCACCTTCTGCAGGCGCGCGAGCGCTTCCGCCGACTCGCCCGCGTGGCGCTCCTGGAAGGCTCGCGTCGACGAGATCTGCGCGTCCTTCTCGGCCGGATCGGCGCGGCGGAGCTCGATCCTCGGCGCCTCGTAGTCCGCGCCCGACGTGGCCGGGTCGACGTAGGTGTTGATCCCGATGATCGGCAGCGACCCGTCGTGCTTGCGGGTCTCGTAGTACATGCTCTCTTCCTGGATCTTGCTCCGCTGGTACTGCAGCTCCATGGCGCCCAGCACGCCGCCGCGCTCGCTGATCCGCTCGAACTCGGCGAGCACCGCCTCCTCCACCAGATCCGTCAGGTGCTCGACGATGTAGCTTCCCTGCAGGTTGTTCTCGTTCTTCGCGAGGCCGAGCTCCCGGTTGATGATGAGCTGGATCGCCATCGCCCGGCGCACGGACTCGGTCGTGGGCGTCGTGATGGCCTCGTCATAGGCGTTCGTGTGGAGGCTGTTGCAGTTGTCGTTCAACGCCAGCAACGCCTGGAGCGTCGTCCGGATGTCGTTGAACTGGATCTCGCGCGCGTGCAGCGACCGACCCGACGTCTGGATGTGATACTTGAGCTTCTGGGAGCGATCGTTGCCGCCGTACCGGTCGCGCATGGCCACGGCCCAGATGCGGCGGGCGACGCGGCCGATGACCGTGTACTCGGGGTCGAGGCCGTTGCTGAAGAAGAACGAGAGGTTCGGCGCGAAGTCGTCGATCGCCATGCCGCGCGCGAGGTAGCTCTCGACGAACGTGAAGCCGTTCGAAAGCGTGAAAGCGAGTTGGCTGATCGGGTTCGCCCCGGCCTCCGCGATGTGGTAGCCGCTGATCGACACCGAGTAGAAGTTCCGCACATCCCGCTCGACGAAGAACTCCTGGATGTCCGCCATCATCCGCAGGGCGAACCGCGTGGAGAAGATGCAGGTGTTCTGCGCCTGGTCCTCCTTGAGGATGTCGGCCTGGACGGTGCCGCGGACGGTCTTCAGCGTCTCGGCCTCGATACCCGCCCGCTCCGCGTCGGACGGCGGCCGCCCCTCCCGAGCGGTGAACACGTCCACTTGCTGGTCGATGGCGGTGTTGAAGAACATGGCGAGGAGCATGGGCGCCGGGCCGTTGATCGTCATGGACACGCTGGTCGTCGGCGCGCACAGGTCGAAGCCGCCGTACAGGATCTTCATATCGTCGAGGTGCGGCACCGAAACACCGCTCTCGCCGACCTTGCCGTAGACGTCCGGGCGGACCGCCGGGTCCTCGCCGTACAGCGTGACCGAGTCGAACGCGGTCGACAGCCGGTGCGCGGTCTCGCCCTCGCACAGGTAGTGGAAGCGGGCGTTGGTCTTGGCGGGTCCGCCTTCGCCGGCGAACATGCGCTTCGGGTCCTCGCCCTCTCGGCGGAGCGGGAAGACGCCTGCGGTGTACGGGAACTCGCCGGGGAGGCCCTCTTTGCTCGCGAAGCGGACGATCTCGCCCGCGTCCTTCGTCTTCGGGAGCGCGACCTTCGGGATCTTCAGGTGCGACAGGCTCTCGGTCACGAGCGGGAGCCGGATATCCTTGCCGCGCACGGTATAGACGAGCTCGTCCTTGCCGTATCGCTCGACGACGGACGGCCAGGCGTCCAGGTACCTGCGCGTCTCGGGGGCGACGGCGGCCTCCGCGTCCTTACGGCGGGCGGCGACGATCTCCTCCGCCGCGGTTCCACGCACCTCCGAATACACCATGTCGAGGGCCGAGAACCGCCGGGCGGCGTCCGCCTGGGCCTCTCCCCGCTTGTGGTAGCCGCGGACCGCCAGCGCGATGTCGGACAGGTACCGCTCGCGCTCGGGCGCGATGATGGCCTGGGCGGCGGGGCTCATCGGCGAGGACGGGTGGGGGAGGCGCGTGTTCGACGATCCGTATGCCGGCAGCGCGAGCTTCTCGGCTACCTTGTCGCGGAGCGCGAGGAACAGCGCGGTGACGCCGGGATCCATGAAGCGGCTCGCGACCGTGCCGAAGACCGGCAGCGCGTCATCTGCCACGTCGAACCGGTTCTTGTTGCGCCGCCACTGCTTGCGGACGTCGCGCAGGGCGTCCAGCGCGCCACGGCGCTCGAACTTGTTGATCGTGACGAGATCCGCGAAGTCGAGCATGTCGATCTTCTCGAGCTGGCTCGGCGCGCCGAACTCGGGCGTCATCACGTAGACGCTCACGTCCGCGATGTCGGCGATGTCGGCGTCTCCCTGGCCGATCCCGCTCGTCTCGAGGAAGATCACGTCGAACTTCGCGAGCTTGAGGATCGCGATGGCGTCCTGCGTCGCGCCCGAGAGCTCGCCCTTGCGGTCGCGCGTGGCCATGGACCGCATGAATACGCGGTCGGGATCGATGGCGTTCATCCGGATCCGATCGCCGAGCAGCGCGCCGCCCGAACGCTTGCGCGTGGGATCGATCGAGAGCACCGCGATCTTCTGGTCCGGGAAGTCGAGGAGCCAGCGGAGCAGCAGCTCGTCCGTGAGCGACGACTTGCCCGCGCCGCCCGTGCCCGTGATGCCGATGACGGGGATCTTCGCGTCCTTTGCCTTGCGGGCCGCCGGATCGAGGGCGCCCGGCCGATCGACCTCGGCCTCCGCGAGCGACAGCCAGCGCGCGATAGCGCCGTGATCCCCGGCCTCCACCGCGGACAGGTCCCGCGGAGCGATCCGCGACGGGTCGAAGTCGCAGCGGGTGAGCAGGTCGTCGATCATGCCCAGCAGCCCGAGCCGGCGCCCGTCTTCCGGGCTGTAGATCCGCTCGATGCCGGAGGATTCGAGAGCCCGGATCTCGTCCGGGACGATGACGCCGCCGCCGCCGCCGAAGATCTTGATGTGCGGGGCACCCGCCGCGTCCAGCAGCTCCCGGATGTACCGGAAGTACTCCATGTGGCCGCCCTGGTACGACGACAGCGAGATGGCGACCGCGTCTTCCTGGATCGCTGCCGTGACGACGTCCCGCGCGCTCCGGTTGTGCCCGAGATGCACCACTTCCGCGCCGCCGGCCTGGATCAGGCGCCGCATGATGTTGATCGCGGCATCGTGCCCGTCGAACAGGCTGGCTGCCGTGACGACGCGGATCTTGTTCACCGGCTTGTAGCGGTCGGCCATGGCGGCTCCTTGGCGAGGGGCCCTCCTATCGCGTATGAGGAGGTGGGGGGAGGGATGCGTCGGCTCGCCACGATCCTGCTGGTGGCTATGGGGACCGCAACCGGCATCCTGTACTGGCTGCACGACGGCGATCTGCGGCACGCCGTCGCGCCCGTGCTACCCGACTGGGACGCGGAGCAGCTGGCGTCCATGGCCGGGATCCACGAATCGACGGAGGAGCCGGCGCCGCCGCCTGCGCTCCGTGAGCCGGGTCTGCGCGAGAGCGGTGGTCCGACGGCGAACCCCGGGGTAACCGAGCCTGCGGAGGTCGAGCGCCCGTGATCCGTTCTCTCGTAGTCGGTTCTTTCGGAGTCCTGGGGATGTGCGCCGGGTGCCGCACCTCCATGATCCCGGAGCATGTCCCGCCGGATCGCGAGCCGGCTGCTGCCTACGCGAACCTGCTCGAGCGCGTGGTGACGGAGGACGGCCTCGTCGATTACGACGCGTTGGAGGCGGATCGAGAGCCGCTCGACCGGTACGTCGCGTGGCTCGCCGGGGACCCCATGCGCGGCCGGCAGTCGATGGATCGGCACGCGTTCTGGCTCAACGCGTACAACGCGCTCGTGCTCTACCAGGTCCTCGAGCGCGGGCGGCCCGACAGCGTGCTCGACGTGAACGGCTGGATCCCGGCGGAGGGAGCGGGTTTCTTCTACGAGACGCAGTTCAAGATCGAGCAGGACTGGCTCTCGCTGTCAGAGATCGAGAACGAGCGGATCCGGTGGATGGAGCTTGATCTGCGCGATCATTCCGCGCTGAACTGCGCGAGCCGGAGCTGCCCGCCGCTCCGCGCGGAGCTGTACCGCCCGGCCCAGCTCGACCGACAGCTGAAAGAGCAGATGCGCCGGTGGATGGAGGACGACGAGCGCGGGGTGCGGATCGAAGCCGGCGTCGCGGTGTTCAACCCGATCTTCGACTGGTACGCGCGGGACTTCGAGTTCTTCTCCGTCGGCAAGGACATCTGTGAGGTCGCGGCATTTCACGTGGGTAAGGAGAAGGCGGCCGCGCTGCTCGAGCTCCACGAGCAGGGCTGCCCGCATCGGTTCTCGGAGTACGACTGGCGCCTGAACGACGCGAGCGCCGAGTGACTGGTTGACGGCCCGCCTCGCCGGCTTCCGCCCGACGGGCCGGCGTGTGCGCGCGCCCGGGCTGGACCTCGTGGAGCTCCGCGGGGCCACGACGGACGACGCCGCGCCTGCGGACCACCACGCGGCCGTTCTGGCGCCCGAGCTGTGGGCCGCCCCGCGGGTGACGGGGATCGACCTGCACTTCCTCGAGCAGCCGGGGATCCCCGGGATCGCGCCGCTGGTGGCCCGCGGGCCGGGCCTGTTGGTGTACGCGACGGGGCCGGTGCGCTGGCTGCGGCCGCTCCTCGGGCGGCCCGGCGGGCTGCGGGCGCCGCTCGAGCTCATCCTGGCGGCGGGGGGAGCGCTGGCGGAAGCCGCGGCGCGGGGGCGCGCGCACGGCGGGCTCGGGCCCGACCTGGTGGGGCTCACGGAGGAGGGCGTGGTGCTCGCCGGGTGGGGTCTGCCGGCGACGGCGGACACGCCGGAAGCGGCGTGGTACGCGCCACCCGAGCGGTTCGACGGCAAGCCGGAGGACGCGAGCGCCGACCTGTACGCGTTGGTGGCGTGCGCGGTCGGCTGGATCGTCGGGCGCCCCCTGGCGAAGACGGCGGCAGACGCGCGCTCCGGCGCGGCGGGCCGGGCGGTGGAGCGGATGCTGCTCCCGCTCGACCTCAAGCGCGTGCTGTCGCGGGCGCTCCAGGCCGATCCGGCGGCCCGCTACCCGGATCCGGCGGAGCTCCTGGCGGACGTCGGCGGGCTCCTCGAGCACGCGGAGGGCCCGGGGCTGGATGAATCCGCCCGGCGGGCGCGCCCCGCCACGCTGGACCCCCTCCCGGACGGCTGGTGGACCGCCCAGCTCGCGGCGAGCGGCGCGCGGGAGCTCGTGGCGGAGGCCGTGCGGCTCGTAGGACGCGGAGAGAGCGGGCCGGTCCTGGATCGGCTGGATCGTGCGGCGAACGCCGCGGAGCGGGCGCAGGAGCGCGCGGCGGAGGCCTGGCGCGCGCTCGCGGATCCGGCGGTGGACGCCGTCGCGCTCGCGGACGAGGCGACCGATCTCGCCGAGCTGGCAGAGACGCTCCTCGAGGAGGCGATCACGCTCGGAGACCACGCCTTGGAGATGGCGTTAGACGCCGCGATCCGCGATCTGGAGGCCGCCGCGGACACCGCGATCGGTGCGGTCGAGCGCATCGGGGGCGCCGATGCCGCCGAGCTCGACGCCGCCGTGCGCGCCGCGGAGGAAGCGATCGAGGCCCGAGATCTGTCGTCGATGGAGGCCGCACGCGACGCGCTCGACGCGCTGGCGCGGGAGGCCGAGCGGGAGGCCGAGCGCCCGCTGGACCGCGCGCGCCGGGCCGCAGGCGCCGCCCGGGAGTCGCGCGCCGCGGCGGAGGCAGAGGCCGGAGACACCGTTGGCGCCGCCACCGTGGCCGCGGTCGTGGAGGCCGTGATCAAGGAGGCGGATCGCGCGCTCCGGGCCGCGGAAGAGGCCGCGCTGGTGGACCACCCGCGGCGGATCGCGCTCGCGTCGGTGGCCGAGATGGCTGCGGAGGCCGCGCGCGCCGCCCGGACCCGGGTGGGGCCCGCCGTGGCGACGGAGCGGGAGCGCGCGGCATCCGAGCTCGCGGACGAGATGCGGTCGTCCGCAGCCGATCGCGAAGCGAAGCGGGAGCGCGCGACGACGGTGTCGCGGGCGGCCGACCAGGCGGCGGACCGGGTCGAGCGCATCGGGGAGCAGGCGGGCCGGCGGATCGAGGCTGTCCTCGCGGATCTGGGAGGCGAGCACGGCGGTCTCGACGCCACGCTGGCCGGGATGGAGACGCAGCGCAAGGCGCTCGGGACGATCGTGCACCGCGCGCGGATCCTGGCGACCGAGATCGCGTTCTGCGACGACCCGGCGAACGCGGAGCCGCGCGCGACCCGCCTCGCGGCCCTGCAGGCGGACGCGCAGGCGGCGTTCCTGGGGATCGAGGCTTCGCTCGATGCGTTGCGGGCGGCCGTCGGGGCGGAGCGGTCGCGCCGGGCGGCGGCGTCCATCGCGGAGCACCGGGATCCGCTGCGGCCGCTCGCGGCGGAGCACGCGACGCGCGTGGCGGAGATCGAGGCGCTGGCCGCCGAGCTCGCGGACGCCGGGGCCCCCGACGGCGAGCGGGAGCGGGCAGTCGGCGTGGCCCGGCGCGCGCTCCGGGACCAGGCGGAGGCCTGGAGCGACCTCGACGCCGTCACGGACGCCGCGGCCGCCCGCACGGCGGCGAACGTGTACCGGGCGGTCGCCGAGCTCGCCACGGCGGCCGTGGAGGAGGCGCGGGGCCGCGCGCGCTCGCTGGTGGACCGCGTGGTGGCCGAGCGGGGGCGCCGGGAGGCCGCGGACCTCGCCCGCTCCCGGGCGCGGATCTCGGCGGCGTTCGAGCGGATCGAGGCCGCACGTGGCGCGGTCGACCAGCGGCTCGCCGAGCTGTCTCGCCTGGCCGAGGCGGTCGGGGGGGACGAGCCCGACGAGGACACCGGGCTCCTCCCGCCGCCGATGGCCCTGGCGGACGCGCTCGCCGCGGGCCCGGACGACGCGCCCCAGCTCGCCGCGCGCCTGGAGAAGCTGGCGGTAGAACGGGAGTCCGCGGCGGTGCGACGCCTGGCGGACCTGGACCACCGGGCGCGGCACCTGCAGGGCATGCGCGACACGCGGGCGCTCGAGCGCGTCGCCGTCGGGTTCGCCGCGGAGGCGCTCGACGCCGCGGTCGACGACCTCGCGGTCGCGATCCGGGACGCCCGGCTCGGTCCCGCGGACCCCGCTCAGCGCGACGCGGACGCGAGCCTCTCGGAGCTGCGCGACCTGCGCGCGGAGCTGGATCGCCCTCACGCGCGGCCGGATCTCGCGGGGGCGGCGGGCCGCGGCCGGGAGCGCGCGATCGCGATGGTGGCGCGCCTCGGTGCGGCCGCGATCGAACGGGTGACAGCTCGCGAATCGGCCGATCGGCGCCTCGCTGCGGCGTCGGAGCGGCTGCTCGCGCTGCAGGACCGGAGCGCGCCGCTGCCGCGCCGGTGGAGCGGGATCCCGGACGTCGCGGCCGCAGAGCGGCTGCGCCAGGAGCTGATCCGCGTCGCGCAGGAGGCGCGCGCCGAGATCGATCTGCAGCGGGCCACCCTGGGGCAGGCGCCGGATCCGGGCGCGCTCGCCGACAAGCTGACGGACCGCGTGGAGGAGGTCGCGACCCGCTTCGACGCCGCCCGCGAGAAGTTCGCCGCAGCCGGGATCACGATCCGCGCCGCGGATCGCCAGCTCGTCTCGGCGCGCATCGACTCGGACCAGCTCGTCGCCGCCCTGGGCAGCCGGACGGACCCGGCCGCGGCCGCCGCGCGCGCCGCGCTGAACGAGATGCTCGCCTCCACCAGCCTCAGCGAGCTCGTGGTGCTCGCCCGGAAGTGCCGCGTGGCCGCCGAGCTCTTCGACGCGACGCCGCCCGAGCCCCCGGTCGTGTCCGCCGACGACGAGACGCCTCGCCCGGCCGCGGGCCGTCGGCGCCGTGGCGCGCACTGACTACCCCCGCCGACCGGACGGGTTACGGAGCCACCCCACAGCGAGGCGAAGATGTCCACGTCTGACCTCAGCGGCGAGCTGCAGACCGAGCCCATCAGCACGGAGCCCCGCCCCTCGAAGCGGGGAGAGAAGCCGCCATGGCTCAAGGTCAAGCTCCCGGGCTCGGAGCGGTACCACGACATCAAGCGCCGCGCGCGCGAGCTCAAGCTGTCCACGGTCTGTGAAGAAGCGCGCTGCCCGAACATCGGCGAGTGCTGGGGCGGCGGTACGGCCACGTTCATGGTGATGGGCGACACCTGCACGCGGGGTTGCCGGTTCTGCGCCGTGAAGACCGCGAAGCGGCCCGCGCCGCTCGATCTGGACGAGCCGCGGAACGTCGCCGCCGCGATCGCGGAGATGGGCCTCGACTACGTGGTGATTACCTCGGTCGATCGCGATGATCTCGTCGACCAGGGCGCGAACCACTTCGCCGCAGTCATCCGCGAGTGCCGGCTCGCCAGCCCGCGCACGAAGGTGGAGGTCCTGATCCCCGACTTCCGCCGCGACTACTCGCTGCTCCAGCGCATCGTGGACGCGAAGCCGGAGGTCATCGCCCAGAACGTGGAGACGGTCGAGCGCCTCACGCACCCGGTCCGCGACGCCAAGGCGAGCTACCGCCAGTCGCTGGACGTGCTGGCCCAGATCAAGCGCTTCGATCCGACCATGCTGACCAAGTCGTCGCTGATGGTGGGCCTCGGCGAGACGCCGGAGGAGATGGAGCAGGCCATGCGCGACATCCGCGCGGCGGGCGTCGACTTCCTCACGCTCGGGCAGTACCTGCAGCCGACGCCGAAGCACCTGCCGGTCGTCGAGTTCGTGCACCCCGACCAGTTCGCGGCGTACGAGCGGCTCGGCCTCGACATGGGCTTCACCTACGTGGCGTCCGGCCCGCTGGTCCGCTCGTCCTACAAGGCCGGCGAGTTCTTCATCTCCCGCTACATCGAGAAGCGCGCGTCAAGTGCGGTGGGTCTGGCCAAGTGACTGGTGCCTCCTCGATCCGTCAGATCCTCGCGCACTCCCTCGCGAATGACCCGAACCTGTTGGTGGTCGGCGGCGACGTCGGGAAGGGCGGCGGGCCGTTCGGCATGACGGCGGGGCTCCTCGGAGAGCTCGGTCCGGAGCGGATCTTCGACCTGCCGGCGGCGGATCGCGGCGCGGCGGGCATAGCACTCGGCATGGCGCTCGCGGGCAAGCGCGTGGTGCTCGTGCTCGACGGCGCGGGGCGGCTCGGCGCCATCCTGGACGTGCTCCGGTCGGCCGCGGCGTTCGCGGCCAGCAACCCCATCGGCCTCGTGGTCCTCGCGCCATACGGCACGGAGGCCGGCCCGCTCGACGCGCCTGCGGGCTTCGCCGCCCGGATCCCGGGGATCTCGGTGGTCGCGGCGTCCTCTGCCGGGCGCCTCGGGTCCATGCTCACCGCCGCCATCGCCGCGAACCGCCCGGTGGTGCTCCTGGCGCCGCGGGCCGCGCTCGTCGGCAGGGGAGACGCCGAGGACGCGGCCCTCGACCGCGCCAGCGTGCTCCATGCCGGCGACCACGTCACGCTCGCGGCGTGGGGCGGCTCGGTCGCGGACGCGCTCGCTGCCGCCTCGTCCCTTGCAGACGAGGGAATCTCGGCGGAGGTTCTCGATCTCGTGACCCTCGCGCCCATCGACGCCGTCACGCTGGGCGCCTCCGTCCGCCGGACCGGCCGCCTCGTGGTCGTGCACCCGTCGGACGACGCGCTCGCGCTCGATCCGGCCTCTGTCGGCCTCGAAGCCGCCTTCGAGTTCCTCGAGTCCCCGATCCGCTTCGCCGCCACCGCAGACGCCGCCGCGACCGCCGCGCGCGAATCCGTGGCCTGGTAGCATCTCTCTTCCGCTTGTGGAGTCCGTGATGGCTTTCGTGTTCGAGCTGCCCGAGGTCGGTGAAGGCGTGGTCGAGGCCGAGATCGTGAAGTGGCACGTGGCCGCGGGCGCCACCGTCCAGCGCGACCAGCCGCTGTGCGAGATCACGACCGACAAGGCCCAGCTCGAGATCTCGAGCCCGCGCGCGGGCCGGATCAACCGGATCTTCGGCAAGCCCGGCGACATCGTCAAGGTCCACAGCCCGCTGGTCGAGTTCGACGATGGGACGCCTGCGGGTGCCACGCCCCCGGCCACGGACGTCCCCGAGCCGCCCCCGGCCAATACGCCGGCTCCGGCCGCCACTCCCGCGCAGTCCCCGCCCAGGGCGGAGGCCCCCCATCCGCAGGCCCCGGCCGCTTCGGCAGGCCGTCGCGAGCCCGTCGTCCCCGGTGGCCCGACCAAGGCCGCCCCCGCCGTCCGCCGCCACGCGCGCGAGCTCGACCTCGACATCGCGGAGGTCCCGGGCTCCGGCCCCGGCGGCCGCGTCACCCACGACGATCTCCGCTCGCACGCCGCTTCCCCGGCCCCGCAGGAGGAGCAGCCGCTCCCGAAGGCGCCCATCGCCCTTCCGCAGGTCCTCGCCTCCGGCAAGGAGGAGCGGATCCAGATCATCGGCATCCGCCGCAAGATCGCCGAGCAGATGGTCCGCGCGAAGCAGACCGCCCCGCACTTCACGTACGTGGAAGAGATCGACTGCACGCGCCTCGTCGAGCTCCGCGAGCGCGTCAAGCCGCTGGCCGAGAAGCGCGGCGTCAAGCTCACGTATCTCCCGATCTTCATGAAGATCGTCAGCATCGCGCTCCGCGAGTTCCCGAACGTCAATGCCGTCATGGACGAGGCCAAGAGCGAGCTCGTCGTGAAGGGCGACCACCACTTCGGCATCGCGACGGACACGCCGACGGGCCTGATGGTCCCGGTCATCCGGAACGTCGAGCAGAAGTCGGTCCTCCGCATCGCGCAGGATCTCGCGGACGTCACGGCCCGCACGCGCGCCGGCAAGGCGAAGCTCGACGAGCTCCGCGGCTCGACGCTCACGTTCACCGGCGTCGGCAACATCGGCGGCGTGTTCGCGACGCCCATCCTGAACGTCCCGGAAGTGGCGATCATCGCGATCAACTCGATCCGCCCGACCCCGTCCGTCGTCGACGGCCAGATCTGCATCCGCCAGAAGATGTTCCTCTCCCCGAGCTTCGACCACCGCATCATCGACGGCGCGGTCGCCGCCCGGTTCGTCGCGGCGATCAAGGTGCTCATCGAGAACCCGGACATCCTGCTGATGGAGATGTCGTGAGCAGATCAGCCTACTCATGGCTTCGGGCCGCGGCGGCCCGAGCTCCTCGCTCAGTCGTCGCTCTGCGGTGCTCCGACCCGGTGCGCCGTTCCTGGACGCTCCTTGTGGCTCGGAGCACGCCATGAAACTGGCCACTCAGGACGCCGCCTTCGCCGCCCTCAATCCCTCGCCGTTCCACCTGCCGGTGGGCGGGCTCACCGCGGTGGTGGAGGGCGCGGTCTCCGGCCTCGGACGCGGGGACTGGTGGGTTCCGGGCCTGCGGGAGCGCGTCGGCGCCACGCTGCGCGACGTCCCGCTCGCCAAGCTGGTGGACCCGCGCCACGGCGCCCGCCAGTACAAGGTCGCGCCGGCCGAGCCCTCGGCGAACAGGGCGTTGTACGCCGTCGGCATCGCGTTGGCGACGCCTGGGACCACGCTCGTGCACGTCGGCACCGCGTCCACCGCGGACGGCGCCTTCCACGAAGCGCTGAACATCGCGGCGTTGCGGCAGGCCAACGTCATCTTCCTGGTGGCCGTGGACCCGCTCGGCGAGGGCGCCCCGCTCCCCCGCCAGCTCGCCACCACGCCGGCCCGCCTCGCCCAGGCGTTCGGGATCCCGGCGGTCACCGTCGACGGCCGCTCGCTCGACGCCGTGCGCAACGCAGTGGTCGCGGCTCGTGAAGCCCGCGGCCCGCACCTCATCCAAGCCGATCTCTAAATCGAGGTTTCCATGTCCGCTTCTCCGACCGCGTACCAGGCCATCGTCATCGGGGCCGGCCCCGGCGGCTACCCGTGCGCCATCCGCCTCGGCCAGCTCGGCGTCAAGACGCTGGTCATCGAGAAGGAGTACTGGGGTGGCGTCTGCCTGAACGTGGGCTGCATCCCCAGCAAGGCGCTGATCAACGCGGCGAAGCGCTACCAGGAGCTCACGCACGCCGACATGTACGGCTTCAAGGTCGAAGGCACCATCTCGGTGGACGCCGCCAAGCTCCAGGCCTGGAAGCAGAGCGTCGTCGACAAGCTCACGGGCGGCGTGCGCACGCTGCTCAAGGGCAACCACGTCGACATGGTGAGCGGCACCGCGAAGATCACGGGCAAAGGCCAGGTCACGGTGCAGACGCCGGAAGGCGAGAAGGTCTTCACGGCGGAGCACATCGTCGTCGCGACGGGCTCCTCGCCCATCCAGATCCCCGGCTTCGACTATGCGGACGGCCCGGTGCTCGACTCCACGAAGGCGCTCGCGCTCGCGGAGATCCCGAAGCGCATGGTCGTCATCGGCGGCGGCTACATCGGCCTCGAGCTCGGCGGCATGTTCGGCAAGCTCGGGAGCGACGTCACGATCGTCGAGTTCATGGACCAGGTGCTCCCCGGCTTCGACCCCGACGTCACCAAGGTCGTGTGGCGGAAGATGCAGAAGGACGGAGTCAAGGGCCTCTTCAAGACCAAGGCGATCGGCTGGGAGAAGACGGACGACGGCATCGCGGTCGAGGTCGATGGCCCCGAGGGCCGCCAGAAGCTCGCTGCCGACTACGTTCTCGTCACGGTCGGCCGGTTCCCGAACGGCAAGGGCCTGGGCCTGGAAGAGATGGGCGTCGCGTACGACGGCCGCTTCGTGAAGGTCGACAAGCAGATGAAGACCAATGTCCCCGGCATCTTCGCGATCGGGGACGTCGCCGGGCAGCCGATGCTCGCGCACAAGGCCACGCACGAGGGCGAGGTCGTCGCCGAGGTGATCGCCGGCCACAACGTGCAGTTCGACGCGAAGACGATCCCCGCGGTCGTCTTCACCGACCCGGAGGTCGCGACCGCCGGCCTCACGGAGCCCGAGTGCCGCGCGAAGGGGCTCGACATCAAGGTCGGGAAGGTCCCGTTCGCGGCCATCGGGAAGGCCATCGCGAACGGCGAGACCGACGGCTTCGTCAAGGTGATCATCGACAGCAAGACGAAGCTGATCCTGGGCGTCACGATCGTGGGCGCGCACGCGTCGGACATCATCAGCGAGTGCGTGCTGGCCATCGAGATGTCGGCGGAGGCCCTGGACGTCGGCCTGTCCATCCACCCGCACCCGACGCTGGGCGAGGGCGTGATGGAGGCCGCGAAGGCCGCGCTCGGCGAGGCGATCCACGTGCTGAACCGCTGAGGTTCGCCCTCGGATCCTTATTTCGAGGGCCGATCGGGGGTTATTACCTTCTCACCGATACTCTCGCGAAATCCCAGCGCTGGGACGAACGTCAGCGGGTGGCCCACCGTGGCCGGGCGGATGGCGGTTGCGGGCGCCCACCTCCCGGGAGCGGCCGCCGCAGCGCCGGGCGCGGTCCGATCCCCCTTTCGGCGGCACTCCGCCGCCCGAAGTCGGGTCGAAAGTTGCGTGGCAACCCGCGCCCGTCAGCGGATGACGGGTCACATCTCGAACCTTTATTGTTCGGGGTCGGGGGAGACCAGAGCCCCGCCGAACCGCTCGATCCCGGACCAGAGCCGTCCCGAACCGCACGATCGGCGCCTCCGGGTGCCCCGCCGAGCCGTCCACCCACGATGGAACGTCGGTCTTCGGCGTGCGCGCGCGCGAGATGGAGCGGGTCGGGCCCGGTTTGTGCGGTTCGCGGAGGCTCTGCTCCGGATCTGTGCGGTTCACGCCGGCTCTGCCCTGCAGCCTGGCAGCGCGCCCACGCGAGGCCTCCGCGTGCGCGCGGACCGGCGCCCCAGAGCGGTCCGACCCACGCGGATCCCCCAAAAAACCCTCACCCGCGATCGGTGACCGTGGACGCGCCGGACCAGTCCACGGCGTCGAGGAGCGCCGCCAGCTCCGCCCCGTGCCGCGGATCGACCGCCGCCACCCAGGCCACCCGCCCCCGGAGATGCGCTTCGAACGCCGGGTGGGCGTCGCGGTTCTGCGCGGCCGGGGACGTGCGCGCGCAGTTCACGAGGATGGCCTCCAGGCGCTCGCGCTCGCTGCGCCGGACGGCGGGACGCTCGTTGAGCACGAGGCCGAGGGCGTGTTGTCGCCGCGAGCGCCCCATCACCCGCGTCTTCCGCCAGTTGACGTCGAACCCCTCCTCGAGCGCGATGGCGCCGAGGAGCGGGAGGACGCCATCGACCTGGCGCTCGAAGTCGTCGTCCCCGGAGAGCACGAGGTCGTCGGCGTACCGCGTGTAGTGGGCGCCCACCGAGGCGGCGAGCGCGGCCACCCGCACGTCGAAGCCGAATGCGCAGAGGTTGGCGATCGCGGGCGAGGAAGGCGCGCCTTGCGGCAGGTGCGGGACCCGGAGCCGCGGGGACACGTCGCCTGGGGCGGCGGCGAGAACGCCCGGGGGTACGGCGTGCGTGCACAGGCCGGTGAGCAGCCCGGCCACGCGGTCCGGGTAGCCGAGCGCCCGGAATAGCCCGCGCCCGCGCGCCCGCGTGATGGACGGGAAGTATTCGGCGAGGTCGACGCGCACCACCACGCGGCGGCCACAGTGGGGGGCCAACGCCGTCAGCACCGATCGGCCGCGGACGAACCCGTGAGCCGCCGGATGGACCGGGACGGGGTCGAGGAGGTCGTCGAGGAGCCGCCGCTGCACGCCGCGCAGGAGCTCCTTCGGGGCCTGGATCAGCCGCCAGCCGGTCGTCCGCTTGGGCTCCCACCGGCAGCGATAGTGCAGCAGCCGCTCGTCGCGCGCGAGGCGCGAGAGGTTGCGCACGTCCGCCAGCGCTTCGAGCCCGGGGACGTCCATGCCGAGCCACGCGGCCAGATCTCCCGTGGCGGGCAGGGCGGGGACGCCGAAGCGGGGCGCCATCGCGGGGGGCGCGAGCGGCCA
>CAMCWU010000037.1 GCA_945882675.1 Klebsiella pneumoniae | reverse complement strand
CCGCGTAGTGGAAGGTGACGGTGTAGCTGGTCTCTACGAGGCGCGAGCTGCCCGTCAGGAAGTTGATCTGGGTCAGGGTCGGGGTGGTCGACGGGAGGAGGATCAGGTCGCCCGAGTCGATCGTGGCCTCCTTCGAGGAGACGACGTGATCGCCGGCGCGGTACCGGAGCCCGTTGACGGTGATCGTGAGCGTGTCGGAGAAGGTGTTGTCGCTGTCCTTGAGACACGCGTCGTTCACGGAGAAGAACGTGCCGACATCCTTCTGGAGCTCGTACGCGAAGGTCAGGCCGTCGTACGGGACGCGGTAGTAGTCGCCCGTGCCGTCCGTGAGATCGATGTCGGTGAACCCGAGCTCGTTGCCGGACGAGATCAGGTTGATCTGGACGTCGTTCCCGGCGCCGTTCCAGTCCGCGTCGCTCGTGTAGATCACGGTGCCGGCGAACGCGGCAGCCGAGACCCCGAGCCCGAGCATGGCAACGGAACGCCCGGCCCGGCGCGCAGAAGTCGTGGTCGGAGCGGAGAGATCAGCAACCTGGCGTCGACGCATGGTTCGTCCCGGAGTAAGCGTTATCGAGACCATACCACCTTCGGAGCCCGTCTGGACGATCGCCTCGACACCGTCGCCAGGATCGAGACTCCGGAGCGCGTCGAGTTCCGCTTCCAGGTCGCCGGCCCGGCGCAACGGGCGGCCGCGTGGGTGATCGACCTCGCGATCCTCGCGGCGCTGATCGGCGTCGTCGGCTCCATCGGCGCGCTGCTCGCGCTGGTGCCGGGCCTGCGCGGGATCGTCGGGATGGGAGGCATGCTCGCGGCGTTCTTCGTGCAGTGGTTCTACGGCCTCGCGTTCGAGTGGTGGATGGCGGGGCGGACCCCCGGGAAGCGCGCCATGGGCCTCCGCGTCGTGCGAGAGGACGGCGCCGCCGCGTCGTTCCAGGATCTGTTCCTGCGCAACCTGCTGCGGGGCGTGGACGCGCTCCCGGTCGCGGGGGCGATCGGCGCGCTGACCATGTGGCTCGATCCGCGTATGCGGCGGATCGGAGACCTTGCAGCGGGGACCGTCGTGGTCTGCGAGAACGCCGCGACCATGCACGGGCCCGTGACGGTAGATCCGCCCGTGACGGAGGAGGAGCGCCAGGCCATGCCGGCGCGGATCCCGCTCGCGCGGCACGAGATCGCGCTGATCGAGGAGCTGGTGCGCCGCCGCCGCCAGCTCACGGAGGAGCGCGTGGAGGATCTCGCGGCCCTGCTCGGCCCGAAGCTCTCGGAGCAGACCGGGCTCGTGGCGCCCACGTGGCGGCGCGTGCTGGTGCTCGCGTACGCGCGGGCGACCGGGAAGGATCGCGAATGACGGCCGACCGTGACGACTTCGTGGCGCGTCGGAGGCCGCGCTGGGAGCAGCTCGAGCGGCTGATCAGTAAGTCCTCGCTCGAACCCTCCGAATGGATGGATGCGGCGTCGCTTTACCGCGCGACGTGCTCGGATCTCGCGCGGGCGCGCTCGCTGCAGCTCCCGGACGACGTGGTGCGGTTCCTCGATCAGCTCGCGGGGCGCGCCCACAATCACCTGTACGGCGGGCGCGCCGAACATCGGATCGGGCTCGCGGAGCTCCTGGGCACCGCGTTCCCGCGCGAGCTCCGGGCGTCGTGGCGGCTGTTCCTGCTCGCGACCCTGCTGTTCTATGGCCCGTTCCTCCTCGGCTTTACTGCAGCCAGCATCGACCCGGCGTACGCGACCGCGATCCTGCCGGAGGGCGACCTCGTCCAGATGGAGGAGATGTACAGCGGCGACCTCGCCCGCCAGCCGTGGGAGGACGCGCAGATGGCAGGCTTCTACGTACACAATAACGTGGGGATCGCGTTCCGCTGCTTCGCCACCGGGGCGCTGTTCGGCCTCGGCACGCTGTGGTACCTGGTGTACAACGGGCTCGTCCTCGGCACCGTCTTCGGGTACCTGATCGCCGTGGGGAGAGGCGGGAACCTGCTGACGTTCGCGATGGGCCACGCGCCGTGGGAGCTCACGGGGATCGTCGTCGCCGGCACGGCGGGACTGCGCATGGGGTGGGCGCTCGTCGATACGGGAGGGAGGACGCGGCTCGGATCGCTGCGCGCCGCAGGCCCCGCGCTGTACCGGCTGGTCGCGGGCGCGGCGGCCATGTTGTTCGTCGCAGCGGCGGTGGAGGGGTTCTGGAGCGCGAGCCCACTCCCCGTCCCCGCGAAGATCGCGTTCGCGGCCGGTAGCGCGGTCCTGGTGGTGTCCTGGATCGCGTTCGGCGGCCGGCGGGGCGCGCCGTGAACCTGCAGCTCTGCCGAATCGTGCTCAGGCCGCGCAGCCCGCTCGAGTGCTTCGACCTCGGCTTCCGGCTGGCGCGCGAGTGGTGGCCGCCGCTGTGGCGCCTCGGCCTGCTGATCCTCGGGCCGGCGTGGGTGCTGTGCGTCGGCGTGGCCTGGCTGGCTGACTGGCACCCGGCGGCAGCGCTCGTGCCGATCGCGCTCGGGCCGGTGCTGCAGGCGCCGTTCACCCTGCTCGTCGGCCGGCTGCTGTTCTCGTCGGAAGCGCGCCTCGCGGACGTGGGGCGCGATCTGCTGGGGCGCTTCGGGACCTGGTTCGGCGGGCTCACGCTCACGGCGCTGGCGGCCACGCTCGGCTCCGCGCTGTGCGGCCTGTCGGTGCCGTTGCTCCTCGGCATGCTGTACGTGCCCGAGTGCACGCTGCTCGAGCAGGTGACGCCGGACCGCGCGCTCCGGCGTTCGTGGCGTCTGGTCGGCGGAAACGTCGCGTCCGCTGTGGTGGGCGCGTTCGGGCGGTGGCTGCTGATGGCCTGGTGCGCCGCGGTGACGGAGGCGGGCGGGCTCGCGCTCCTCGGGTACGTGCTGCAGGCGCGGGTGGACGTCCCGGACGCGCTCGAAGGCCTGGCGGGGCCCGGGTTACTGGCGGGGATCCTGCTCTCACACCCGCTGTGGGCGATCTGGCGGCTGATGCTCTACGTGGACGTCCGCACCCGGGTGGAGGGCTGGGACCTGCAGGTCGGCCTGCGCGCCGCGGGGCTCGCCCGATGATCGCGATCCTGTGGATCTCGGCGGCTCTAGCGGGAGATCCCGGCACGGTCCTCGATCCCGAATCGTACCGGTTCTGTCACGAGCCCGGCGTCGATTCGGTAGAGGCGATGCAGTTCTGCCCGTTGCTCCAGCACCTTCCTGAGGGGACCTGTCCCGGTCTGCGGGCGACGTGCGCGGGCGCGGTCGGCCCCGAGAGCGGCTGCAACGAAGCGACCGGGGGGCCGCCGAGCGGCACGCCGGAAGGGGCGCCGGAGCCATCCCGCAAGATGCCGGATCTCGGCTGCGACGCCCCCGAGATGTCCGGTGTGCAGGCCGCGATCCAGTGGGGCGTGGCGATCCTGGTAGCGCTGCTGATCCTGGTCCTGGCGCGCGTGCTGTACCAGCGGTTCGGAGCGCGCCCGGCACCCAAGGGCGCGACCCGGCCGATCCCGGCGGGGGACGACGCGACCCCGGCGGAAGCGGAGGAGGTCCCCGATCTCCCGTCCACCGATCTGCTCGCGGCGGCCAGAACGGCGTTCGCCCGAGCCGACTACGGCGAAGCGGTGCTCCTCGCCCGCGGCGCGGCGCTGCGCCGGCTGGCGGAGCGCGGGCGGCTCAGCATCCACCGGGCCCGGACGGACCGCGAGTACGTCCGCTCGGTCCGTCCAGATCCCGCGGTCCACGACGACCTGCGGCAGGTGGTGCGGGGCGTGGAGACGCACCGGTGGGGCGGCCGGACGGTGGACGCAGAGATGGCCCGCGCCGTGCTGGACGCTGCGGGCCGGTTGGTTGGCTTGCTGGCCTTGTTCGGCGTCTTCGCGCCGGAGGCACGGGGGGCGGACCGCCACGGCCCGCTCGGGGACGCCGGGCTCCACGACCTGCTGGTCCTCTCCGGGCACGACGTGACGTGGCGGACCGCGCCGCTGGTCGAGATCGACGATTCGACCCAGGTCCTGGTGGTGGATCTGCACTGGGTGGGCCCGGACGACGCGGACTGGGCGGCGCTGCGCGCGTGGGTGGAGGCCGGCGGGGTCCTCGTGGTCGCGGGCGATCCGCAGGACCACCTGGCGGAGCTCGGGCCGCGCCTCGCCGCGGACGAACCGGCGCTCGTGGTGGAGGGCTGGCTCGCGGAAGCCGGCACGGAGCCGCCGATCTGGCCGGCCGACCACGACGCCGTCTTCGCCGAGGAGGCGTACACCATCACGCCGATCGCCGGTGCGCCGGTCGAGATCGCGGGAGCCCAGGTCGGCGGCCGCGTCCCGCTCGTATCGGACGCCGAGGGCGCGGTGGTGGTCCAGCTCTCCCTGGGGGACGGCGTGGTGGTCGCGCTCGCCGACCACGCGCTGCTCGCGAACGGCGCGCTCATGGTGCCGGAGAACCGCGCGTTCCTCGTGGATCTGTTCGCATACGGCCCCGTCATCGGCGGGTGGGGTACCGACGACCCGGCGCCCGTGGAGCTCGCGACGCGGTCGTACGGCCGGTCCGAGAGCGCGCCGCAGGACTGCATGGGCACCCAGGCACTGGCGGAGGGCCGGCTGCTGGCGCTGGTGCTGCAGGCGCTGGCGCTGTGGGGCCTCGTGGCGCTCTGGCGCGGCTGGGCGTTCGCGGTCCCTAAGGATCCGCCGCCGACCGCGCGGATCGCGTTCGCCGACCATGTGGAGGCGCTGGCCCGCCAGCTCTCGCGGCGCGGCGGGCGGGCGTGGGCGGACCGCGCCGTGGTGAAGCTCTGGTGGGGCCGGCTCGGTCCCTCCGGAATAGAGGCGGCAGCGCTCCGTCACGGCAGCTCGGCCGACGACGCGGGTGACCTCGCCGCCCGCATCGGGCGCGTGGCGGATGGCGGGGACGATCCCGCGGCGGTGGAGGCGTTGTGGCGGCTGGTGAAGTGACGGGCGAAGCGCCCGAGATCGCGTGGTTCGCTCAACAGTTCTCCGCGCTGGAAGCGGAGATCGGGCGGGTGGTCCTCGGCCAGCAGGACGTCGTGCGGCTCGCGCTCGTAGCGCTCTTCGCCGGCGGCCACGTGCTGCTGGAAGGCCCCCCCGGCATCGGCAAGACGCTGCTCGCCCGTACGCTCTCGCGGACGCTGGGCATCGGCTTCAAGCGGATCCAGTTCACGCCCGACCTGATGCCGAGCGACGTGACCGGCGGCAACCTGTACGACGAGCGCGCCGGCGACTTCGTGTTCCGGCCGGGCCCCGTCTTCACGCAGATCCTGCTCGCGGACGAGATCAACCGCGCGCCGAGCAAGACGCAGGCCGCGCTCCTCGAGGCCATGGGCGACCGCCAGGTCACGGTAGACGGCGTGACGCGCCACCTCGAGCCGCCGTTCTTCGTCCTGGCCACGCAGAACCCCATCGAGAGCGAAGGCACGTACCCCCTGCCAGAAGCCCAGCTCGATCGGTTCCTTCTCAAGGTGCTGATCGCCCAGCCGCCGCTCGGCGTGGAGGTCACGCTCCTCGAGCACTACCTCACCGGGTTCGACGCGTCGGACCTGGATGCGGTGGGTCTGCGGCCGATCCTCGACGCAGCCGGGATCGCGCGGATGCGGACTGCGGCGAAGCAGGTGCGCGTGGAGCGCTCGCTCCTCGAGTACATCGCCAAGGTGGTCGGGCGGACGCGGACCCATCCCGCGGTGGACCTCGGCGCGTCGCCGCGCGCGAGCATCGCACTGCTCTTGTGCGGGCAGGTGCTCGCGGCCGCAGAAGGCCGGTCGTACCTCGTCCCCGACGATGTGAAGGAGCTCGCTCCCGCGGTCCTGCGCCACCGATTCCTGATGCAGCCGGACGCCGAGCTCGAGGGCACGCGCCACGACGACGTCGTGAAGATGGTCCTCGCGGACGTGCCCGTCCCGGGCGCGACCGGGTGATCCCGCGGCCGCCCCTCCTCGCGTTCGCGACGGTCCCGCTCGCCCTCGGGTTCGCCGCGATCTGGACGGACGCCGTGGTCCCCGTCCTGCTGGTGTACGACGCCATGGTGCTGGCGTTGGCGGCTGTCGATCTGGCACTGAGCCGCGCCGACCTGTCGGCGGGGCGCGAGCACGGCGCGACCCAGGCCGTGGGCCGCGAGTTCCCCGTGCGCCTGTGGGTGGACAACCGCGGCTCGCGGGCGCTCGTGGTGCGCGTCACGGACGACGCGCCGGGTACCACCGGAGATCTCCCCGTCGAAGCGTCGGTCCCGGCCGGTCGCCGCTTCGAGCACACCTACCAGGGGCGCGTGCCGACCCGTGGCGAGCACGCGTTCGGCCCGATCACCGTGCGCTGGAGGTCCCCGCTCGGGCTGTGGGAGCGCCAACGGCGGATCCCTGTCGCCGGATCGGTCAAGGTCTACCCCGACTTCGCGCAGCTCCGACGGCTAGGCCTCGAGACCCGGCTGGTGCAGGACCGGGCCCCCGTACGCGCGCGCAGGCGGCCGGGCGGCGAGAACGAGTTCGAGCGGCTCCGCCCGTATGTGCCGGGCGATCCCATGAAGCACGTGGACTGGAAGGCCACGGCGCGCAAGCGCGAGCTGGTCACGCGCGAGTACGGCCAGGAGGCCAACCAGAACCTGATCTTCCTGCTCGACTGTGGCCGGATGATGGGCGCGCGCGCCGGCGACATGCTGGCGTTCGACCACGCCTTGAACGCGGCGGTGATGATGGGCGAGGTCGCGCTGCGCCACGGTGACCGCGTGGGCGTGCTGGCGTTCGACAGCCGGGTCAGGGCGTGGATCCCGCCCATGGGCGGCATCCGCTCCGGCTCGCGCCTCGTGAAGGGCCTCTACGACCTGACGCCCACGATGGACGACCCCGATTACGCGCTCGCGTTCCGGCACCTGGGTCAGCGCGTCCGGCGCCGGAGCCTGGTCGTCCTGCTCACGTCCATCGTCGACGGGCCGTCCGCGGACCAGGCGCGGGCGATGGTGAGCGGGCTCGCGAAGCGGCATCTCGTGGTGACTGTCTGGCTGCGCGACCCGACCGTGGACGGCTGGGTTGACGCGCCGGGCGACGACGCGCTCGCTCCGTTCCGCCGGGGGGCCGCCGCCGAACTGGTGGGCTGGCGCGAGCACGCGTTGGATGCGCTCCGCCGCCAGGGCGCGGTGGTGGTGGATGCGCCGCGCGGCGAGCTCGCACCCCAGCTCGTCGCGCAGTACCTCGAGATCAAGGCGCGCCGGCTGCTGTCCTGACCGCGACCCGGTCCGATCGGCCCGGCCGCACAACCTCTTGACCCCCGTTCGTCACCTGCTGAGGTAAAAATGCCTTCGCGGGCCGAGCCCCGCGCGCGCCGGCGCGCGCCCCCGGCGCCGTCCATTCTCGGAAGTTCCTGGAGAGCCCTCATGTTCGACGTGTCACGCCTGGTCCTGCGGATCGCCCTCCGGTCGACGCTCGCACTCCCGATCGTCCTCGGCAGCGCCGCCGGCCTGACGGAGGTGGCCTGGGCTGCTGACGCGCCGTTCCCGGCCAGCGGGCTCGTCGAGATCGTCCCGCCGGCCGCGCTCGCGGCGGACGCCGGCCCCGTGGACATCGCGGTGATCGCGTGGAACGCCGACGGCACGGCGCTCTCGGGCCTCAAGCTCAAGCCGGACGCGTCTTCGGGCACAACCGGTGCGCTCCGCGAGATCGGCCCCGGCGCATACACGTTCACGTGGACGCCTGCCAGCGGATCGGCCGTAGAGGTCACGTTCGGCGTGAAGGGCAAGGCGCCGGGCGGCAACGTCTCGAGCTCCGTCACGGTCCCCATGCCGGCCGCGGGCCTGCCGCTCGCGATCAGCTCGAACCCGGGGACCGTCACGCTCGGCGCCAGCGCCGAGTCCACGCTCTCGATCATCGCGTCGGGGGACCCGGTCGTCCGCGTCACCAGCGGAGACGTCCGGACGCTCACGAATATGGGCGGCGGCAAGTACACCGCGAAGTACGTCGGTCCGACCGTGCCGTTCCCCCACCTCGCCGTGGTGACGATCGCGGATCGGAGCGACCCGTCGGACGTCGGCGCGTACGCCGTGATCCCGCTCCAGGGCGCGATCAACTTCCCCGTGGCGGCAGCGGCCGGCTCCACGGTGGTCCTGCGCATCGCCGGCAAGGAGTTCGGTCCCGTCCAGCTCGATGGGAACGGTCAGGGGACCGTCCCGGTCGTCGTGCCGCCGGGCGTGCAGACGGGCACGCAGATCACGGTCGTGAACGGCCAGAGCACCGAGTCCCCGCTCGATCTCAAGGTCCCGGAAACGCGCCGGATCGCGCTGTTCCCCCTCCCGGCCGAGCTCCCGGCCGGGGGCGCCACGGTCCCGCTCCGCGCGGTGGCCGTCACGCCGGAAGGCAAGCCGGACGGCGACGCGAAGGTGGTGTTCACCGCCACCCGCGGCACCGTCACCGCCGCGAAGCATACGGGCAACGGCGTCTTCACCGCCGAGTGGACCCCGCCGACGGACTCGGCGGCCGTCAAGATCGGCGCGACGGTGACCGGCAGCAAGGTCCAGGTGGACGAGGTCGACATCAACCTGCTCCCGCCGCGCCCGGGTCGCGTCACGATCAGCACGGATCCGACGGAGATCGCGCCCGACACCGGCTCCGTCAAGGTCACGGCGCGCGTCCTCGGCCCGGACGGCAAGCCGCTGACCGGCGCGCCCGTGGAGCTCGGCGGCACGGTGATGCTCAAGGGCCCCATCTCGGACCAGAAGAACGGCGACCACACCGCCACCGTGGGCGTCACGGCCGGGTCGCCCGCGCGCATCACGGCGTTCGCCCGGGCTCCCGTGAGCAAGAACGCGCCGCGCCACGTCGTCATCCTCGCGGACGGTCGCGTTGCGGACGACGGCCAGGCCACGTCCAAGCTCCTCGTCATGGCGACGGACGCGTACGGCTACCCCGTCGCGAACCAGACCGTGGCGCTCACGCTCGTCTCGGGCGGCGGCCAGCTCTCGGCCGCCAGCGTCACCACGGACGCGAACGGCGTCGGCCGCGCGGAGTACACGGCCGGCCGGGTCGCCGCCCTGGTCCGCATCCGCGGCGCGGTGGGCAGCGCGAACGGCTGGGGCTCGCTCCAGCAGGTGCCGGCGACCGCCGCGCGCATCGAGATCCCCCAGTCGGGTGGCGCGGCTTCGGCCGTCGCCCGGTCCTGGGCCGCGGCGGCGCCCTCCGTGACGCTGCCGAGCCGCGGCGCGGCCCCGGTGGCGCTCGCGGTCGCGCCGGGCCTCGCGGCGGCAGGCGCGACACCGAATATGATCGACGTGACGGTCCCCTCCTCCTCGCCGGCAGGCGTGGACGTACTGGTCACCGCCCGGCCGCTGGACGCCACGGGCAAGGCCATCCCCGGCACGTCCCTCGACTTCCTCACGTCGATCGGGTCGTTCGGCCCGGTGACGGAGAAGGACGGGCTGTACTCCGCCACGCTCACGCTCCCGAAGGGCACGACCGGCACGGCCAAGGTCAGCGTCATGAGCGAGTCCGGCGTCGCGGCCCTCGCGAAGATCGACGTCGGTGGCGCCGGAGCGCCCGTGGCGGTCGTGGCGCCCGCCGCCGCGGCCGGCTCGCCCTGGGGCGGAGCCCCCCCGGCCCCCGCTCCCGCTCCCGCCCCTGTCGCGGACGCCGTGGCCGCCACGCCGGAGCCGACTCCTGTCCCGGGGGCCGAGCCGGCGCCCGTGGCCGCCGCGCCCGAGCCCAAGGTCCCGCGCACCCCCAAGGAAGCGGGCGATCACCCGTTCTTGCGCGCCCGCGCGAACGGCACTGCCGCCCAGTACTCGTACGAGCAGCGCCCGTCCGAGGAGCCGGGGGAGCTCCTCCCCGTCCCGCTCACGGTCGGCGGCGGCAACGGCGGCGCAGCTGGCGCCGTGGGGTTCGACGTCGACGGCCGGGTGTGGATCCCGGCCGTCCGGTACCTCGGCTTCCACGGTAAGGTCCGCACCGCCTGGTACTCGATCGACAACGCGTCGTTCTCGCAGAAGGCCTCGGACCTCCTCTCGGATATCCGCCTCGACGTGAACGGCCGCTTCCCCTTCGACGCCGGCGACGACATGTTCTGGGTCGGCGCCAAGGCCGGCGTCCGGTACAGCGACTTCCTGCTCTTCCGCGGCTGCCTCACCGCCGGCTGCGCCATCGAGTACAGCCAGGTCCGCCTGCCGGGCCTCGGCATCGGCCCCGAGATCGGGGCAGAGGTCGGCAAGCTGCACTTCATCGGCGCGTACGAGGTCGCGCTCGCCAACGCGACCACGCCGTACGCGTCCGCCATCGACGGCGAGATCGGGTACGCGTTCGTCGACAACCTGTACGCGGACGTCGGCTTCGCCTGGAGCTCGCGCAAGATCGTGCTGCAGAGCGAGGATACGGGCGAGGACCGCGGGTCGCTCTCCGACCAGCAGCTCATGGTCCAGCTCGGCCTCGGCGTGGAGTTCTAGTGCAGTTCCCCCCGTACGGCCCCGAGCACGACCAGCTCCGCGAGGCCGTGCGGGCGTTCGCCGTCCAGAACCTCGCGCCGCACCGCTACGAGTGGGACGCCGCCGGGGGCTTCCCGCGCTCGATCTTCAAGGACTTGGCCGACCTCGGCCTCCTCGGGATCCGCTTCCCGGAGGCGCACGGCGGCCTCGGCCTGGACTGGTGGTACACCGCCGCGTTCATCGAAGGTCTGTCGGCGGCCCGCAACGCCGGCCTGGTCATGTCGATCCTCGTCGACACCGACATGGCGACCCCGATCATCGACGAGATCGGGACCGAGGCGCAGAAAGCGGAGTTCCTCGCGCCCGTCATCCGCGGCGAGATGGTGGCGGCCCTCGGCGTCACCGAGCCCGGCGCCGGGTCCGACGTCTCCGCCATCCGCACGACCGCCCGCCGGGACGGCGACCACTACGTCATCAACGGCGCGAAGACGTACATCACGAACGGCAGCTTCGCCGACTTCATCACCCTCGCGGTGCGCACGGGCGGGGAAGGCCACGGCGGCATCTCGCTCATCCTCTTCCCCACGAATACGCCGGGCTTCTCGGTCGGCCGCAAGCTCGACAAGCTCGGGACGCGCTCGGTCGACAGCTGCGAGCTCTCGTTCGTCGACTGCCGGGTCCCCGCGAAGAACCTGCTCGGTCACGAGAACGCCGGGTTCTACTACATCATGAAGAACTTCCAGGGGGAGCGCCTGACGGCCGCTCTGACCGCCGTGACGTCGATGGAGATCGCACTCCACGACGCCATCGCGTACGGGAAGGAACGCCAGGCGTTCGGCCGCCCGATCGTCAGCTTCCAGATCTGGAAGCACAAGCTCGCTGAGCACCTGACCGCGCTCGAGGCCGCCAAGGCGCTGACCCATCAGGCGATAGCGAAGCTCGTCTCTGGCGAAGATCCGACCAAGCTCGTGTCGATGGCCAAGCTGTTCGCCGGAGATCTCGCCCAGCGGGTGATCTACGACTGCCAGCAGATGCACGGCGGGTACGGGTACATCGAAGAGTACGACATCACACGCACCTTCCGGGACATCCGCCTGCTCACGATCGGCGGCGGAACGTCCGAAGTCATGAAAGAGATCATCTGGAAGTGGCATGACGCCGGAGCGTAGCGGACGTCAGAGCGTCTCGAGGTACGCGACCATATCCGGCACATCCGCCGGATCCACGGTCCCGCCGTGGAGGGTACCGCCGCACTCTGCGTCCAGGAACCGCTGCTCGAGCGTGAGCGCGCAGCCGTCGTGCATCCACGGGCCGCGCCCGCCCACCCCGACGAGGCTCGGCGTCTCGAGCGGCATCCCGTGGCCGATGTCCTGGGCGCCCGCGGACGTGTACGCCGGCCCCGCGTGACAAGACGCGCAGGCGAGATCGGGTGAGAAGAACAGCGCTTCCCCGCGGGCGATCGCGTCAGCATTCCCGGACGGCGTGACCCGGACCGGCGCGAGGCCGTCCATCCAGGTGAGCAGCCCCTCCGCCACGTTCTCGCTCACGGGCCGGCCGCCCATGCGCTCGACCATGACGTCCGCGAGGAGCTCCTGCGTGTGCTCGAACTCGCCGTCCCAGTGGAACGGGGCCGTGTCCGCGAGCCCGACCGCCAGGTTCTGCGTGCGGCGCAGGCCGATCCCGCCGAACTGCCAGACGTGGCCATCGTCCGTGCCCTCCGGGTGGCACGACGCGCACGCGAGGCCGCTCGGCGTCTCCTGATGGAACAGCTCGAACGCGCGTTCCGGGCCGCCAGCGGGCACGTGGATGAACATATCCTGGTAGTCGACGAAGACGCCGAACGGCGCCTGCTTCGCCACCACCAACCGCCCCGCGCCGTCGTAGGCGACCGCGGCGGCCCGGCCGTCGAAGCTGAAGCGGGCCTGGACCAGCGACTCTGCGCAGGTCGCGTCCTCCTGCTCCTGGAGGCCGCCAACGAAGCCGAGCGAGTTGTCGGCGCCGCTGAGGAGCTCGAGGTCGCCGTCGTGCAGGACGATGTCCAGCGGCAGCGCGGTGCTGACGAACGCCGGGGAGCTCACGGGCTGCCCATCGCCGCCGGAGAAACGCGTGATCACGCTGCGCACCATGCCGCACTCGACGGACGTGCCGTATGCGCCGGCGTTGCTCTCCTCGCCCGAGCCGAGCGGGACCTCCGTGGTCTGCTGCAGCTGGTGAGAAACGATGACTTCGTTGCCTTTCCCCTGAATCATCCGCCACGCGACGTGCGGCTCGAAGCGCTTCTCCGTCTCCAGGGCCTCGTTCTCCACGACCGGGGCCGGCGCCCGGCGATCGAGGACCGCAAGCGTCCACGGGTCGAGGGTGAGGACCTCTGCCGTGCGGAACCGGGAGACCAGCACCGTGCTCGCGAGCGGGACGACGTCCCGGAGATCGCCGTCGATCCAGGTCGACGAGACCAGCGCTCCGTCGGCGGCGCGGCGCTCGAGCTCCCCGCCGGCGCACGCGACGAAGAGCACTTCCCGGGCGGCGTCCCAGGCGAGACCGCGCGGCTGGTCGCAGCCGGGGAGCACCGTGAGCTCGCTCGAAGCCAGGTCCACGCGGGCCAGGCCGCCGACGCCCCGGAGGGTGACGAAGAGCGCGCCGCCCGCCTCTGCCAGGCGGAACGGCTCGGCGCCCCGCGGCAGGTCGACCTGCCACGCGATCCTGCGCACATCCGTGTTCAGCGCGAAGATCCGGTCGTTCTCCGGGTCGGACGCGTACACGATGTCGTCCGCCGTCGACGCCGTGAGCAGCGTCCCGCCGACGAGCGGGGTGGACCGCCGCGCGGGCAGCGTCGCGGTCGCGTCGGAGGGGGCCGTGAGCGGCTCGGGGGTCGCGGGTGCCGTCGGAACGTCTCCGGCCGGCTCCACGGGCCCGTTCACGACCGGCGGGCTCCCGCAGCCGATCGCCAGCGCCAAGGCGATATTCCGCATGCCAACCCCCTCCATCGACACTACCACGGGCGCGGCCGTTCGCCTGAGGAATCTGGATCCCTGGACCCGCGGGCACCCGCCGGCTACGCGGTTCCGATGATCGCGCTGATGCTGCTCGCGGCGTGCGGTGCCCCTCCTCCGCTCGCGATCCCTCCCCGCCCCGCGAACGCGCCCGCTCACCCGAAGTGGGCCGAGACCGCCGGGTACAGGCCGATCCCGCTGGGAGACGGCTGGCTCCTGGCGAGCCCGGTCCTCGATCTGCGCGCAGACGTCGGGCCGTCCGGAGTGGTGCTCCGCGGCGCGCACTACACGGTCACGGGGGTGGGCGTGGCGCTCGCGGGAGCCCCGCCGGGCGCTCCGATCCTCGGCCCGTGCCTGACGGAGCCCGATCCCGGGGGGCGGTGCGTCCACCGGGTGGATCAGCGGCGCGGGCCGGGCCTGTCGGAGTGGTGGGAGAACCTGCCGGATGGGCTCGTTCACGGCGTGCTCGCGGACCCGCCTGCGGGGGGTGGGCCGGTCGTGGTGACGCTCGCGGTGAGCGGGGCGACGGTGGACCTGGGCGCCGGGGATCCGCGGCTCGTGCGGCCGCACGGACTGCCGGTGCGGATCGCGGACATCGTGGCGTGGGACGCCGGAGGTCGCCCGTTCCCCGTGACGGTGGGCGGCACGCCGACGGAGCTGCAGCTGACCGTGGACGCCGCGGGGCCGGTGGCGCTGGAGATGCGGTTCGTTCCGGGGATCTGGTCTATCGCGTCGGAGGCAGGGTCCACGTCCGCGGACGTGAACGGGGACCGGATGGGGGACCTGCTCGTCGGGAGGCGCGTTCATCACGGTTCCAGGGCGGGGCTCGCGACGGCAGCTGCGTGGACCACGGAGCGGGGGCGGGGACTGACGGCATCCGTCGGAGACATCGACGGAGACGGGTTCGAAGATGTCGCCACGCCCGGCCCATCCCAGCTGTTCCCGCTCGCGTGGACCGCGAGCGTCGAGCTCTGGCGTGGCTCTCCTGCGGGACTCGCCCGAGAGCCAGGGTGGACCGTCGTCGTGCAGGGCAACCAGCCCGACGTCGCGGCGGCCGGGGACGTCGACGGCGACGGGTATGACGACCTGGTGACGACCGACGGAGGGCGGCATGCCGCTGTGTACCTCGGATCTGGCGCTGGCCCCGAGCCGACGCCGACGTGGAAGTTCGAGGTGGCGGCGACCGGCAAGCACTCCGACGGGATCTCCGTCGCGTCCGCGGGTGACACCAACGGGGACGGCTACGGCGATCTCCTCGTCGGGGCGCCCCAGTACGATCACTCGATCCTCGGCCGCGGGAGAGCGTACCTGTTCCTCGGCTCCCCCCGCGGCCTGTCCGAGGGTGCCGCGTGGTCCCTCCAAGGGGACAGCGAAAACGCCGGCTTCGGCGCGTCGGTGGCTGGCGCGGGCGACGTGAACCGCGACGGCTACGCCGACATCCTCGTGGGCGCACCCGGCGGGGCGTTCGGCGCGTACCTGTACCTCGGCTCGGCCGCTGGCCCTGCCACAGAGCCGGCCTGGACCGCGCTTCCCGGCCCGGCACGGTCCGAATCTACGCGCCAGGTCGCCGCAGCGGGTGACGCGGACCACGACGGGTTCGCGGACGTCCTCGTGTGCGCGAGCGACGCCGGCGCGCAGGGCCGCGCCATCCTCTACCTCGGCGGGAAAGCCGGCCTCTCCTCGGAGCCCGCCTGGACCGCCACGACCGCAGGTCCCCTCCATTGCGCCGCCGCCGGCGACGTCGACGGCGACACCCACGACGACTGGATCGTCTCGTCGGGAGGCCGCGTTTCGGTGCACTCCCTCCCGTGGCGCCGCCCGATGAAGTGACGCGGACGCCGGTCTACGCGCGTAGAACCTGCGGTATCGATGGCTTACCGGCTCCCGAAGGTCGTTTGGGAGATCTCCGGGGGCCGGAGGTGGCTGGGCTCCGGTCCGTCCGCTCGGAGAAGAGCTCGGGACCACGAGGAGCGGCCCGAGCGCCCCCGGCATGGTCGCCGGCCCGGCAGCCGTTGTCTTCGTGTCTTCGTGGTTTGCAGGGTCGTTCTTCGTTCCCTCTGCAGCTCCCCTCGAATCACGCCCGGTCGAACCGCAACAGCAGGTTGTTGGCCGGCATCTGCGTGCGCGGGCCCGGTGCGAGCCCGTTCGCGCGGGCCAGCTCGTCGACGGCTTCGATGTCGCGCACGCCCCACGCCGGGTCGCGGTCGCGGAGCCACAGGTCGAACGCCGCGTTGCTCGGGGCCGTGTGCTGGCCGCCGACCTTGTACGCCCCGTAGGTGACCAGGCGGCCGCCGGACCGCAGTGCTTCCGAGGCGCCCCTGAAGAGGGCTTCCGTCGCCGACCACGGCGAGATGTGGATCATGTTGGCGCACAGGATCGCGTCGTACGGTCCCCCAGGCCACCGGCCGTCCGCCACGTCCAGCAGCAGGGGCGGGACGAGGTTCGCCGCCGGCTCCGCCGCGATCCAGGCGGCGATGCTCGCCACCGCGGCCGGGTCGCGATCCGTCGGCTGCCAGCGCAGCCCCGGGAACGCCGGCGCGAGGAACACCGCGTGCTCCCCCGATCCCGCCGCGATCTCGAGGAGCGCGCCGGTCGCGGGCAGGTGGGCCGCGAGCGCGTCGCGCAGGGGCGCGCGGTTGCGCTGCGCCGACTCGGAGCGCTGCCGGGCGTCGTTCACGGATCACACCGGTTCGGGACCACGAGGCAGGCCTGCAACCGCCCTCCACGTCGAGAGCGTATCCGCCGCGGCCGCCCTTCGCGAGCGCACGGACCGGAGCCCACGCACCCAGGCACGGGCCCGAGCCCCCCAAGAGACCTGTCGCGAGTTTTCGTGACGATCGCGCACCAGATCGCGCACGGATGGGGTATGATCCGTTTCGCACACGAGGAGTCACCATGCGTCACTTCGCCTCCTTCCTCCTGGCCTCGAGCCTTCTGGCGTCGATGATCGGCTGCCAGACTGAAGATCCGGGCGACAAGCCCGCGGACTGCGACCCGTCCACGAAGGTGGGCGCGTGGCAGGACGCGGACGGCGATGGCGACGGCGACCCCGCCACGGCGACGGAAGTGTGCGATCTCACGGTCGGGTTCGTGGCGAACGGAGACGACTGCGACGACACGAACGCGGGGATCTCGTTCGACGCCGCGGAAGAGTGTGACGGCATCGACCAGGACTGCGACACGCTGATCGACGACGGGCTGATCGAGCGCACGTACTTCGCGGACACGGACGGCGACGGCTTCGGCGACCCGAACACGCTGGTGAAGGCCTGCATGCTGCCGGCGAACGCGTCCGAAGACAATACGGACTGCGACGACACGCACGCGGACGCGTACCCGGCCGCGCCCGAGATCTGTGACGGCTACGACAACAATTGCAACGGCACTTTCGACGACGCCGACCCGACGCTCGACCCGACCACCACCACGATCTACTACCCGGATCGCGACCAGGACGGCTACGGCGACGACGCCTTCGGCGAGCCCCAGTGCTCGAACCCGAACCCGGCCCAGTTTACGGAGACCCCCGGCGACTGCGACGACGCCAACGACGCCGTGCTGCCCGGCGGGATGGAGGTGTGCGACACCGCCGACAACGACTGCGACACCCTGATCGACCAGGACGACCCGGACCTCGACCCCGCCGAGCTCTCGACGTTCTACCAGGATCTGGACCTGGACGGCGTCGGCAACGACCTCGTGCTCGTGGACGCCTGCTTCGTGGGCAACGGGTACGCGGAGGTCGGCGGCGACTGCAACGACAACGAGCCGCTGATCCAGGGCCCGAAGGTGTGGGTCGCGGACGCCGACAACGACGGGATCGGGGCGGGACCCGCGCTCGGCGGCGCCTCCTGCGTGGAGCCCGGCCCGAACACGGCGCCGGACCCCGCGGTCGACGACTGCGACGACGCCGACCCGCTGAAGTTCCCGGGTAATCCCGAGATCTGCGGCGACGGCCTCGACCAGGACTGCTCGGGCGCGGACCAGTCGTGCGGCCCGCTCGGCTCCTTTGTCGTGGGGAACGGGCCGTCGTGGGTGACCAACCCCCCCACCTACACCTGCCTCGAGGCGTGCGCGCTCCTGTTGGGTGGCGTGTCGACCGACTACCACTGCAGCACCAGCAAGGTGAAGCTCGACTACCAGGCGTTCGTGTCCGGCTACGCCGACGCGACCTACTGCAAGACGCCCGTGGCCGAAGACTTCAAGAAGAACTCGACCTACAACTGCGGGGCGTTCGGGTGCTCCTACTCGGCGTACGTGCAGGACAACTGCTTCTCGGGCGAGACCAACTACTGCTGGCCGAACTAACAGTTTCTCCGGCGTGAGCGGGGGTCCGGTGGAGCTGGCGGACGTCCGTGACAGGACCGTGGTGCTGGCCGGTACGCTCACGCGTATCGGTGCGGCGGACGCGCGAGAAGCGCTGGTGGCGCTGGGCGCGCGCGTCGCGGATCACGTGACGCCGGGGATCGACCTCGTCTTCGCGGGAGAGGACGGCGGGGCGGACGCCGAGCGGGCGCTGGCCCTCGCGATCCCCGTCCACGGAGAGGCCGACCTGCTGGCGCTGCTCGCCGCGGCGGGTGCGGCGAACCTCGCGCAGATCGCGTTCGAGAAGGTGTTGGAGCGCGTCCACGGCGCGGACGCCGTGGCCCCGGCCACCGCCTCCCCCCCGTCGAGCGGCCAGCGGGCGCGCCTGCCTTCGGTGGCGGAGCTCGACGCGCTGCACGAGATCCGCTGGGGAATGCCGCTCGCCCGCCTACTGTTGACGTACCTGCGGGTGCTCGCGCGGCGGCCGGATGTCCACGTGCTGGTGGACGCCCCGGGCGCCCCGGCGTCCATGCCGGCGCTCCAGCGGCTGGACGGGAAGGCGCCGCCCGCGCTGGTGGCCCTCGCGGCGGACGTCGCGAGCCTGGACTTCGAGTGGGGTTCGACCCCGACGGGACCCCGGATGGGAAGCTGAAGATCGGCGACCTCGAGCTGTTCCACTGGTCCGCACCACGCCCACCTGATCCGGGGAACGCGGACGAGCCGGCTGCGAAGTACGCGGGGCGCGCGGTCCTGGATGCGCCCGGGAAGGAGGCGGCCGTGCTCTCGTACGCGTCCGACCAGGACCCGACGACCGCGCAGATCGGCTGGATCGATGGGCAGGAGCTGGGTAATGTGGAGAGCTACCTGACCGCCGGAGCGCGGGTCGGGTTCGTGCGCGGCTGGCAGCAGCCGACGAAGGTGGCCGAGAAGCTCGCGCGCAAGCTGTTCGCGGCGTCCATCCCCCGGGATACGCCGGAGGACGCGGTCGTGGCGGCGCTCGTGACCCACGGGCTGGTCCAGGCAGAGGCGACGGCGCTCGTCCGCTGGCTCGGGCAGGACGCCGTGATCCTCCTCCCCCGCTGACTACCCCTCGATCTGCTCGCGCCGACGGACCAGCGACGGACGTCCGTCAGCAGCCGTCAGCAGGTCCGACGCCGATATTCGCGAGACGTCCGTCGGTGACCTTCGTCACCTGACGAGCAAACGCCGAGAGTTTCGTGGCACGGGGCGTGCTTGGGGAGGGCCCGAGAGGTGCCCATGTCCGCCCACCGTCACCAGCGCCGCCACGATCATGACCAGGACCACCACGGCCGCCGCCACCCCGCGCGGGAGGACGCCGGCGTCGCGGAGGACAACTCGGCCGTGATCGCCCAGATGGGCCCCGCGGTCCCGGGCCCCGCGCCCGCGGCGGATCCCGGCGGGCCGATGACGGACATGCCGGACTGGGCCGCGGACATCGGGGAGGAGGAGGGGGCGGCCCCCGCGGCAGCGTTGGGCGGGGCGGGGGCGGCCCTGGCGCTCGCGCCCACGCCACAGGCGCCTGCAGTGGCTGCCACGGGGG
>CAMCWU010000036.1 GCA_945882675.1 Klebsiella pneumoniae | reverse complement strand
CGGGTGCGACGCCCCCGTGCCGTTGTTCCAGGGCGCATCGTGGAAGTACGCGAGCAAGGGCGGGCTCGAGCCGGACGATGTCGCGGAGGACCAGGTGGCCGGCCTCGAGAAGGCGCTCGGCGCCGCCGTCGGCGCGTGGCGGGCGGAGCGGGGCGACCTGTCGGATCCGCACGTCGGTCGCGTGTACGACGGCGTGGACCCGCTGCGGGACGCGACGGTCGGGCCGGTGCCCGTGGACCGTGCCTTCGCCCGCGCGGCGCTCACGCTTTGGCGGCCGGCCCTCGCCGTGAAGCGCAGCGACGAAGACGTGCAGGGTTGGCTCGACGGGGGTGGGCGGTGAGCGAGATGTTGGAGTATCACCCAACCGATCCACTGGTCCCGGGCCTCACCTTGCTGGAAGCGAGCGCCGGCACCGGCAAGACCTACGGGATCGAGAACCTCGTCGTGCGGCTGGTGGCGGAGGAAGGCGTGGCGATGCGCGAGATCGCCGTGGTGACCTACACACGGGCCGCCACGGCCGAGCTCCGCGACCGGATCCGGCGGCGCCTGGGGCTCGCGCTCGCCGTGCTCGACGGGCGGGCGACCGCTGGCGGCGACGCCGTTCTCGAAGCCCTGCTCGCCGCCGACGTGGCCGAGCGGCTCCCCCGCCTCCGCGCGGCGGTGGACACCTTCGACGAGTGCCTGCTCAGCACCATCCACGGCTTCTGCCAGCGCATGCTGCAGCAAAACGCCTTCGAGAGCGGCTCCGACTTCGACCTCGAGCTCGTGACAGACGACAGCCGGCTGCTGGAAGAGCTGGTGGACGACTTCCTGTCTCGCGAGCTGTACGCGGACGATCCGCAGCGGTTCCGCTTTCTCACGGAGCACTGCGGCTTCTCCCGCACCCCTCTGCTCGCCCTCGCTCGGGCGGCCGTCTCCGACCCGGACCTGGAGCTCCGGCCCGACCCGGAAGAGGTCGACGGCAGCTCCTGGGACCGCACGTTAGCGAGCGTGGCCCGCCGCTGGCAGGAGTCGTGGGCCGCGGAGCTGCCGGACGAGCTGGAGGCCGCCAACAAGCGCGGTGTGTTCACGAACCCGAAGCAGCTCACCTACCGCAAGACCCGCGCGGGGAAGGAGGTCCCGACCTTCACCGCGTGGCTCGCGAACCGGCCGCCCTTCGGAGACATCCCGTCCAACCACAGCTACTGGACCCGGAAGCTCCGCGAGCAGCTCCCGGCGGGCGCGGGCCTGACCTTCTCCGCCGCCATGTCCGCGATCGACGAGCTGTTCGCAGTTCCCGCTCGGGTCGCGGCGTGCGAGCGCGCCCGGTTCGTGCGGTGGGTCCGCGGCGAGATGGAGCGCCGGAACGCCGAGCGCCGGGCGCAGGGGTACCAGGACCTGGTGCGCGGGCTCGCGCGCACGCTCCGGTCCGACGCGGATCCGGCAGAGCGGGCGGCGCTGGTCGGCGCGGTGGGTGCGCGCTTTCGGGCGGCGCTCATCGACGAGTTCCAGGACACGGACGACCTGCAGTGGACCATCTTCCACGGGCTTTTCGGCGGCGGGGCCCACTGGCTGTACCTCATCGGCGACCCGAAGCAGGCGATCTACGGCTTTCGTGGCGCGAATGTCCATGTGTACCTGGAGGCCAAGCGCGTCGCCGGCGAGCGCGTGTTCACCATGTCGCGGAACTACCGCTCCGACGCCCGGTTGCTCCGGGCGCTGAACCACGTGATGCACCGCCCTGGCTTCTTCGGGGAGCTCGCGATCCCGTATGTCCCGGTGGACGCACCGCCCCGGGAACCGTCGGATCGCCTGCGCTTCGGCCCCGACACCCCAGCCGGATGGCGCGCGCCGCTCCAGCTCCGGTTCGTGGACGCAGACCTCGACGGCGGCGGCGACGGACCGCTCGGAAAGGGGCGCGCGAAGGAGCTCCTGCCCGGGCGCGTGGCCGCGGACGTCGCGGAGCTCCTGCTCTCCGGCGCGGAGATCCACAGCGGGCGGGACGGCTTTCGGGGCGTCCGGCCCGGCGACGTCGCGGTCCTGGTGCGCACGGGCGCCCAGGCTGCGGACATCCAGGCCGCCCTCGGGCAGCTCGGCATCCCGGCCGTCCTGACTGGCGCCGAGAGCGTGCTGGCTTCGGAGGAGGCGTTGGACGTGCAGCGCTGGCTGCGGGCGCTCGACGAGGGGCGGGACGGCCCCGCCCGCGTGTGCGCCACCACGCGCCTGTTTGGGCGCACCGCGCTCGACGTCGCGCAGGTCGATGCCCAGGACGAGGCCGCGATCTCGCGCTGGGATCGGTGGCTCGAGCGGCTGGCGGCGTGGCGGGCGACGTATGCGATTGGCGGCTTCTTGCGGGCGTTCCGTCAGGCCCTCGACGACGAGGGCGTGGAGGCCCGCCTGCTCTGCCAGCCCGGCGGGGAGCGCCGCCTGACGAACCTCCGCCACGTCTCGGAGCTCCTGCACGAGGCCGAGAGCGAGGATCGCCTCCAGCTCTCCGGCCTCCTCGCGTGGCTCCAACGGGAGCGTGCGCGACCGAGTGGGGAGTCCGAGCGTCTCGAGCTGCGCCTCGAGCGCGACGACGAAGCCGTGACCGTCATGACCGTCCACAAGAGCAAGGGCCTGCAGTTCTCCATCGTCTTCGCCCCGTACCTGTGGGACGCGTTCCTCCCGAAGGAAAGCGACGCATTCCACGTCGTCCCGCACCCCGAGCGGCCGCACCGGCGGATCCTGGACCTGCGGGCGGATCGGCGCGAGAGCGCTGGGCGCGCCCTTCTCGAGAGCCGCAAGGAGGGCGTCCGAAACCTGTACGTCGCCGTGACCCGCGCGCGGCACCGGTGCGTGCTGTACGCGGGGCACCTCGCCCAGCTCCACGAGGCCCCGGTGGCCTCCGCGCTCCACGGGGAACCGCGGGACGGCAGCACGGACCGGCTCGCCGCTGCGTGGGCCCGCGAGGACGCCACGCGGGACGCCCTGTGGGCCGATCTCGTTGCGCTCGCGGACGGCTCGGCTGCCGACGACGGCGCGCCCACCATCGCCGTCAGCCGGTGCGACCCGCCGCAGCCGGGGCCGCGCTGGACGCCGCCGGACGCCATCCAGGACGAGCTCCGCGCGCGCGGCTTCGCCCGGTACGAGCTGGACGCCACCTGGCGGCGCTACAGCTACAGCGCGCTCACCGCCGGGCGCGCCGTCACCTACCGGCAGGACGACGCCGACCGCGACGGCATGGACGTCGACGCCCTGCCCGAGCTCCCAGCGGCCGACCCGACCTGGACCCCGCGGATCACCGTGCCGGACGACGCCCCGGATGTCCCGCTCGCCCGGTTCCCCGCGGGCCCCGCCGCGGGGACCTTCCTCCACGAAGTGTTCGAGCGGGCCGACTTCACGTGGGTCCGGGACGGGGGCGACCTCGACGCGCTCCTCCGCGTGCTGCGCGAGCGCCTGCCGCTGCACGGGTTCGACGCCGAGACCTGGGCGATTCCGCTCGCTAACGGCCTCCGCGACGTCCTGCGGACCCCGCTGGGCGGCGCGCTCGGTGACGCCCGCCTGTGCGACATTCCCAAGAAGTGCCGGTTCGACGAGCTGCGCTTCGACTTCCCGATCGCCGGGGGAATTGACGCCGCCCGGGGTCAGGGTGCGGCTCGGGTCGAGTCCGAGCATATCGTCGGCGCCCTCGGCGTGCGCAAGCGGCTCGGCCTGGGGCCGGACGACGAGCGGCTCGTGCGCGCGGCGTACCTCGCGGGCCTCGGCGACTTCGGGACCCTCGCCGGGTTCATGACCGGGAGCATCGATCTGGTGTTCCGCCACCCCGTCGCGGGCCACGACCGCTGGTTCGTCGCCGACTACAAGAGCAACCGCCTGGACCCGCACGGCCACCGGCGCTGGCCGGTCCAACACTTCTGCGGCGAGGGTATGCGCTACGAGATGGAGCAGCACCACTATTATGTGCAGTACCACATCTACGCGCTGGCGCTCCACCGCTACCTGCGCTGGCGGGTGCCGGGGTACGACTACGAGCGGGACTTCGGCGGGGTGTACTACCTGTTCTTCCGCGGGATGATCGGCGAAACCACCCCGATCGAAGGCGACACGCGCGCGGGCTGCTTCTTCGACCGCCCCCCGCGCGCCGTCATCGAAGCGCTCGACGCGGTGTTCCGTGGCGGCGCCGCGGTGCGCGCATGAGCCAGGCCCGCATGGCCCCCCTCTGCCAGCCCGACCCCGTCGTGCGGGCGGCTGTCGCGGCGCGTCTACGGCCGTTCCACGCCGCCGGCGTGCTCGGCTCCGTGGACGTCCATGTCGTGGACCACCTGGGCGCGTTCGCGGGCGAGGCCGACCCGGACGTGCTCCTCGGGCTCGCGCTGGCGGTTCGGGCGCCGCGCTTCGGGCACATCTGCGTGGACCTGGGCGCGCTGCGGGACGACGACGTCCTGCCCGAGCGCCCCGCGGACGACGCGCCGCGCCCGCCGCTCCCGTGGCCAGCCGATCGCGCTGCCTGGCTCGAGAAGATCGCCGCCAGCCCGCTCGTCAGGGATGGTGGAGCCCCCCCGGAAGCGCGGCCGTTCGTGCTGTTTCGGGGTCTCCTGTACGCCGATCGGTACTTCGTCTACCAGCAGCGCCTCGCGGCGGCGCTGCACGCCAGGGTGCGCGTCCTCCGTCCCCCCGCAGATCCCGCGCTCCTCCGCCGCGGACTGGACGCGCTGTTTCCGGCCGGAAACACGCTCCTCGATCGGCAAAAGCTAGGGGCGGCCATGACAGTGCTCCGCGGCTTCACGGTGATTTCGGGCGGCCCTGGCACCGGGAAGACCTGGACCGTCCGCAGCGCGCTCACGCTGCTGTGGGCGCAGTGGACCGCCGCGAACCGGGGTGGCGCCGGCATTCGCGTCGCCCTCGCGGCGCCGACCGGGAAGGCCGCCGCCCGCATGAAGGAGGCCATCGCCGCGGACCTCCCGGCGTTCCTCGAGCGGGCCGCCGGTGCGCTCCCGGACGGGTCCACCGTGACCGGGCTGGAGGGCTTCCTTACGGCGCTGCAGCCGGCCACGCTGCACCGCCTCCTCGGGTGGACGCCGGCCAACCCCACGCGCTTCCGGCACGACGCCGCGCACCCCGTCCCGTACGACGTCGTCGTCGTGGACGAGGCGTCCATGGTCGACTTCGCGCTGATGACGAAGCTCGTGGACGCCGTGGGCCCCGGCGCTCGGCTCGTCCTCCTGGGCGACCAGCACCAGCTGGCGTCGGTAGAGGCCGGGACGGTCCTCGCCGACCTGTGCGGGCCCACGAAGGTCGAGCGGATCGCCGTCTCGGCCGGGTTCGCGGACCAGCTCGGCGAGCTCGCCGGCGTGGTGCTCCCGCTCGACGTGGACCGGCTGGCGGAGCCCGGCCCCCAGGACGCGATCGTCCAGCTCTCTCGTTCGCGGCGGTTCTCCGACCGGAGCGGCGTCGGCGCGTTCGCCCGCGCGTGCCTCGCCCACCCGTTCGACGCCCGCGCGGCCGTCGCGGTCCTCGAGGACCCCGCCTGGCGCGACGTCCACCTCGAGCCCCACGGACCCCGCGGTGCCTTCACGCCCGCGGTAGAGTCGGCCATCGTCGCCGGCTATCGCCCGTACCTCACCGCCCTGCTCGACGGCCCTGGCCCGGGCGAGCCGCCCGCGGACCATCACGCGCGGGTCCTCACCCTCCTCGACGGCTTCCGCGTCCTGTGCGCCCACCGCCAGGGCCGCCTCGGCGTGGACGGCGTGAACGCGGCCGTCGTCGACCTGCTGCGCGCCGCCCGGATCCCTGGCTTCCGCGCGGATGGCGCCCTGTGGCCCGGCCGGCCGGTCCTGATCCTGCGCAACGACCCGGTCGTCCACCGCTACAACGGCGACGTCGGCGTCGTGGTCCGCCAGCCCGACGGCACGCTCAAGGTGGCGTTCCGCGGGGATCACGGCGTCGACTACCTCGCGCCCGCGCGCCTGCCGGAGCACGAGACCGTCTTCGCCATGACGATCCACAAGAGCCAAGGGTCCGAGCTCGATCACGCGCTGGTCGTCCTGCCGGAGCGGCCGTCCCCGATCCTCACGCGCGAGCTCGTGTACACGGCCGTCACCCGCGCGAAGCGGGAGATGACGCTCGTGGGCGACGCCGCGACCGTCGAGCGCGCGCTCCAGGCCACGGTCCGGCGGGCGTCCGGCCTGCGCGCCGAGCTGTGGGGCCCGGGCCGCTGACCCGGCGCCAGGAGCGGGCTAGAAGACGACGATATTCGCCGTGAAGTCGTTACAGGCCGCGGCGAAGCAGTCGAACGCCACGTACAGCGTGACGCCCGCCCCGGTTACGTTCGTGTGCGACAGCGTCTCGATCCCGGTGTTGACCGTGGCGTCCGCCCCGCGCACGCAGCTCGCCACGTTCGTGCAGTCGCCGAGGACGTACACGGAAGCGTCCGCCGTGTCCTGCTGGTACTCGACCGACAGCGTCTCGCCGGGCGCCAGGAATACCGGGAGGAAGCCCTCCGCGCCGTCGCTCTTCTGCGTGGTGCACCCGTTCTTCGCCACGTCGATGTCGTTCGCGAAGCCGGTCAGATCCGCCGAGATCGTGATCGATCCGGTCGTGAACTCCGCCCAGCCCTGCGCTTCCACGCACGTGTCCGCGAGGAAGTCGTCGTACCCGACCTGCACGAGCCCGTCCGCGTCCCCGCAGGCGGCCCCGGTGCAGTCGAAGACGGCGTACATCGTGGCGTCCACGGCCGAGTCGTTCAGCCAGAGCAGGCTCTCCGTGGTGCCGCTCCCGACCTCGTTCTCGGCGCCGGCCACGCAGGTGGTGGCGTCCGCGCAGTCCGAGACCAGGTACACCGAGCCGTCCTGCGCGTTCGTGTGCGAGAGCGTGACGAGCTCACCCGGGCCGACGTCGAGCTTCACGAACCCGTCCCCGCCGCGGGTCGCCGCGCGCGTGCAGCCGTTCGCCGCGAGATCGATGTTGTTGGCCGCGCTGCCGAGCGCCAGGTCCACCGGCCAGGTGCCCGAGTCCGCGACCGGCTGGAAGTCGGCTTCCGCGCACGTATCCGCGATGTCGACCGAGCAGAACAGGTCGAGGACGTCACAGTCCTGGTCGACGCCGTCCCCGCAGATCTCGGCCGCGCCCGGGTAGCGGCCGGGGTCCGCAGCCGCGCAGTCCACGCCCTTCGCCGCGAGGACCCAGCCCGCCGCCGGGGCGACGCAGCTATCGGCGGACGGAGCGCCCGCCCCCACGCCGTCGCCGTCCGTGTCGAGCAGCCACGCGTCCGCGAGGCCCAGCAGCGGCTCGTCGTCGTCGCAGTCGCGCATATTGTCAACGAAGAACAGCGGCTCGAAGCAGGCCTCCAACGTGGCGACGCCGTCACCGTAGCCGTCCGAGTCCACGTCGATGTAGAAGGTCTCGAGCTCCGCCGGGTCGAGGTCGGGGTCCGACTCGTCCCACAGGCCGTCGCAGTCGTTGTCCTCGCCGTCGCAGACTTCGCCTCCACCCGGCAGGATCTCTGCGTCGTAGTCGTCGCAGTCGTCCGCGTTGTCGACGTAGTTGACGGGCACCGTGCACGCGAGGGTCGTGTTCAGCGGGTCGCCGAAGCCGTCCTCGTCCCGGTCGAACCAGAAGGTCGACTGCGTGAAGACGTCGAGCGAAGGATCGGTGTCGTCCGTCCGGTTGTCGCAGTCGTTGTCCATGCCGTCGCAGATCTCGATCGCGAACGGGTTCACTTCCGCGAGCGCGTCGTTGCAGTCGCCGTGCTCGACCGCGTACCCGGGCGGGAGCTGGCAGGCCTGAGTGGGGTAGTCGAGGTTGCCGATCCCGTCGCCGTCGTAGTCGGACCAGAAGGTCTTGAGCGGCATGCCCTCGTCGACCTGCAGATCGCAGTCGTTGTCGAGGCCGTCGCACTGCTCCGCGGCGCCGGGGACGCTGTCCGCTCGCGAGTCGTCGCAGTCGCCGCCGACGCTCGTCTGCCCGGTCAGGAGGCCACATGTCTCCCGCGCGCTCCCGTCCGACCCGTAGCCGTCACCGTCGAGATCGTCGTACGCGATGACCTTGGCGAGGTCCGAGCAGGCGTTCGGGTCCACGGGCTGGCAGCCGACGAGTGCCCACAGGATGATGGCGTAGCGCATGCGACCTCTCGGAGCGACGGGATATCCTGTCCGGCGGCGGTAGTCAGCCGCCGAGCGTGCCGAAGACCAGATCCACCAGCACGAGCATATCCTCGAGCGCCCCCTCCGTGATCAGGCGGCCGCCGAAGTCCAGCGGCTGCGGCCCGTCGTCGCCCGTCGCGAGCGCGGCGTCGAGGACCGCGGGCGTGGCGCCAATCCGCAGCACCGGCCCTGCGATGCCCGGATCGCGGAAGAGCGGGGCGACCTGCGCGAGCAGCACGAGCTCCGGATCCGTCGCCAGTAGATCCGGGAACGCCGCGACGATCCCCGAGACACGGCTGCGCGGATCGCGCGCCAGGGCCGCCGCGCGGTCGATCGCCACCCAGGTCCCGTCCGCGCCGAGGAGCGCCGTCACCAGCGGCGAGATCCGCTCGAACCCGGTGCGATCGAGGCCGTCCGCCCCGACCCCGTTCGCCGGATCGCGATCGACGACCCACGCGACCACGTCGAGCGCGGCCTGCAGGTCCCACGGCGGGGCGCCCGCGGCCGTCACGCCGAACTTCGCGGGGTCCGCGAGCACGGGGATCGCGGCCAGCAGGTCCTCGATCGCCGGCGAGGGCGCCATGTCGCGGAGCAGCTCCTCCGTCGGTGACCACGCGCCGGTCTCGTACAGGTCGTCCACGAGGTCGGCCAGCGCGGTGATGCGACCGCTCTCCTGCAGCGTCTCGATCACCGCCACGAACGCCACGAGCACGTCCGCGGCCTCCGGCTCCGCGAGGAGCTCGACCGCCGCCAGATCGTCCACCACCTGCTGCGTCAGTCCGGGGCAGACGCCGAGATCTGCGGCTTCCTCCAGCACGAACTCCCCGATGTCGTTCCCGAACAGCAAGCCGTACACCGATCCCGCCGCCTGCAGCGTCTCCGGCTGCGTCGACGCGATGAGCTCGAGCGTGGAGACCGCGAGGTTCCCGAAGGAAAAGTCGAGCGAGACGAGCCCCAGATCCACCGAGCAGTCCATCGGCTGGTTCGTGTCCGCCAGCAACCGCACGAAGCCGTGCAGGCCGCTCGTCTCCGCGGGATCGAGGCTCCCGCCGCGGACATCCACCGACGCCATCCAGTGCGCGCCGTCCACCGCGCGGGCGAGCGTTCCGTCCGCCTGCAACCGAACGAGGTCCGCCTGGATCCCCGCGCGCACCGCCGGATCTCCGAGGATCGCGCTCGCTTCGTCCGCGATCGCGGGCACGACCGGGCCGAGCGCCCACACCGCCGCGGCGTCGCGCAGGCTGTCGCCGGTGCCGTCCGGCCAGCGATCGTTGGTGGCGTCGAGCGTGAGCAGCCGCGCCTGCCCGAGATCCGGGATCGCGGCGTCCCGCGGGCCCGCCACCGCCGGGTCCGTGGCGCGCGCCGTCGCCTCCGTGGAGCGGATCCAGCGCGCCGTCTCCGGGTGCACCAGCAGGTCCCCGAGCCACGCCGACAGGGCGAGGTCGTCCGCGAGCAGCACATCCGCGACGCCCGGGAGCACGGGGTGGAGCGGCGTGATCAGCCCGTCTGCCACGGCGCCGCGCGCGACCCGCACATCTGCCGCCGGCTCGCCGTAGATCCCCTCCAACGCCACGTCCAGCAGCACGTCCAGCGGCCGCCCGGGCGCGCGGATCGCGTCCACCAGCACGCCCGCGAGCGCGAACGGGTCGATCCCCGACGCCGGCAGCGCATCCACCAGCGCGGCGAGCTCCAGCCCCACGGGGACCCCGATCGCGGTCGGCGCGTCCAGCGCCGTATCCAGCCCGGAGAGGGCCGCAAAGTCCCCGTTCTGGTCGAGGCACGCGTGCAGGTCGTGCAGCTCCGCAGTCCCGCCGGCGTCCACGCCGTCCAGCAGGTTCACGCGGTAGCAGGCCGAGTCGGCGACGAGCTGGTCCGTCCAGTCATCCGGGGCCGGCGCGCAGGCGCCCAGCCACAGCAGAGGAAGGACCCGGATCATCACTCAGTCGAACAGATAACGGACGCCGATCGCCAGGTTACCACCGTGGCTGAGCCCCTTGCGGTAGCGGACCTGGTAGGTGCCGTCCCCGAAGAGCTGCACCTGGCGGGCGACCTTCCAGGTCACCATGGGGCCGACGTTGGCCTGCAGGAACTCGTTGTGGGACTTCGCGAGGAACCCGGATCCGAGCTGGGCCGTGAAGCCGAGCTGTGCCGTGTCGGGGTTGCCGAAGACGCCCCAGTTCAGGCCGACGGTCGCGACACCGAACAGCTCGATCTCGTCCCGCACGTTGGCGTGGACGGTGTCCATGCTCGAGATCTCCGAGTCGAGATCGCCCACGCTCAGGCTGAGCGGGTCGAGCTGCGGCATGTCCGCGATGCCGTAGAACCGGAACAGGCCCATGATCTTGTCGTCGCGATCGCCGAGGAGGATCTCGAGGCCCGTGCCCGCGTGCACCACGCTCGTGGCGAGCTGGTACTGGGGCCAGAGATCCTGATCTTCGAGGAGGACCGGGCCTTCCGACGTGTTCTCGGTGTCCGAGTAGTAGTAGACGCGGTCCGTGTGCATTCCCCCGTTCAGGACGAGCCCGAGGCCCCCGGCCCAGGCGGGCGAGGCGAACAGGAGCGCAGCAGCGGTGACGATCGGGCGCATTCGATCTCCGAGATCGCGAAGGCAGTTGCGGGCACGCCAGGGTGTCCGCGAGACGGACCCCTGTTTACCCCACGCGGGTGCCGGCATCAAGAGCCACCTGGACAGTGCCGGCCAGCCTCCCGCCGTTAACCGTCAGTTCGTCGTGATGCCCGTGTCGGGCACCCCCGTGTCTGCGGTGTCGGCGGGGAGCGCGCCGGTGTCGGTGTCGGTGTCGGTGTCGCCCGTCACCCCCGTGTCCGTGTCCGTGTCCGTGTCCGTGTCCGTGTCGTCGGTGTCGGTGTCGGTGTCGGTGTCATCGGTGTCGGTGTCGGTGTCGGTGTCACCGGTTGTGTCCGTATCCCCGTCGGTATCCGTGTCCGTGTCCGGGGGGGGCACCGACCCGCTGACCGTGAACGGGACGGGGCCCGTGCTGCCGAACGCGTTCGTGAGGACCACGGTGGTCGCGCCGCCCGCGGCGTCCGGGACCACGAAGTCGACGGACTGCGTGCACGCGGCGCATGCGTCGTCGCACCCGGAGCACTGGAGGGCGTCCTGCTGGCAGTCCTGGCACTCGGCGCAGTCCCCTTCGTACGCCACATCCAGCACTTCCGCCTGGGCGCCGTCGACCTGCACGATCGTGTCCCAGGTCGTGGTGAACGGCCCGCCCGTGAGGCGCACGGTGTCCCCGGGCGCTGCCTCCGGAGCCGAGAGCTGCCCGACGATCTCGCACGCGTCGTACGTGTCGACGAGCACACCCTGGCAGCTCGCGACGAGCCACACCAGTGACGGCAGCAGCCAGCGACGCATCCGACCTCCGAGCGCACGGGGTATCCCGCTCGCTAGAGCTCCGGCATATCCTCGAGGGAGATCTCGCCAGCGGCGCCGCCGGTGCCCTCTGGGACCGTGCCCGTCAGGAACGGGTAGCTCCGCCCGCCGCTGGACACCTGGCGGCCCGTGGCCTCGTCGATGTTCGCGTTCTCGAGGTCCCCGCGCATGGGGAACCCGCGATCGTCGGACTTCGGAGCGGCTTCCCGCATATAATCGATCCAGATCGGCAGCGCGGTCTTGCCGCCGGTCGAGCTGACGCCGAGGCTCCGCGGCTGGTCGAAGCCAACCCATACCGCCGTGATCACGTTCGGCGTGAAGCCCACGAACCAGGCGTCTTTCTCGTCGTTCGTGGTGCCGGTCTTGCCGCCCAGGCCCGACAGCCCGAGCTCGCGCTTCGCCTCGTTGCCCGTGCCCTCGCTGACGACGCCTTCCAGCAGCCAGGTGGCGATGGACGCGACCTCCGGCTCCATCACCCGGTGGAACTCGGCCTTCGAGTGCTGCTCGAGCACCTTGCCGTCGCGGTCCCGGACCTCTTCCACATAGTAGGGCTCGACGAGGACGCCACCCGAGGGGAACGCCGCGTATGCGCGGACCAGCTCCTCCATCGTGAGCGACGCCGAGCCGAGCGCCATGGAGTAGTCGCAGGCGCGGCACATGTGGTGGTCGTCCGCGCCGAGCTGCGCGCGGTGGCCCGTGTTCGTGTCCTGGTCGGTCCGCGGCGGGAAGTGGTCCATGCAGATCGTGCTGGTCTTCGTCTCCTCGATCCACGGGCACAAGACGTCGTTCTCGGGGCTCGGGATATGCCCTTCCGGCAGCGCGTGGGTGGGCGGGCCGCCGATGCCGAGCTTGCGCGCGAACTGGTAGATCACGTCCTTGTTCATGCCGGGGTCCATCGTCTCCAGCACCCGGATCGTGACGGTGTTCCTCGACAAGGCGAGGGCGCGCCGGATCGTGATATTCCCCATGTAGTCGTTGCTGTAGTTCGACGGCTTCCACACGAAGTCCGCGGTCGTGGCGAACGCGATCGGGGCGTCCGGGATCACGGTCGCGGACGTGACCTTCTTGCTCTGGATCGCGGCGGCGTACACGAGCGGCTTGAACGTCGACCCGACCTGCCGACGGCTCTGGACCGCGCGGTTGAACTGCCCTTCGCCGAAGTCGGCCCCCCCGACCATCGAGCGCACCGCGCCCGTGTCGAGGTCCATGGAGAACAGTGCGGCCTCCACCTCTGCCCGCTGATGGAGCCGTGCTGCCGCGAACGCCTGCGAGGCGCCGGGTGTGCCCGTGAACACCGCGTTCAACGCCGGTTCGGTGGTGTCCTTGCCCTCGATCTGGACCTCGACCACGTCGCCGGCCTGCAGGATCGGGCCGTCGTCCTGCTTGTCGCCGTCGACGTCGACCTTCGCCGTGAAGTCGGTCGCGGTCCGCCCGCGCCAAGACCGCGTGGGATCCGGCTCGTAGACCCAGTCCGACCACGCGATCGGCACGATGGCCTCGTGGTCGCCGACGCCGACACGCGCCCACTTCGGCGCTACTTCCAGGATCACCGCGGGGTATCGTTCGCCCGCGGTCAGCGCCGACTTCGCGGGGAGCGGCTCCCGACCGGCCGGATCCAGCGCGAGCTGCATGGCCTTGCGCATGGCGGCCTCGTGCTCGTCGCGCTTCTTCGCGATCGCCGCCGCCCCGTCCACGTGCTCGAGGCCCTGGCGCCGGAAGCCCATGCGCATGTCCACGTCGTCCGCGCGGCGCGTCACGGACTCCTGCGCGAGCTGCTGCAGGTCGAGGTCGCAGGTCGTGCGGACCCGCAGGCCCTGCCGAAGCACGGCGTCCTCCCCGTACTTCTCGACGAGGTAGCGGCGGACGTGCTCCGTGAACCACGGGGCCTGCTGGCGGAACGCGTTGTTGTTGGCGACGATCGCCACCTTCTCGTCCCAGGCCTTGTCGTGCTCGGCGCGCGTGATGTAGCCCTTCTCGAGCATCTGGCCGAGGACGTACTCCTGGCGTTCGCGGGCCTTCTCGAAGTGCTTGTTCGGCGCGTAGTCGGTCGGGCGCTGCGGGAGCCCGGCGAGGATCGCGGCCTCCGCCAGCGTGATTTCCTTTACGCCCTTGCCGAAGTAGGCGCGGGACGCCGCTTCCACGCCGTACGCCTGGTTGCCGAGGAAGATCTCGTTGAGGTACAGGAACAGGATGTGATCCTTTTCGTACGCCTCCTCGATGCGCCACGACAGGATGATCTCCTTCACCTTGCGCTCGAGCTTCTTGTCGCGGGTGAGCAGGAAGTTCCTGGCGACCTGCTGGGTGACCGTGGACGCGCCCTGCGCCATCCGGCCCTTTGCGGCGTTCCGCAGGATCGCGCGGACGATGCCCTCGTAGTCGATGCCGCCGTGCTCGTAGAAGTTGGCGTCTTCCGCCGCGAGGAACGCGTTCTTCACGTGCGCCGGCATCTCCGCCACCGGCACGACGTAGCGGCGCTGGTCGAAGATCTCGCCGAGGATCTTCCCGTCCTTGTCCTCCACCACGGTGACGGTCGGCGGCTGGTAGGCGCGCAGGGTCTCGATCGTCGGGAGATCCTGGGAGTAGTACCAGTATCCGCCGAACATGACGCCCAGGCCGAGCAGCATGGTGCCGACCAGGAGCGCGAGCGCCCCCATGGCCGTGGTGCCGAGGCAGCCGGCCGCGCCTGCCGTCTTGCGGCCGAGGGAGCCCTTCTGCGCCTTCACCTGCTTCTTGCGGGGGATCGGCGCGTCCCGCCGCGCCCGCGCCGGCTTGCGGGGATCGCGCGCCCGCCGCGGATCCGAGAGCGAAGGCTCGTCCGAGTGCGTGGGATCGACCTCCGACGCCGGTCCGACGCGATCGTCGTCCTCTTCCGGTGCGCCGCCCGCGAGCTGCCCGTACGGCGAGCGCGAGCCCGGGACGGTCCGGTCGATGCCGAGCTCGTCCACGCCGGACTGCGTGGCGTCCACGCGGGGCTGCTCGATCTCCGTCGCGATCACGCTGCCGACGGTCCGCGGGCCCGAGTCGGCGTACGCCTCCGTCGCGGCGGTCATGGCCGTGCGCGGTCCGTGCCCCGGACGGGGCGCCGGGGACTTCACGAGCCTGGCGGGCGGCTTTGCTCGCGGTGGCTGCGCGGCTGCCGGCGCGCCCTGGAACCGCTTCCCGCGCGAGCGGAGCTGCTCGACGACGCCGGGCGGGTAGTTCACGGCGAGCGCCACCGCGCACTTCCCGCACTGAACCTCGTCCCCCGGCTGCGGGAGCGGCTCGGTCAGCGGGACGGCGGCTCCGCAGTTCGGGCAGGTGAGCTTGAGCGGCATGGCCGGGGATGGTACCCCGCGGCGGGCCGGCAGTCCATCGAGAGAGGTTGACGACCCCCCGATCCCGCGCCTACAGTTGAGCTGGGGCCCCGTCGCGCCCCGCGGGGTCGCCATGTTCCGCGTCGCACGTTCGCTGGCGCTCTTCGGCTTCGCCTCTGGCTTTGCCGCGGGCGGCGTGGGTCTCGCGGCGAGCGGCGGGCTCCAGCGGCTGGCGCTGTGGGAGCGTGGCGTGCTGGCGGACGGCGAGGGCTGGGTTCCCAGGATCGCGGCCGCCAACGCCCGTGAATCGTACGTCTTCCAGGATCTCGCGCTCGTTCAGCGGACGCTCTACCACGTCGAAGAGTCGTACGTGGAGCCGGGGCGCATCGACTGGGAGGCCATGTTCGTCGCCAGCCTGGAAGAGGTGGAGCGCGCCGTCCCGTCCGTCATGTTCGATCGCCAGCCGAAGACGCTCGCGATCTCCGCCGCCGGCTTCGACACCGTCCTCGAGATCGATCCGGTCGCGGGCCGCAAGGAGATGCAGGGCGCGCTGATGCAGATCGCGTCGATCCTCCGCGAGAACCTCCCGCCGTCGGATCTGCCGGAAGAAGACGGCGTGCCGGACCCCTTCGCGCCCGTCGAGTACGCCATGGTCTCGGGCGCGCTCTCGACGCTCGATCCGCATTCCCTGCTGCTCCCGCCCATGTCGAGCCGCGAGCTCCAGGTGGAGAACGACGGCGAGTTCGGCGGCCTCGGCGTCAGCCTGACGGAGGACGACGGCGACCTGAAGATCGAGTACCCGAACCCGGGATCCCCCGCAGAGAAGGCGGGGATCAAGGCGGGTGATCGCATCGTCCGCATCGACGGCGAGCTCACCACGAACCTCACGGTGGACGCCGCGGTCGAGCGGCTCCGCGGCCCGGTGGACGAGCCGGTGCACCTGCAGATCGAGCGCGACGGCGCGACCGCGCTCCTCGACATCGCGGTCGTCCGCAAGGTCATCCCGTACAACGAGGTGCGGGGCAAGCTGCTCGACGGCGCGATCGGGTACGTGAAGATCGAGAACTTCCACAGCCTCGTCGAGTCCGGCCTGAAGGACACGGTCGCCCAGCTCGAGCGGGAAGCCGGCAGCGGCGGCATGCGCGGCCTGATCCTCGATCTCCGGAAGAACCCGGGCGGCCTCCTCGACCAGGCGATCGCGGTGAGCGATCTGTTCCTGGGCGAAGGCGACATCGTCTCGACGACGGACGGGCGCGGCCGCTCCCACGAGTCCACGCTCGCGCGCCCGGAGCCGACGGACGTGGACGTCGCCCTCGTCGTGCTGGTGGACGGCAGCTCGGCCTCCGCGAGCGAGATCGTGGCGGGCGCCCTGCGGAACAACGACCGCGCCGTCATCATCGGCGACCGGTCGTTCGGCAAGGGCTCGGTCCAGAACCTCTACGACATGGCGGACGGGAGCAAGCTCAAGCTCACGACGCAGCACTACCTGACGCCCGGCGAGCGGAGCATCCAGGGCGTCGGGATCCCGGCGGACATCGCGCTGCAGCCCATGAAGATCAGCGCGGGGGACGCGCGCGTCGGCGACGAGGAGATCGGCCTGTACTGGCGCGATCACGCCCGGCGCGAGTCGGACCTCGACAAGGCGCTCGACCAGAGCTCGTTCACGCGGTCGGAGGAGTCGGCGTACGAAGTCGTATACCTCGAGCGGGCGCGACCGCCGGAGGGGCCGGGCCTCGACCTGACGGGCGACTTCCAGGTCGAGTTCGCCCGGGATCTCCTCGTCTCCGTCGCGAGCCCGCGCCGCGCGGAGATGCTGCAGGCCGCGGCGCCCGTCGTCGCCCGCTACCGCACGCGTGAGGAGAAGGCCGTGGCGGCGGCTCTGAAGCCGACCGGCCTCGACTGGTCGAATGGTCCGGCGGCCCCGCGGCGCACGGACGGCACGCTCCCGCTGACCGTGGAGCTCGATCTCGGCGAAGATCGCCAGCTCGTGGCCGGCGGGCACGAGACCGTGCGGCTCCGCGTGACCAACACCGGCACCACGCCGCTGTACCGCGTGTCCGCGCTGGCCGGCAAGGGCGAGCCGTTCACCGACCGCGAGTTCTGGTTCGGCCGGATCGACGCCGGCCAGACGAAGGAGTGGGTCACCGACGTCGCGCTCCTGCCGGGCTACCCGACCGAGCGCGGCCTGCTGAACCTCGTGTTCCACGACTCGGGCCCGGGGCCGCTGGGCGAAGCGAACGTCCTCGCCCCGATCGAGGGCCGGCCGCTCCCGTCGCTCGCGTGGTCCGCGAAATGGGATGACACGGGGACCGGAGGCAACGGCGACGGCAAGGCCGAGCCCGGCGAGAACGTGCGTCTCCTGCTGACGATCGAGAACGTCGGCGCGGGCCCGAGCGCGCTCCCGTTCTTCCGGCTCACGTCGGACAACGGCGCGGCGCTGGACGTCCTGAACGGCGAGCTCGCCCCGGGCAAGGCCGTGAACCGCGACGGCGGGGAGTGCCCCGTGAAGCTCGCGGGCCTGGAGCAGGGCGTCCTCTTCGGCGACCCCACCACCGCGCCGGCCCGGGTCGCCAGGTTCAAGCTCCCGATCTACGACGACGACTGCGTCCGCCCGTTCGCCCCCGGCGAGAGCGTCACGCTCGCGTTCGACCTCCTCCTCCGCGAGCCCCCGCCGTTCGCGGACGGCTGGCACCTGGAGCTCCACTCGGGCGACCAGGCCGCGTACGACCACGCGTCCGTCGTGCGCGCGGGGTTCTACGCCGGCTACACGCAGACGGAGCCGATCATCCTCGCGGTCGGCCAGCCCTGGGCCAACCCGGAGCCCCGCCGGCCGCCCCGCGTGCAGGTCACTCGCGCCCCGGGGCCCGCGGGCGACAGCGAGCGCGTGACGGTCTCGGGCGTGGTCACGGACGAGACGGGCGTGCGCCACGTCATGGTATATGCCGGGGAGAACAAGCTCTTCTTCGCGGGCGGCGGCAAGTCCCCGGTGCGCTCCGTGCCGTTCACGGCGGACGTCCCGCTGCAGCCGGGCGCCAACACCATCACGGTGCTGGCCGAGGACGAGGACGGGATCACGACCACCCGGTCCGTGGTGACCTACTACGTGGGGCCCGAGAACGTGGCGATCGCGGGGAACCTCCTGGAGGGTACGGAGTAGCCTTCGGTTTCTCTTGTGGGGGTGCTCGAGCCCGTGCCCGGGTGGCCGGGCGCCGGTCCGCGCGCACGCGAAGAGCGACCGACACCGCCTCCGAGGCCTCGACAGGAGCGGCGACTGGGCGAGGACGCTCGCGCGGAGCGCTGCGGCCCGGCAACGGGATCCGCGCGCACGCAAAGCCGGTGCGGCCTTGTCTGCGATGGCCAGTGCGCTCCGCGCGCTCCGCGCGAGCGCTTCGCACCGCATGGAGAGGGGGACCGCTGAAGACCGCAGGGGGAGAGCTCCAGGCGGAGCGGCCTGACTAGCCGTTGTGCCTCGGATCTTCAGGTGCGGGCTTGCGGCAGGCTCCGAGGTCAAGGATCCTAGGGTCGGAGGTCATCCATCCTCTGGTCGTCTGAGCGCACCCCGGTCCGGACTCTCTTGACGCTGTTCGTCTTCGAGTCGATCGCCGCCCTCCAGCCATCCGCGAGTGCGGGTCCGGTCCTGAGTTTCGCCATCGGAGCGGGGCCATGCACCTACTCTTCGCTCGCCGCAGCCATGGCAAATGTGGCGTCGTCGGAGAACATCGTGGTCGCTCCTGGAAACTACCAGGTCCTCCCGGGCGCCGGTGCGGATGGCGTGAATCTCCAGTCTGTGGGCGGCAACTTCGGGATCCAGGGAGGCGATACCCACTGTGACCCGGTGGGCTTCGGCGAAGTCAGCGGGGTGCGATACTTCAACCCGAACAACGGGCGGGTCTTCACGGTCGAGCCGGGCGCGTTCGAAGTGCCGTTGTGATCTCTGTCCTGCTGGTCGTTATTGCCTGCCGGGAGCCCGCGCCCCCGCCGTGCAACGACCAGGACGGCGACAGCTGGTGCGACGATGCCGACTGCAGCGACATCTCGGCCGACATCCATCCCGGCCAGCTGGAGACCTGGTACAACGGCCCGGATGACGCCTGCGACGGGGGCGACGACTATGACGCCGACCTGGACGACTGGCCCACGAACGCGGCCGGGGACGGCCCGGACTGCGATGACACGAACCCTACAGCTCACCCGTTCTCGGCTCCGATCTGTGGGAACGGCTTCGACGACGACTGCCGCGCCACCGCTGACTGCTCGGTGTACGGCGAGGTCGCTATCGGCGACGCGCCAACCGTGTCCATCCTCGGTGGGGACCCCAGCTTCTCCGCAGACCTCGATGGGGACGGCAGAGCCGAGTGGGGTGTCGACACGCCCGCCGGACTCGCGATGGTGCATGCCATCGTCTCCGGCTCTACCAGCACCGGGGCACCCGTGGCGCTGCTCCCCCACAATCGAGGCATCGCCGCCGGCGAGCTGGGCGGCGCCGGTGGCGACGACGTCGCGTACATCAGCTCCGGACTCGTGGACCCTCGCATCGAGGTGGTCATCGATCCCGAGAGCGACCTCGCGGCGGACATGACGATCGCC
>CAMCWU010000035.1 GCA_945882675.1 Klebsiella pneumoniae | reverse complement strand
GACCCTTCGCCGCCCGGCCCGCCGCGCGAAGAATGCGGCGGGCCGCGGCCCGGCACCGGACGCCAACTCGTTGTCCGTCGCCCGAGGCCCGTGGAGGGATCCGGATGAGGTAGCGGATTCCCGCAGGAAAGCCGCGCGCGCTGGCGCGTGTCCACCCCCGTGGTAGCTTCGTGGGGGAGCCCGCATGCACACGCCCGCCTGGAACGCGCTGATCGACCACCGCCCGGACATCGTGGCGTCCCACCTGCGGGATCTGCTCACGGACGCGGGGCGGTGCGCCGCCCTCCGCATGCGGTGGGGCACGGTGACGCTCGACCTCGCGCGGCAGCGGATTACCCCCGCGACGCTGGCGCTGCTCGTGGATCTCGCGCGGGAGCGGGAGGTGCCGGAGCGGATCGCCGCGATGTTCGCGGGGGAGCGCATCAACGTCACGGAGGACCGCGCGGTCCTGCACGTGGCCCTGCGCGCGGACGACCGGCCGGAGGTCGTGGAGGTGCGGGACGCGGTGTTCCGCTTCGCCCGCGAGATCCGCGAGGGAGAGCGCACCGGCGCGACCGGCAAGGCGCTCACGGACACGGTCGCCGTAGGCATCGGCGGCAGCGCGCTCGGCCCCGAGTTCCTCCACGAGGCCCTGCGTACCGACCTACAGGCGTCGGAGGCCGCGAAGGGCCGGCGGCTCCGGTTCCTCTCCAACGTGGACCCGATCGACGTCGCGCGGGCGATCGACGGCCTCGATCCCGCGACCACAGCCGTGATCGTCGTCAGCAAGACGTTCACGACCGCCGAGACCATGCTCAACGCGCGCACGCTGCGGGCCTGGCTGGTCGGCGCGCTCGGCCAGGAGTCGGTCGCGAAGCACATGTTCGCCGTGAGCACGAACCTGGACGCCGTCGCGAAGTTCGGCATCGACCCGAAGAACGCGTTCGGGTTCTGGGACTGGGTCGGCGGGCGCTACAGCGTGACGTCTGCGGTCGGGCTGGTCCCGCTTGCGCTCCAGTACGGCGAGGACGTGGTCCGCGCGCTTCTCGCGGGCGCCCACGCGATGGATGAGCACTTCCGCACGGCACCGCCTGCGGAGAACCTGCCGATGCTGCTCGGCCTGATCGGCGTGTGGAACACGAGCTTCCTCGGCTACCCGGTGCGCGCCCTGCTGCCGTACTGCCAGGCTTTACATAGGTTGCCCGCGCATATCCAGCAGGTCGCGATGGAGAGCAACGGCAAGGGCGTGACCGCCAACGGCACGCCGACCGAGTGGTCGGGCCCGATCGAGTTCGGCGAGCCGGGCACGAACGGCCAGCACAGCTTCTACCAGATGCTACACCAGGGTCGGCCGGTCCCGGCGGACTTCGTGGGCTTTCGCGAGAGCCAGCGGCCCGTCGCGCTGCCCGGCGAGCCCGTGAGCAACCACGACGAGCTGATGGCGAACTTCTTCGCGCAGCCGGACGCCCTGGCCGTGGGAAAGACGGCCGCGGAGCTGGAGGTCGAAGGGGTCGCGCCGGAGCTGGTCCCGCATCGGACCTTCCTCGGGAACCGGCCGTCCACCGTGCTCCTGCTGCAGACGTGCGACGCGTCGGCCCTCGGCGTGCTGCTCGCGCTGTACGAGCACCGCACGGCGGTGGAGGGGTTCGTGTGGGGGCTCGACAGCTTCGACCAGTGGGGAGTCGAGCTCGGCAAGCAGCTCGCGGGGCGGGTGCGGAACCAGCTCGCGTCCAACGGCCCGATCACGGGGTTCAACCCATCGACCACGGCGCTCCTGCAGGACTACCGGGGCAACCGCTGACGTCATTCCCTGTCGCGCGGTGTGACGCCGCTCCCCTGCGCACCTGCGCGCGATTACTGCTTCACCCGGAGGTCACGGATGGATCGTCGCACTTTCATCGCCGCGCTCGCTGCCCTGCCTGCCTGCTGGGGAGGTGACTCGGCCGCGTCTGCGCCCACCGAGCCGGCGAAGGCCCTCCCCATCCTGGAGCCCGCCGTCAAGAACCTGCCGGCCGACCCCGAAAAGGTCGAGAAGCTCGTGATGAGCAACGACGAGTGGAAGAAGATCCTCGATCCGGAGGCCTACCACGTCCTGCGCGAGCAGGGCACCGACCCGCCGTTCCGCAACCGGTACCACGACAATCACGCGACCGGCACCTACGCGTGCTCGGGCTGCGGGCTGAATATGTTCTCGAGCGCCGACAAGTTCGACTCCGGCACGGGCTGGCCGAGCTTCACGCGGCCGCTCAAGGCCGACAGGATCGTGGAGACCAAGGACGGAACGCTCGGGATGGTCCGCACCGAGATCGCGTGCGCCCGCTGCGGCGGCCACCAGGGCCATGTGTTCGACGACGGCCCGGCCCCCACCGGCCTCCGGTACTGCCTGGATTCGTCCTCGATGATCTTCAGACCCAAGCCTTAGCGCGCGGGGAGCGTCCGCTCGCCGATGCGGGTCCAGAACCGGTCGTAGAGCCCTTCGGACCCCGGTAACAGGGTAACCGCCGCCTGGAAGCGCGCAGCCGCCCGCACGACGGGGACCCAAGGCTGGCGCGTCGGGCGGAGCGAGAGGCGCGGCCCATCGTCGCCCAGGAGCTCCGTGGCGCAGGCGCTGTGCAGCCCGCCCAGCAGACGGGCCGGCAGGCCCTCTCCCGGGCCGCGGAGCAGCACGTCCGTCAACTTGCCGGCGCGGGGGTCCGGCGGGCCGTCCAGGGCCATCACCAGCGCCAGGAGCTCGGTGCCCTCCGCGTGCCTGTCCGGCAGCAGGTCGAGGTCCACGCCCATCATCTGGCCGACGCGCGCCCACCTGTGCTGGACAGCATCGGCGTCGCGCTGCGAGATCCGACCGCCCAGCCGCCGCACGCCCGTGACCCAGAGCGACGAGAAGAGCTGGACCGTGGCGGCCATGTCGGGCTGCGGGATCACCTCGCCGTCTGCCGGATCCCAGCCGGCGTCGCGCATGGACAGCCGGACCATGCTGTGGCCGATCCGCACGCGGGCGCACGCGCGGGCCCCCGCGCCGCCCGGATCCATCCCGCCGGGCGACGTGACGGCGTTGACGAACACGCCGGTGCGGATGAGCCGCTGCTCGAGATCGTGCTCCATCCGCCCCGTATGGAGCAGCGGCTGCACACCCACGGGCGACAGGTAGCTGGTCGGCAGCGCGAGGCACCGCAGCGCGATGCCCCCGTGCAACGTCCAGATCCGCTGGACCGCGGCGCCCCGCTCCGCCCGGCCCCGATCCCAGCCGCGCGGGATCTCCCGGTATGGCACCAGGAATGCAGCGAGCTCCGGCGGGCCGTCCACCCGCTCGCCGCCGAGCGCGCGATCCAGGCCCGCGTACCCCTCCCGGCGGACCCACCGGGCGATCGCGTCCCCCAGGGGGTCGCCCTGATCGTGGCGACGTGCGATCGCGTCGGCGCGCGGGCCGAAGCGCTCTTTCGCAGCTGAAAGACCCATGACGCGGCGCGAGATGTCGGTGGGCATGGAGATCCGTAAGCACGGACCGCCCCGCGTCACGGGCGGATTCGGGTAAACCTCCACACCTCCCGCCCATCCCGCCTGCACACCCGGTCCCGCCGCGAAAGCTCACCTCCGTGCGGCACCCCCGGCCCCTCCGGCCATGTCGACAGCAGGCCTTCGGCCAGGCGCGCCATCGCTGGCACATCGGTCGCCAGGTGGAGCTGCCCGCCCGGAGCGAGCGCAGTGGCGAACGCCGCGACCGTCGCTGGCGTGAGCAACAGGTGCCGCGGATCGTGCGACGGCGAGGGAAACAGCACGTAGATGAACGACAACCGGCCCGCCGGGATCACGGACGCGAGCAGCCCCCGCGCGTCCCCGCGGAGCAGCAGCGCGTTGGGCGGGGCGTGCGGCGCCGCGGCGTCCACCCGGGCCTTCCGGACCTCCGCCCCGACCCACAGGATCTCGGTGAATGTCCGGGCGAGATCGAGGATCACGTTCCCGTGATCGAACCCGATCTCGAAGCCCACCGGGCCCGGCGCGTCCAGGAAGTCCACGATCCGCTGGCGCTCGGCCAGGTGCTCGGGCCGCTCGTAGTATCGGGTACCCGCCATCGCCCCGAAGCCCGGGTCGGACGCCCGTTCCGGGAGCGCCGGCGGCTCCCAGGTGCCCACGTCCACCCGGCGATCCACCGGGCCTACAGGTTCCCCGAGATCACGACCGCGCCGTCGATCTGCTCCACGCTGTCGCGCAGGGCCTCTGCCGCGGCGGTCGGGAGGTCCCGATTGTCCGTGACGATCAGCGAGCCGCCGATGCTCTCGAGCGCCGAGAGGCCCGTGATCAACTCCAGGTTCAGGTGGTCGTGGATCGTGAGGTCCCCGTCCACCCGCTGCAGCGCCGTGAAGCCGGAGATCAGCGTCATCAGCCCGTTCCCGGAGAGCGTCATGTCGCCGTTCACGTCCGTGAGCAGCAGGAACTTCGCGAGCGCGTTCATCCCGTTGCCCGTGATCTGCAGGCTGCCGATCTCGGTCGTGATCTCGAACCCCGCGAGCGAGCCGAGGTCCACGTTGTCCGCGATCGTGAGCGTGCCGGTCACCGTCTGGACGTTCACGAAGCCGACGAGCCAGGTCAGCTCCTCGTTGTCCGCGAGCGTGACGTTGTCGACCGTCAGGACGTTGTCGAAGCCGTCGATCCCCTCGAGCAGGTCGTTGCCCGTGATCGTGATCGCCCGCGCCACCGGGAGCAGCGTGAAGCCGTCCACGACGTCGATGTCCGGGTTGTCGTGGATGTCGATGTCCCCGCCGAGCGTCACGAGAATGTTGGCGATCTCGATGCCGGTCAGCGCGTTGTTCCGCTCGATCCGGATGCTCCCGCCGATCGACTCGATCGCCTTCATGTCGTCGATGCTCTTCAGCGACGCGTTGTCGATGACCAGCAGGTCCCCGCCGATCGTGTGGATCCGGAGCAGCCCGGCGTCTGCGGCCGCGATATCCGAGATGACGAGGTCGCCCCCGATCTCCGCGAGCTGGTCGATCGGCAGGGCGTCGAGCGCCGGGAGATCCGAGAAGATGGCGGCGCCCGCCACATTCCGCAGCCATGGGATCCCGAGGTCCGACAGCGAGCTCGCCGACGACACGTCCAGGTCGCCCGTCGTGAGATCCCGCAGCTCGGGAGCCAGGATCCGCGTGACGTCTCCCGCACCGTCCAACACGAGCGCGCCCGCCGACACGAGGTTCGGGAGCTCCACGCTGTCGACTCCCGCGCCCACCGTGATCGTCCCGTCCACGCCGCACAGGCAGTCGAGCGCCACCGCGCCCGCGCCCTGCAGCACGAGGTCGCCCGCCACGTGGTTCTGGCCGTCCGCGCAGAAAGCGTCCGCAGCCGCCTGGGATGTGAGCTCGACGGTTCCCGCGGTCGGCGTGATGGCGTCGCACACACCGGGCGCAGACACCTCTCCCGGGGTGCCGCAGCTGACCCACTCGTGCAGGAGCGCCTTGTCCTCTGCGCTGAGGCCGCCCGAAGGCGGCATATGCTGATCCGCTTCGTCCACGCAGGTGCAGTCGGGCGCGGTCGGCACGCCGTTGCACACACCTTCTGGCGGGGCGCCGACGCCGTCCCAGTCGTCCGGCGGGGGGCCGAGGATGTTCTCGCCCTGGACCTTCCGGTCGATCTCGCCCGCCCACAGGCGGACCTCTGCCAGCGTGTCGAAGTTGATGGCGGTAGAGGCGCACTGTCGCCAGTCGTCCTCGATCGCGGCACCGTGGCACGACGTGCACCACGTGTGCACGAACCCGTCGCCGAAGTTCTCCCAGGTGAGGTTCGTGCAGGCCGGCGGATCGGTGTCCGGCGACGGAGCGGTGTCATCCACCGTGTCCATGGGGATCTCGGTGTCCGCGTCGTCCTTGCCGCAGGCCACCAGGCCCGCGAGCGCCAGCCAGCGCCACGACATGCTCACGCCGTCAGCGCGCGAAGCGGCGGGATCGTCGGGTACACTTCGCCGGGGTCGATGTCGAACAGCTCGAGGATGCCGGCCGCGAGGTTGTCGTACTTCAGCAGCGGGGCGTCGGGCGACGCTTCCCGGTCGTAGATCGCCTCCCCCGTGTCGAGGTCCACGGGCAGCGACTCGAGGGCGTCGTCCGTGGCGCCGATGGAGCGCCCGCCGGTCACGCCGCCGCCGAGCATGAGCATGCTGGTGTGCGCCCAGTGGTCCTTGCCGGTCTTGGAGTTCCGCCGGGGGGTCCGCGTCATCTCCGACGCGACGACGACGAGCGTGTCCTCGAGGAGATCGGCAGCCGTCAGCTGCGCCATCATCTGGCCGAGGATGTTGAAGAAGTCCTCGTACCGGTCGTGCTGGAGCGAGTTGATGTCGTGGGTGTCCCACGAGCTCGGGTCGGAGACGAGGACCGAGCGGCACATTCCCGTGGCGATGAGGTCCACGGCCGTCCCGGCCTGCGTCGCGAGCGTGGGCTCCTCCGAGATCGTCAGGTCCTCCACGAGCGTGTTGCCCTGATCGAGCAGCATGCGGCGGCGATCCATGGACTGCAGCAGATCCGCGACGCGCTGGTCGTTGACCGCGCCGTCCGTCCACCCGGCGCCCTGGAGCTGGGCGGCGCGGGAGCGCAGGTAGTCGTCGATCGCCGCGCGCGAGCCGACGGAAGGGGACTGGAGCGGCAGGCCGTACCCGGCGGCCGGATCCGGCTGGAACACGGACGCGGGGTCGATCAGCGCCTTGAGCTGGCTGCGCACGCCCACGCGACCCGTGGAAGCGGCGAGAGAACCCGCATATCCGAGGCCCGACATGTCGACGGACCCGAGCGGCATGCCGACGCCGTTGCGGGCGCCGATCTGGGTCGGCAGATCCGGAACGCTGGCCGTGCTGTTGCCCGTGAGGATGCGCATGCGGCAGCCTTCGTGCACGATCGAGCCGGTCCAGATGCCGTTGAGGACCAGCGTGTCCTGGCCGTACGTCTCGAAGAAGCGCGTGACCGCGGGCCGCGCGTGCTCGTTCGTGACGATGGGGAGGCCGTGGATCGTCGAGACGGCGTTCCGATCGGTCGGGATATTCGGGTTCTCGTCGACCTCCGGGCCTTCGATGAAGCCGACACCGAGCTTCGGGTCCATGCAGAAGGTGACGTCCCAACCGCCGTTCGCGAAGAACCAGATGATGTTCTTCGGGACCCTGGCGCCGCCGGTGGCGCCGAGGGCCGGGCGGGCCGCGATGGCCGCGCCGAGGGCGCCGAGGGTCGAGAGCATGCCGCGCCGCGACAGATTCGAGTGATGGTGTGCCATTAGAAGAACATCATCCGGGGGTCCTGGAGCAGGCCGGCGAGCGTGATCTTCCACGCCGCCACGGGGTCACCGGATTCGGCGTGTGCCGCCGTCCACAGCGTGTAGGACAAGGTGACGGCCTCGCTGTCGGGGGTGGTGAACTCGCCGAGGAGCTCGAGGTGCAACGCCGCGAGCTGGGCGCGGATCGACGTCTCGTCCGCCGTGCCGCTCTCGACGAGGTTCAGCAGCTTGCGGTCGCTCGCCGCGCCGGCGAGGTCGGCGTCCACGACGAACGCCGCGGCGTCTTCCGCGAGGGCGCCCATCACGAGCATCTTCGTGGGGGTGGCCGTGTGCGTGGCGCGGGTGACGGTCACGCCGTCCACGCCGCCCGCCATGGCCCGGAACCCGTACAGGTCCGAGTCCGACAGGTCGACCGCCCCCCAGCACTGGTTGCCGTACAGGCCGACCGTCTTGTTCGACGCCTTGTTGCAGTCCTGCTGGTCACCGACCGCCATCCAGCGGTAGCCGGTCAGGCTCTCCACGGTGCGCGCGTACTGCTCCGGGCGGACGGTCAGCAGGCCGCCGTTGGGGGGCGGGACCGCGGCGGGATCCGCCGAGCGCAGGATCGTGAAGTCGTCCCGGAGCACGGAGTCGACCGCGAGCTCCTTGGCGTTGAACCCGCTCTCCTGGAAGCTCTGCTGCAGCTCGATGGCGACGTCCACGGGCACGGCTTCCGGCTCGATCTGGGAGTAGTAGCCGTAGAACTGGCGGGCTTGGCACTCGGAGAACCGGGGATCCTCCGCGATGATCTCCCCGACCTCTCCCAGGTCGCGGGCGGGAATGGCGTAGTACCCGGGCTCGGGCAGCCCCCAGTCCAGGAAGAGGAACTCGTCCGCGACGTTGTACTGCTGCAGCGGGTAGCAGTAGTACTCGTACAGGTAGGACGCCCCGAACTCCGGCGTCTGCCCGTTGCTCCAGTCGAAGGTGCAGCCCTCGCTGTGGGCCGTGCCGACGAAGTTCCGGTGGATGAGCTGCTTGTACCCCCAGAAGTAGCCGGCGAGCGGGTCCAGCGCCGCATGGCAGCCGACGCACGCGGTCTCCGTGCGGACGGCGAAGGCGACCGCGGCTTCGTCAGCGATGTCGATGCCGCCCGGCACCAGGATGTCGCGGTGATCGAAGCTCTCGCACAGGAGCTCGCGCGCCACGACGTTCGCGCGGCCGCGATGGAAGTTGCTCCCGTTGGACTCCCAGCGCCGCCACATCTGGGCGGACGAGAGGATGCCGGCGACCGGCCGCTCGTCCCCCCACCACGAGAGCTGCCACTCGTCGTCCGGGAGCGTGGGATCGGGCTGGGGGACGCCGTACATCTTCGCGACGACGCCGTCCGTGAGCATGTAGTCGGCGGTGACGAGCTCCGTGAACGGGAGATCGTTCATGACGATGTGCTCGACGAGCTTGAGCGGCTCCTCGCTCGTGCCGGTGAACATCTCCTGGAGGTTCTTGTCGGACAGCGTACCGACGGCGGGGAGCTGGTTGTAGCTGTCGTTGCGGAGCAGCAGGATCTCCGCCCACATGTCGCGGATGGTGTCCCCGAACTCCGGCGTCTGCACGTAGCCGCGGACGAGCCCTTCGAGCGCCGCCGGGTCGTCGTGCACGGCCTGCATGTCTGCGACGGTCGGGCGCACCCCGCGCAGCACGATCGATGCGCGGATCAGGTGATCCACTGGCTGGAGGCGCACGAACCCGTCCGACGAGGTCGGAGACACCACCTCCGGCTCCGGGTCCGGCACGCTCACGTCATCGGGTACGGAGCCGTCGCAGCCGACGATTGCGAGTACCAGCAGGGAAAGGAGGCGCACGCGCGTTCCTCGAGGGTTCCACTCAGGTTAGCATTCCAGAAGGCCGGTCGCCACGGTTTCAGCGATCACCCGGTCTCCAGGAGCTCCAGTCCCCCCCACCCTGCCCGTCGTGCGCGAGCCGACCGCGCGCGCGATCGCGGACGCCACCGCGATCCTGCGCGCCGGGGGGGTGGTCGGTATGCCCACCGAGACCGTGTACGGCCTGGCCGGCAGCGCGCGAGATGCTTCGGCGATCGCCATGATCTTCTCGACCAAGGAGCGGCCGCTGTTCGACCCGCTCGTGGCGCACCTGGAAGGCGACCCGCTGCCGGCGCTGGACGCGTCGGGGCTCGTGGACCTCTCGGACTTCGACGCGGAGGGGATCCGGGTCCTGCGGGCGCTCGCGACGCATGCCTGGCCCGGTCCGCTCACGCTGGTGCTCCCGAAGACCGCGAACGTCCCGGATCTCGCGACGGCGGGGCTCCCGTCGGTGGCCGTGCGGTTCCCGGACCACCCGGTCGCGCAGGCGCTGATCCGCGCGGCGGGCCCGGTGGTCGCGCCGAGCGCCAACCGCTTCGGCCGGATCAGCCCCACGCGGGCGGAGCACGTCGTCGCGGAGCTCGGGGATCGGGTCGGGCTGGTGCTCGACGGCGGGCCGTGCCGGGTGGGCGTGGAGTCCACGATCCTCGCGCTCGCACCAGACGGATCGCTACAGCTCCTCCGCCCGGGGGGCACCGCCGTGCGCTCGGTGGTGGTGTGGACCGGCCGGGTCGTCACGACCGCCCAGGCCGACGGCCGCCCGCTCGCCCCCGGGATGCTCCCGAGCCATTACGCGCCCCGGACGCGGCTGATCCTGCTGGACGCCCCGGGCGTCCTCCCCGACGGGCTGCCCGATCGCGTGGGCCTGCTGCGGATGTCCCCCGGCGCAGGCACGGTCACGGCGGTGGTGACCCTGAGCGCCGACGGAGACCTGGCCGAGATGGCGCGGAACCTGTTCGCGGGGATGCGGGCACTGGATGACGCGGGGGTGGACGTGATCCTCGTGGAGCCGCCGCCGACGGACGACGGGCTCGGGCACGCGATCCGGGACCGGTTGCTGCGGGCTTCCTGGCAGGCCTGACGTGGATTATCCGCCTCCCCGCTTGGAAGGGGGAGGGGGTATGAGGGCAGCCGTCCGCTGGAGCGCGCGGACCGGCGCCCGGCCACCCGCGGCGGGATCGAACGACCCCAAAGAGGCCGATCGAGCGGCTAGCCTGCCGGGGCGGTGGCCTCTGCCGCGACGACGAACCGCACGTCCTCGAACCCAGCGGAGCCCACGGCGTCGATCACGGGGCTGAGCTGCTCCCACGGGAGCCGGCGATCCACCTGCAGGATCACCTGGGCGGGCTCGGGGGTGCCGGTGGTGGCGTTGCGGGCTTGCTGTGCTTCGCGCGCAGCCGTGAGCGCGGCCGTGATGGCCGAGAGGTCGAGCTCCGTGGGGACCCGGTTCTCGGCCGGGAACTCGGAGACGGTGTCCGGGCCGACCGTGACCTTGGCGCGGCTGACGACGACGTTGACGGCGTACCGGATCGGATCCGCGGAGTCCGAGCGGGGGAGCGAAAGATCCGGTGAGGACTGCACCATCACTGTGCTGTTGCCGTAGAGCTGCAGCAGGAACAGCAGGATGTTGATCATCATGTCGACCATGGCGGCCAGCGCCAGCTCCCCCGTGGGCTCGTCCCGGCGGCGGCGGGCGCGGCGGCGGGCGGCGCCGTAGCCCATCAGGTCCCCACGACGAGATCGGTGAACATGGGCAGGCCGCCGAGGTCGGTGCGGAGCGCGTCCATGGCGCGGATCACGACTTCGAACGCCACCCCTTCGCTCGGGGTGAGCACGACTTGCTGCTCGGCCTGGTGGGTGCGCTTGAGCTCCTGGGCGAGGCCGCGCAGGCCGTCCGTGTCCCAGCGCTGCGGATCACCGCAAGAATCGCCACATGGAAAGCTGCGTTCCTGCCGGGCGCCGTCGCGTGTCCACGACGCGAGGAAGCCTTCCCGCGTGATGTCAACCTGCAGCCCGAGGGCCTCCGTCGACTGCTCGGCGGCGGCCCCGGCGAGGTGGGTCTCGAGCTCCGAGTACGTTCCGAACTGGGCGCTGACCAGGAGCATCATGATGAGGAGCGACACCATGTCGAGCAGGGGGACGAGGTTGACCTCCGGCGTCGTGATGGGGAGCCGCGCGCGCCTGCGCACTCAGACGCCTTCGCCCGACACCGGGGTTGGCGGAGCGTCCACCCTGCCCTTTCGCCGGGCGTCGAGCAGCATGACCACCTTGAGGGCGTACCGGTCGATGTCGTCCAGGATCGCGTTGCTGCGCATGACCAGCATGGAGTGCGCGACCAGCGTGGGGATGGCGACCGAGATGCCGCCTGCGGTCGTGTACATGGCGATGGCGATGCCTTGGGCGAGCAGCGTCTGCTTGTCCTCCGGGTTGGCCTCTGCGACCGCTGCAAAGCTCTGAATCAACCCCACGATCGTGCCGAGGAGCCCGAACAGCGTGACGACGTTGGCGATGGTCGCCAGGTAGCCGACGCGCGTGTGGAGCCCGGGGGTGGCGTCCAGCGTGGCCTGCTCGACGGCCATCTGCAGCTCCTCCCGGTCGCCATCCGCGTGGCGCAACGCCGCTTTCACGACGTTCGCGAGCGGCGCGGTGGGCGCGCTCGTGCAGACGTGGATCGCGCCGTCCAGGTTGCCGGCGAGGACGAGGCGCTGGATCTGATCCATGAACGGCCGCGGAGCGAGGCTCGCCCGGACCAGCAAGTAGTAGATCCGCTCGAGCGTGATGATCGCCGCGACGAACGCGCAGAACGCCACTGGGTACAGGAAGATGCTGTGGTTCAGCGCCCCGATCAGGGTGCTCATGTCGACTCCGCACAGATCCGTACCGCGGGACGGTCCGCGGGGCACCCGCGCGACACGAGGTTACAAGTCACTGCGTGCGGACGCCGTGAACCGCGATGTCCCGGACCGGGTCGTACAGCCAGAGGTCGTCCCCGGACACGCAGGACTCGAACGTCTTGCTGCCGCCGCCGGACGCGTCGCTCGTGAGAGCGAGGTCTCCGCCCGAGCGCGACCAGGTGCCGGCGTCGAGCCACGGGGCATCCTGCTTGATACCGGCACATTCACAGCCGCCATCTCCGGTCGTCGTGCACTGGATGGCGAGGCTCGCGACCTCGAAGGTCAAGCAGCCAGTCGTGTTGCACGACGGGGGGACGTTGTAGGCGATCCCGGTCGAGCCGCCGTATGCGCTGAAGAAGTAGGTCGAACCAGTGAACTCGAGCAGGCCGTCCGAGCCGAGGCCGTAGAGCCCGACGTCCATCTCGGCGCAGCGGCTCTCGATCTCGTCGAGGGCCGGCTCCGCGAGGCACTCGCCGAGGAGGTTCCACTTACCGGTCGGATCCGCGTCGCAGGCGCCATCGAGGCACTCGTAGGGCGGCGGGGCCTCCGGCACGGTGTCCGTGTCGGTGTCCGTGTCGGTGTCCGTGTCCGTGTCCGTGTCGGTGTCGGCGTCGCCGTCGACGGCGGTATCGTCCTTCTCGCCGTCACCGTTGCAGGCGACGAGCGCCGCTCCCAGCAGGGCTGCGCGCCAGGCTCCGAGAAACCGCATCCGACCTCCGAGCCCGGAAGTCTACCCGACGACGGGGCGATGCGCGCGGGGAGCCGTCCGCTCCACCCGCGACGGCAGGAGTGCGGCGCCCAGGAGCGAGCCGCCGACGAGCGCAATCGCGGCGAGCACGGTGTGGGTCGCTGCCTCGATCCCGCCCAGCACGTCCTGCCGGGCGAGCGCCTGCACCGCGCGGAAGCCGATGCTCCCCGGCACGAGCACGAGGAGGCCCGGCACCTGCGTCACGGCGAGCGGGAGGCCGATGGTGCGGGCGCCCACCGCGCCGATGAGCGCGACCGCGAGCGCGCCCACCGCGCCGCCGAGCGCCGGACCGAAGACCACGTCCCCCGCCATGTCCCCGAGGACGGCGACCGCGCAGGACGCCGCGACCCACGGGAGCCAGCGCATGCGGACCTGGAGCAGGATCGCGAACGACAGCGAGGCGACGGCCACCGTCAGCGGGAGCGTGGTGACGGGCAGCGGGACCGCCGCGACGGTCTCGAAGACCGGGAGAAAACCGGCGATCTGCGAACCCAGCCCCACACCCAGCGCGAGGAGCAGCAGGGTCGTGCCCGCCGCCACGAGGCCGGTCGCGCCGGAGAGCAGGTGCCCGGTGGCGAGGTCGGCGAACGCCGTGGTCAGCGAGTACCCCGGCATGAACCAGATCAACCCCGCGAGCACGACGAGGTCCCGCGCGAACGGCTGCGGCAGGCTCGCGGTGGCGAGGGCGGCCGCGAAGCCCGCGACGACCTCCGTGAGGCGCACGGTCTCTCGCCGGCGCGCCAGGAGCGGTATCAGGGACGCCGACAACGACCCGACCGCGGTGGACGCGACGACTTCCGGCAAGCCGCCGCCGAGGGCCGCGGCCGCAGCACCGCTCGAAGCCGCCCCCGCGAGCCACAGCGTCCAGCCGGAGTACAGCTCCGAGCGGCGATCCAGGTTGCCGAGGAGCGCGAGCGCCGAAGCGGCCGGAAGCGTTCCGGCGGCGACGCGCCGCATCAGCGTGTCCGCGCCCACCAGCCGTTCGACCTGCGCGGCCCCCGCCGCCACGGAGAGGAGGAATGTGCGGCCCTCCACGTCGTCCACCGCCATGATGGAGGTCGGCATGACGAAGAAGCGCATCTGAAGGCCGAGATCGACGCTCAGCGCGTCCGCGGCCTCCTCCAGCGTGTGCGCCGGGCTGCCGTAGCGACGCGACGCTGCGGCCCACGCGAGCAGCAGCTCACGGCGGTCGTGTGACGGCGCGGCGGCAGGGGCGTGTACGGCGCGAGGCTTGACGGAACGCACGACGTTCACCATGATGGGCTGCACACCATATAGGATTCAGCTCATGCCCCGTCCATCGAATAATCTTCGGAAAGAGCCCGCCCGGAGGGCCCTCGACCGAACCGACCGCGTCCTGCTGGACGCCCTGCAGAAGGATGCGCGGCTCTCGAACAAGGAGCTCGCCGGACTGGCGGATCTGGCTCCCTCATCCTGTTTGGAACGCGTGCGGCGCCTGGAGCGGGACGGGGCGATCCAGGGCTACCACGCGGAGCTCGACGCGGGGCAGCTCGGTCTGGGCCTGCAGGCGATGATCGGCGTCCAGCTCCGGTTCCACGTGCGCGAGTCGTTCGACAGCTTCGGCGACCACCTGCGCAACCTGCCGGAAGCCCGCGGCGTCTGGCAGCTCGCGGGGTCCACGGACTTCCTCGTCCACGTGGTGTGCCGGGACACCGCCCACCTCCACGCGCTGACGGTGGATGCGTTCACGCGCCGGCCGGAGGTCAGCCGGATCGAGACGTCGCTCGTGTTCTCGTTCGCGCGGACGTTCCTGCCCATCCATCCCGACGCGGCTTAGGGTGCGGGCGCTCGCAGGCGTGGCGGTGGCGATCGCGTGCTGCGATCTGGCGCAGCCGCTGCTGCTCGGGTGGGAGCCGAGGATGATCGCGGCGATCGCGGGGGCGGGGATCTACCTGGGCGTGGCGGCCGGGGCGCTGCGCGGGCAGAGGTGGGCGGCGTGGATCGCGCTCGGGATGCCGGTGATCCCGATCGGGGCGATCGTGTCCGGCCTCGACCCGAGCGGGGCGATGCTGGGGGTGATGGTGCTGCAGCTGGGGGCGGCGGTGCTGGGGGCGCGGGAGAGCTGGAGGTAGCTACGGAAGAGACGATTCACCACGAAGACGGAAGGATCGAAGGCTTCACGAAGAGCAATCGTTCTTCGTGGACCCTTCGGATCTTCGTTCTTCGTGGTGAATGCAGCGGCCGGCGTTCTACCGGCAACGCGACGCGTCCTGCTCGGCGTCGACGGCGCTCACGGAGTCGCCTTGGATGTAGGCGGCGATCGCGGTCTCCAGCGTGTGGGTCACGGTGGGTGTCACGATCGGATGCGCGAGGAACCAGGGATCGACCTCGAGTCCCAGGTGCTCACCACACGCGGGGCCATACGCGCCCCCGGTCCGGCCGCCGATCTCGCGCGCCGCGATCGCGTCCAGCGAAGCCGCCACGGCGTCCGAGAACTCCGCGGGCGTGGCCCCAGCGGCCTGGTAGACATCGCCGGTGGGCGGATCCTTCAGGTCCATCCTGGCGAGGAACGGTGTGGTGATCCACAGGTACGGCAGCCGCGAGCTGTTGGTGCACTGCCACACATCTTCGGGGCCGACGGCCGAGAGGCACGATGCGTCGCCGAACATGGGCTCGTCCGCGTCCGCTGCGATCACGCCCTGCTCGGCCGCAGCGTTCGCGTCGAGGAGCGCGGCCACGGCGGGCGGCACGAACGCCGGGTCGGGGTTCAGCGCGGCGTCGAACACGCCGAGGAGGCCGATCTCCGCCGGCCAGCGCTCTCGGAGCCAGTCGAGGTGCATCTGCGCGCCCACGGACCCACCGCTCGTCCCCGTGAACAGCACGAGCGACGCGTCGAGGATCGACGGGAGCGTCGCCGCACCGTCGTCCGAGGCCGCTCCCTCCTCGAGGACCGCCAGCCCGGCCTCCAGGATGTCGTGCCCGGCCCGCTCGATGCGCACGGGCGACCCGTCGCCTGCAGTGAGCGTCGCGCCGCCCTTCCCCTGCCACACATCCGACGAGCAATAGTAGAAGAACGCGTGGTTCCACCCGGCGAACCCGTTGGCAGGGTCCTGCGAGAAGATCCCTGCGCCCGCGATCGCGTCCGGCGTCCAGGTCGAGCTCATCTTCGAGGCGTCGTAGAAGCCGGCGCCGCACCAGCGGACCTCGCAGTCCTCGAAGGTCGTGCAGTGCGAGCCGCCCTGCAGGTGCAGGACCCAGTCGCCGGCGTGGGTGGGGTCGCTCGCGCCGCGTACGTAGAGGACGGCGGGCGTGCCGTCGTTGCAGACCGCGCCGGGATCCGTGAGCTCCAATCGGTGCAGATCGTCGCCGCGCGCGAGCTGGTTCGGGTACTCGGTCGGCGTGACGAACCGCCCGTCGCAGTCGCCCAGGACGTCCGCCAGGTCGGGGACGGGCACTGTCGGTACCGCCGGGTCGGAGGTGTCGGAGGTGTCGGCGGGGTCCGCCACCGCTGGATCGGCCGGGGACGTGCACGCGGCGAGCGCCAGGAGGACGAGCATCTCTCCCGCTAACCCGGTCAGCTCCGGGCCAGCGACACGCCCGCCACCACGAGCGCCCCACCCACGAGCTGGAGCAGCGAGAGCGGCTCGCCGAGCAGCATCCAGCCGAGGAGGGACGCCGCGACCGGGCCGACCATCCCCAGCGTGGACGCGCGCGCGGGGCCGATCCGCCCGATCGCCGACGCGAGCAGCAGGTGCGGCAGCACCGTGCTCACCACCGCCATCAGAAGCGCGAGGCCCCACAGATACGGCGTCGCAGCGGCTAGATCGTCGCGGTGCAGTGCGGCGCTGTGCCCCGCGAGCGCAGCCGTCGCCACCAGGTTCGCGGCGGACGCCACCCGGAGGTTCCCGTGCGTCGCGCCCAGGCGCTGCACGCCGAGCAGGTACATGGCGTAGAACAGCGCGGCGCCGAGCACCATCCCCACGCCGATCGCGAGATCGTGGGCCGGGATCGCGCGGAGATCCGCGATCGCCGCGACCGCGAGGCCGATCCACGCCACCCCGATCGCCGCGAGCGCCCGGCTGGACGGCGCCTCCCGCGCCCACGCCGCCGCGAGGAGCACCACGAACGTCGGGTGCGCGTACAGCACGATCCGCTCGAGGCCCGCGGTGAGGTGCTGCAACCCCAGGAAGTCCAGCACCGCCGACACGTAGAAACCCAGCAGCCCGAGCACCAGGAGCGCCCCGACCTCCCTCCGGGTGGGGGCGGGGCCGGGCGAGCGACGCCACACGAGCAGCGCCACGAAGAACGGAGCGGCCAGCAGCATCCGCATGGTCAGCAGGGGGACCGGCACGGCACCCACCAGCAACGCCAGCTTCACCAGGATCGCCTTGAAACTGAACGCCACGGCGGCTGTGACCGCCATCGCCACGCCGACCCGCGGGTCCGCCAGGGGAGCGGGTCTGTCGATATCCAGCGGCACGGACCCCGGATATCCCGCCGGCGGGGACTGCGCGCAGCGCCCCGCGGGTTATGAGGGCATGATGTTCACCCTGCTCGCCATCGCCTCGTTCGCCGCCGTCCCCGGTGCTTCCGCCACTTGGACCCCGCTGACTACCTCTCCGACCCTCATCGAGTGCACGACGGTCGGTAGCACGCCGTACTGCCGCTCCACCGGCGTGATCGGCGTGCCCGTCGCGACCGGGGTGCAGGTGTTCGCGCAGCTCGACACGCACGTCTCCAAGATGGAGAACATCTCGCTCGTCAAGCGGCTCGAGCCGGACGTCCTGCACGTGGTCATGGATTACCCGTATCCGGTGTCCGACCGCGACTATGTCGCGAAGTTCACGCGCCGCACGGACGCGGACGGCACGGAGGTCTTCGCGTGGGCGCCCGTCGAGCACGCGGCGGCCCCGCCGGACAGCTCGATCATCCGCCTCCCGATGGACGGCGAGTGGAAGTTCAAGGCGGAAGGCGCCAACACCCGCGTCACGTACATCTGGATGGCGGACCCGGGCGGCAACCTCCCGGACGCCAACGTCGTGAGGAAGAAGGCCGGCTACCTCGCCATCGTGGACATCGCGAACGCGGCCGGGACGAAGATCCTCAGCCCGTGAGCGCGTACCTCGACCACGAAGCGCTCACGCGGCACCTGCACGACCTCGCGGCGGCACATCCGTCGCTGGTCCAGGTTCGATCCATCGGGAAGACGCCGGAGTTCCGGGACATTTGGTGGGTGATCGTGGGCCCGGAGCCGGATCGCGCGCGTCCGACCGCGTGGATCGACGGGAACGCGCACGCTTCGGAGCTGGCGGGCTCGGCGGTGGCCCTCGCGATCATCGCGGAGTTCCTGGCGGTGCACCTGGGCACGTCGGATCTGCCGGCGCACCAGGCCGACCGGATCCGGGAGATCCTGCTGTTCGCGGTGCCGCGGATCTCGCCGGACGGGGCGGAAGCGGTGATGCGGACCGGCCAGTACGTCCGCTCCATCCCCCGCGATCGCCGGCACGATCGGAGCCGGCCGCGTTGGGCGTCGTGCGATCTCGACGGGGACGGCCTGTCGCTCGTCATGCGGCGGCGGGACCCGTGCGGCGAGTTCGTCGAGTCGCGGGAAGTCCCAAACCTGATGGTGCTCCGCGCGATCGAGGACGAAGGCCCGTTCTACCGGCTGTGGCCGGAGGGCACGATCGAGGGGTGGGACGGCGACGTCGTGCCGGACCCCGGGTTCCTGGCCGAGTTCGACACGGACCTGAACCGGAACTTCCCGTACGACTGGTGGCCCGAGCCGAAGCAGATCGGCGCCGGCCGGTTCCCGGGGAGCGAGCCGGAGTCTCGCGCGGTCATCGAGATCGCGAGCGCCCACCCCGAGATCTTCTGCTGGCTCGACCTGCACACCTTCGGCGGCTGCTTCATCCGCCCGCTCGGCGACGGGCCGGACTCGTCGATGGACGGGTCGGACCTGGCGTTGTACCGGCAGCTCGGCCGCTGGACGGAGGAGCTGGTCGGCTACCCGACCGTCAGCGGGTACGAGGAGTTCGTCTACGCCCCGAACACGCCCACCCGCGGCGACATCAACGAGTTCGCGTACCGCGGGCGCGGCGCGGTCGCGCTCACGTGCGAGGTCTGGGACCTGTTCCGCCAGGTCGGCCTGCCGCGAAAGAAGCGCTTCGTCGACGAGTACACGCAGCTCGACCGTGCGGACATGGAGGCGATCGGCCGCTGGGACCGCGACCACAACCAGGGGCGCGTGGTCCGGCCGTGGATCGCGGTGGAGCACCCGCAGCTCGGCCCGGTGGAGGTCGGGGGCCTCGACATCCGGTACGGCGTCAGCAACCCGCCTCCCGAGCGCCTGGCAGAAGTGTGCGGGAAGATCGCGGCGTTCTGGCTGCGCGTGGCGTCTCTCGCGCCGGCGGTCCGGGTGGAGCACACCCGCGACGGCGACGCCCTGCGGATCACCGTCCGCAACGAGGGGTACCTCCCGACCAACGCGCTCTCCTCGGCGAAGATCCTGCCGCATGTGGAGCCCCTATGGCTGGAGCTCGACGGCGACGTCACGGGGCCGAAGCGGCACGCGCTCGGGCACCTGGACGGCTGGGGCCGCGGGCTGCACGACGGCACGGACGCGCTGTACTTCCAACGCGGGCGGGGAAACGGCAACGAGCGGGTGGTGCGGGTCGCGGCGCGCGGGCGGGTGACGGTGCGGGTCGGGAGCTGCCGCGTCGGCTGGATCACGCGAGAGATCGGCTAAATCCTCCAGCGGTTTGGGGGAGATCCGAGCCGTCCACGGGTCTGGGGCGCCGGTCCGCGCGCCCGCGACGTCGCCGCGCTGATCGGCGATCTACCAGCGTTCTCTCCCGCCCCCTTGCATGAGGGTAAAGAGTTGCCGTGGTCAACCATCTAC
>CAMCWU010000034.1 GCA_945882675.1 Klebsiella pneumoniae | reverse complement strand
GAGGATCGCGCCGAGGTCCCCCGCGAGGGCGTCCAGCAGGCGATCCCGGAGCCCGCGGCGCTCGGCGAGCCCGCCATCGGCGAGGGCCAGCGCCCGCCCCGGTGCGCCCTCGGCGGCCCGGGCGACGGCATCCGCGTCTTCGATCCCGCGAGCCGTGAGCCACGTTGCCAGAGCGGTCTCCGGCACGGGTCCGAACCGGACGCGCTGGCACCGCGATACGATCGTCGGCAGGAGTGCGGTCGCGCTGCCCGCCACCAGGACGAAACCCGTGCCGTCCGGCGGCTCCTCCAGCGTCTTGAGGAGCGCGTTGGCGGCCGCGGGCTGGAGCGACTCCGCGGGGTCCACGATCACCATCCGCATGCGGGCGCCATAGCGGTGGTAGCCCACGCGCCGGATCACCTCCCGCACGGCGTCCACGGGGACGGTGCGGCTCGCCGAGTCCGCAGCGGGCTCGAGGACCACGACGTCCGGGTGGGTGCCGGCGGCGATCGCCCGGCACGTGGGGCAGCGCTCACACGGGCAGGCATCCGGGCCGTCCGCGAGCACCGCGCCGGTGCAGTTCACGGCCATGGCAAGTCGGAGCGCAACTGCGCGCTTGCCGACGCCCTGGGGGCCTTCGAACAGGAGCGCGTGGTGCAGGCCTCCCCGCGCCGCAGACGCCCACAAGCGGCGCTGCGTCTCCTCGTGGCCCACGATCACGATGCACCCTGCCTGAGAGGGAGGCTACTCGCGGCTACCGGGCGAAACCTGACCGGCGGGCGCGTTCGCGTCCGACTCGGCGGTGTGGATCGCGAACGGCGCGGTCGAGCCCTTGTTCCGGAGCGCAGCGCGGCGATCCTTGCCCATGTTCTTCTTGCGGATCTCGCGGCGGGCCCAGGTCACGTTGGTCTTGCTGGCCATGGCATGCTCCAAAGGGGAAGTGTCCCCCAATGGGGGCGTGAGGGGGGCCATGTATTGCCGGGGCGGCGTGACGTCAACGGTTGCGTGGCCGGGTCGCGGGTGCGATAGCTGGATGGGGGAGGGAAGATGACGACTGGCGCCATGATCCTGCTGCAGCTCTTCGGCTGCGACGCGCTGAACAAGGCCTTCAGCTCGGTCGGCGGCCTGACGGACGCGACGGTGGTGCAGGGCGCCGTGCTCGGCATCGAGGTCCCGGACGATCCGCGGCTCGCGCCGTTCCTGGAGGGCACGGACTTCGCGCCCGGGACCGCAGTGACCGTGTTCGTGGCGGACGCAACGTCGATCGCGGACCTCGGGAACGCGCCGGTGGACGGTGGCGTGGTGACGGTGAGCGGCGACATCTCGGAGGATGTACCCGGCCTCGGCGGCGGGTTGTATGCCACGGATCCGTCCAGCTCGGAGCTCGAGTACACCGACGGAGCGCAGTGGGTCGTGGACGTGGACACGGACGGTACGGTGGGCACGGCGATCCTCGATCTCCCGCCGGCTGCGGCGTTCGACGTGGAGCCGATCCACGAGCCCGGCGCGCCGATGACCATCGATCTCAGCGGTCAGGGCTTCCAGTCGAGCGTGGCCGTCGTCATCGATGAGCAGGGAACGGTCACCTGGACCAACGCACCCACGGACATCAGCGGGTTGTACGCCGCCATGGACTCGGACGACGCGGGGGTCGTCGAGATCCCGGGGAGCGCCTTCGCGGGTGAGGGCCTGTACGCCGTGGGCGTCGCGGCCATGTCGCACACGAACGCCGAGGATCTGACGGGAATCAACACGGCGCTCTCGAAGCTTCGCGTCGGGAAGATGCGGATCGTCCCGGTCTCCACGATCCCGCTCCCGTAGTCTACGGGAGCCGGATGCTCAGGTCCGGTTCTCGTAGACGCCGAACACGACGGTCTTGTCGTCGCCGCCCATGTTGGCGGTGACGGCGATCGCGGGCTTGTTCGAGACCTGATAGTCGCCGCACCGGCCCTTCATCTGGCGCCAGACCTCGAGGACCTGCTTCACGCCCGTTGCGCCAACCGGGTGGCCGAAGCCGACCAGTCCGCCGCCGGTGTTGACCGGAACCCGGCCTTCGATGCCGACGGTGCCGTCCTTGAAGAGCTGGGCGCCCTTGCCCTGGTCGGCCAGCCCCATCGCTTCCAGCATCAGGATCTCGGTGATCGTGAAGCAGTCGTGGACCTCTGCCAGTTGGATCTGGTCGGGAGTGATCCCGGCCTGCGCGTAGGCCTTCTGGGCGGCGTGGCGCGTGGTCTCGAGCGAGAGGAGGTCGGCGTCCTGGTACAGGTTGCCGGTCGCTACCTGGAGCGCGGTCACCTCGATGGCGTCGGCTTCGGTCTTCCCCAGCTTCTTCAGGCCGTCTTCGCTCACGACGATGATCGCCGCTGCGCCGTCGCTGACCTGGCTGCAGTCGGACATGCGCATGAACGGGGCGTACTCGGCGTTCGTGAGGAATGCCGGGTTCTTCTCGCCGGACGAGCCCGCAGTGGCCTGGTCCATCTTCACGGCCTTCATGTGGGCGTTCGGGTTCCGATTGGCGTTCCCGTACGCCTTGACGGCGACGTGCCCGAGGTCGTCATCCGTGAGGCCGTATGCCTCCTTGTAGGCCTTGGTCCGACGCGCGAACAGGGCAGGGAACGTGAAGTCGTCGAGCTTGCGCTCCCGGGCGTAGTGCGACGCGCGCGCGAGATAGTCACCGCCGACCCGCGCGGACTGCGTGGTCTGGACCTCTGCCCCCACGACCATCGTGATGTCCGTGCCCGCCTGGATGGACTCGACTGCGGACGCGAACGCGAGGCCGCCCGACGCGCACGCGCCCTCCACCCGCATCACGGGCTTGAACATCAGGTCGGGGTGGGCGCCGACGACGGCCGCCCCGAGGTGCCCCTGGTTGCTGAACAGCTCGCCGACGAAGTTGCCGATCCAGGCCTTCTCGACGGCGGCAGCCGGCGTGCCGGTCGCGTCGAGCGCGCCAGTGACCGCCGAGGTGATGTATTCCTCGAGCGTCGGGTTCTCGCGCTTGCCGAAGTCCGGGTGCTTCTGCCAGACGAAGTCCGGGTGCTTCTTGCCGATGAAGGGGGTGTTGAAGCCCCCGATGACGAAGGTGCGACGGCGGAGCGCCATGGTCATTCCTGCTCGGTGGGGGGTTCGACTTCCGGCGCGGAGGGCGCCTGGGGGGCCGGCGCGGCTGCGGGGGCGTCTGCGGGGGCCGCGGGGTTGGCCTTGGCCTGCTCGTACTCCAGCACGAACTGGTCGAAGCGAGCGTACTGCGCGGAGATCTCCGGATCGTCCGCGAACTGGGACGCCTTGACCTCGTCGATCCAGGCCCGGGACTGCTCGATGAGGTCCGGGAGGGAGTGGGCCTCCGGGTTCCTCCGCTGCTCGCGCAGCAATCCGATGAGCGGATCGATCCTCTTGCCCAGGGTCTCCGCCGCCTCCTCGTTGCGGAGCTGCAGGTCGCGACGCATGACCATGAGCGGGCTCGTGAGCCGACCGGCGTAGAGCGCGTCCGGGAGGTTCATCCGCTTGATGGTCTCCATGGCGATGGGAGTGGGGCCAGAAGTCGGCATCTTCGACCGGTCGATCTGCTTGCCGACCCGCATGGGCCCGCGGTTGTCGATGGCGCCCGCCGGCAGCGGCGCGTTCGGCAGGTCGCCGGTGTCGGGAGGCGGAAACAGAAGGAAGGCCAGCACGACCCCGCCCGCGATCGTAGCGGCGACCAGCTCCCAGCGCTTCATGAGACTCCTCCGAGGCGGGTGTCCTAGCGCGGCGACGGCGGGACCGCCCGTCGCGCCGCGGCCGCGCAGACCAGTACCCGTACCCCGTGAAAAATCACCGCCGATCGATTGTCAAGGGGGAAGATCCCTTTTCGGGGCGAGCGCGTGCCGTCGGCACCCGGTTGATCTAGCTCGGCCCTGGATCATCTGCTACGTCTGGTCACACAAGGACACGGAACGAGATGAAACCCATCCTCAAGTGGGCTGGCGGCAAGGCGCGGCTCGCGACCCAGATCGACTTCGCGTTCGGCGATGGCTGCGTCGGGCGCTACTACGAGCCGTTCATGGGGTCGGCGGCCGTGTTCCTGTACCGTCGCGCGCACCGCCGCGTGGGCCCGGCCGTGCTTGCGGACGTGAACGCGAAGCTCGTGGAGGTCCACCGCGCGGTCCGCGACGACGTCGACGGGATCCTCGACGCGCTCGCCCGCATGCCCGTGACCGACTGGAAGGAGCGGTATCACGAGATGCGCGACGCCTACAACGAAGGGCCGTTCGAAGGCGTCGAGCACGCCGCGCGCTTCGTGTGGCTCAACCGCGCGTGCTACAATGGCCTGTATCGCGAGAACCGCGCAGGAAAGTTCAATGTCCCGGTCGGGAGCTATGCCCGGCTGTCCGTGCCGTCAGCGGAGCACTTCCGCGGCGTCTCCGAGCTCATGCGCGGCGTCGAGCTCGTCTCCGCGGGCTTCGAGGAGGTCATGGGCCTCGCCGGCGCTGGGGATCAGATCTACTGCGATCCGCCGTATGTTCCGCTGTCGGCGACCGCGAACTTCACGGGCTACAGCAGCGAGCCGTTCGCGCTCCGTGAGCAGCGCGCGCTCGCCCGCGCCGCGGAAGGGGCCGCGGACGCCGGCGCTCGCGTGGTCATCTCGAACCACGACCTGCCCCTCGTCCGCGACGAGCTGTACCCCGTCGGGCAGGGCTACCGGTACATCTCGGCGCCGATGGTCAGCCGCGCGATCAGCCAGCAGGGCGGAACGCGCAGCGCGGTGGCGGAAGTGATCGCGGCGATCGGCCCGAACCTGCACCGCGCGGCCTGATCAACCCCCAGCGACCGCTGCGTCGTGCTCGGCGAGGATCGCGTCGATGCGGGTGAGCTGCGCCGCGATCGCCGGGTCCGTTGCCCACTCGCTGGCCCGGATCGACGCCGCGAACGCCTGCACGTCGGCCGCGAGCTCCTCCCACGGGTGGGCGTCCGGGTTCCGGTGGTTCTCGCGGAGCTTGCCTACGGTGATGTCCCCGGGACCGCCGAGCGCGTCCGCATCGGGACCGAACGCCTGGAGCCTGCGGCGGATAGCCGTCATCGGCCCGATGAGCTCCGTCGCGTACTTCGCGTTCGGCTGGGCCATCTGCTCCTGGAGCTTCTCGGTGGCGGCGACCTCACGGGGGCTCGGACCCTCCGCCCTGGCGGCCTTTCCCCGCCCGCGATCGGCCGGCGCGTTCTCCTCCCCCGCGAGAACTGCCGGCGTTTCGCCATTGAGTCCCCAGTAGAGCCCCCCGATCGCCACCGACGACCCGACCGCGAACAGCCCGAACGCTCCGAGCGCGCCCGCGATCACCGCATTCCGTTCCACTGGACCTCCCCGGGGGATGGACGTCCCCTCCTGCGCGCTTACGGTTGACCCGATCGGCCCGGAGCGTCCAGATGTCCCAGCCCCCTCCCGCACCGCGAACCCGTCGGACGTCGCGGACCACCCGCATTCTGCTCGGCATCACCTTGATGGGTGGGCTGATCTTCGCCGCGTCCACCGCTGCCGTCGTCTGGCAGGTGTCGAAGATGGGGGAGGGTGACGTCAAGGAGGCCAGCTTCCTCAAGGTCAGGCTCAAGGGCGGTATGTCGGAAGCCCCCCCGCAGGCCGGGCTGTTCTTCGATCCGGAGGACGCGCCGCCGACCGTGACGGAGATCGCGGAGGGCATCCGGGCCGCCGCGACCGACGACCGGATTACCGGCTTGTATCTCGATCTCGACGACCCGAGTGGCGGCTGGGGCGCCATGGGCGAGATCCGGGACGCGATCGCAGACCTGCGGGCCGCAGGGAAGCCGTGCATCGCCTACAGCGAGAGCTACGATACCAAAGGCTACTGGCTCGTGTCCGAGTGTGACCGGATCCTCCTCGCGCCTGGGGGGCTGGTCGCGGTCAACGGCATATCGGCTACGATCACGTACTTCGCGGGTACGTTGGAGAAGATCGGGGCGGTCGCCGACTTCGAGCACGTCGGGGACTTCAAGAGCGCGGTGGAGCCGTTCCAGCGCGCCGGCCCGTCGGAGCCGGCTTCGGAGGCGATGAACGCGCTGCTGGACAGCTTGTGGAAGGACTTCCTCGCGGACGTCGCCAAGGGACGCGAGACCACGCCAGAGCGGGTCGAAGCGTGGGTGAACCACCCGACGCTCGCTCCGAAAGCGGCGCTCGACTCGGGCTTCATCGACGGCCTCGTGTTTCGCGACGCCGTCCAGGCGAACATCTCTGGCTGGAAAGACGACGGCTGGATCGCGTCCCTCTCGGCGCCCGGGCCGGAGGCCGATCGGGAGCTGACGGAGGAGAAGTTCACGAGCCTCTCGGACTGGCTCGATGTCGTGAAGGACAAGCACCAAGCCGGTGAGAAGAAGATCGCCGTGGTGTTCGCGGCCGGCCAGATCGTGTCGGGGCGCAGCGGCGGCGGGCTCTTCGGATCGGACGGGATGCTCGCCGACAAGACCTTCCAGGAGTGGATGCGGGACGTCCGCGACGACGAAGACATCGCAGCCGTCGTGCTCCGCGTGGACAGCCCGGGCGGGAGCGGGCTCGCGTCCGACATGATGTGGCGCGAGGTCCAGCTCACCAAGGCTGCCGGCAAGCACGTGGTCGTCTCGATGGGCGACTATGCCGCGTCTGGCGGGTATTACATCGCTGCGCCGGCGGACTGGATCGTAGCCCAGGAGGGCACGCTCACCGGCTCGATCGGCGTCTTCGGCGGCAAGATCGCGCTCGGCGGGACCTGGGAGAAGCTGGGTATGACCGCGCACACCTACAAGCGCGGGGAGGAGGCCGATCTCCTGAGCCCCGCCCAGCCCTTCAGCGAGGGCGGGCGTGTCGCGTTCCGCGGGTTCCTACAGGACTTCTACGATCGTTTCATCGGGGTCGTGGCAGAGGGGCGCAAAAAGGATCCGGCCGCCGTGCACGAGATCGCGCAGGGCCGCGTGTGGACCGGCCGCCAGGCGCTCGAGCGCGGCCTCGTGGACGAGCTCGGCGGTCTCGACGAGGCCGTGCGGAAGGCTGCGGAGCTCGCCGATCTCCAGGAATACGGCACGACCAGCTTCCCGCGGACCCGCACCTTCCTCGAGCTCCTGCAGGAGGACCTCGAGCCCGATCGGAGCGTGTCGCTGCAGGTCCCGGGCCTCGATCTGACGGCGCTGGAGGATCTCGCGATCCTCGAGCGCGTCCTCGAGGGCAGCGGGGTCGCCGCCATGATTCCGGCGCGGATCGTGATCGAGTGATCGCGGTCGGGTGAAAGATCCGGGCGCTTTGGGCGTAGATGAGATGTGACCGGAGGCTCCATGTCCGTGCCCGCTCCCCGCCGCTCCCCACCTCCGCGCGGACGGACCGCAGGGTTGCTGGCCATCGGAGCGCTCCTCGGCGCGACGTATGCGCTCGCGCCGGCCCACCTCCACGCCCCGGATCCCGTCGAGCCCGAGCGCGCGGCGGGCCAGTCGGGGCGCCTGGTCGTCGATCTCGTGGACGGCGCGACTGTGCGGGATCTCGAAGACATCGAAGCGCTGGTCGGCTCCGATCTCGATTGGGTCTCGCCGCTCTCGGAAGACGAGGCGCTGGCAGTCGGGGTGGTCGGCGACATGGCGGGCGCCATTGCGCGGCTTCAGGCCGATCCCCGGGTGGAGGCGGTCGAGCCCGAGATCGAGCTCCAGGCCCTCGCGTTCCCGGACGATCCGCTGTTCGACAAGCAGTGGAACCTGCGAAAGATCGGGGCGCCGGTCGCCTGGGAGCTGACGCCGCGCGGGAAGGGGATCGTGGTCGCCGTCGTGGACACCGGCGTCGCCCGCGTCGAGGATCTCGCGCAGACGCACGTCCTCCCGGGCGCTTCGTTCGTCCCCGGCGCGGCGACGGCAGATGATGACCAGGGCCACGGCACGCACGTCGCCGGGACGATCGCGCAGTCCACGAACAACGGCATCGGCGTGGCGGGCGTCGCGCCGGCCGCCACGATTCTGCCGGTGAAGGTGCTCTCGGCGTCCGGAGCCGGCAGCTCCGCATGGATCGCGGCCGGCATCGACTACGCCGTGGACGAAGGCGCGGACGTCATCAACCTCTCGCTCGGCGGCGGGTACTCCGACGTCATCCACGAAGCGGTAAAAAAAGCACGGGCGAGCGGTGTGATCGTCATCGCCGCCGCAGGGAACAACGGCCGGGAGGGCGTGAGTTGGCCCGGCGCGCTGCCGGAAGCCATCGGCGTCTCCGCGTTCGGGCCGTCGGGGGATCTCGCGCCGTACTCGTCCTGGGGCGAGGGCGTGGACATCTCTGCGCCGGGCGGCGACAAGCGCCAGCCGAACGGCGGGATCCTCCAGGACTCGATCGACGGCCGCGGCGGTCACGCCTACCAGGAGTTCCAGGGCACGTCGATGGCGGCACCCCATGTCGCGGGCGCGGCGGCCATCCTGCTTTCCACGGGCCTGCCGGTGGACGCCGTCGAGCAGGCGCTCCTGGGCTCGGCGCAGGGCACGGGCGGGACCTGGGACAGCAAGGTGGGGTACGGCCACCTCGACATCGGGAAGGCGCTCGGCAACCAGCGGGATCGCGGGGGCGCGGCGCGCTTCGCGCTGGCGGCGGGCCTGGCGCTCGCAATCGGGGCCGTCGGGCGGACCAGCCGCGGGTATCGGGCCGTCACCGCGTTGCTGGCCGGTTGGGCGGCGGCCGGTCTGTTCTTCCTCCCGCACCTGCCGCTCCCCCGCGGCACCTGGATGGATCTCGCGAGCCACGGCCCGCTGGCGTGGCCGTCCATCGTGGGCGGACCCGGGTGGATGCACTTCCCGCTCTGGCTTTCGGCGGCGTTGCCCGTGTTCGCTGCGATCCTCATCGGAGCGGTTCGGCCGCTCCGGCCGATCGCCGCGGGGCTGGCCATCGGCGTCGGGGCGCACCTCCTCCAGGGGGCAGCGACCGGTGGGCTCGACCCCTGGTGGTTCGGCGACACCGCCGCGGCGCTCTGGCTGGGCGCCAACGCCGCGATCGCGCTGGGGCTCGGCCTCGCGCTCGCAGGCATGCAACACCTCGAGGAGAAGTCGGCATGACGTTCACCGGCACCGCGAAGCGCATCGACATCGGCACCGGGATCTGGGTGCTCGAGACCGGGCGCGAGAAGCTCACGCTCTACGGCACCGTTCCGCGCGACCTGGAAGGGAAGAAGGTCACGGTGGAGGGGAGCTACGTCGAGAACCTGGGGGTCGGTATGCTCGGCGGGCGCGCGCTGCAGATCCCGGGGATCAAGGCGGGATGAACGGGGTCCGGATCCTCGACTTCACCCGGGTGCTGGCCGGGCCCTGGGCCGCCCAGCAGCTCGCGGATCAAGGGGCGGACGTGGTGAAGGTGGAGCCGCCCGATGGCGACGAGACCCGTGAGTTCGGGCCGATCGTGGAGGGTATCTCTACCTATTTCCTCTCGTGTAACCGGAACAAGCGGTCGATCTGCCTCGATCTGCGGACGGAAGCGGGGCGCGACGTAGCGCTCGCGCTGGCGGACCGCGCCGACGTCGTCCTGGAGAACTTCCGACCGGGTGTCCTCGACCGGCTGGGTGTCGGATACGAAGCGGTGAAGGCCCGGAACCCGTCCGTCATCTACGTAGCGATCCACGCGTTCGGGGAGGACGGACCGGCGGAGTGGACGGCGCGACCGGGGTACGACCTCGTCCTGCAGGCGATGGGCGGCGGCATGTCGTTCACGGGCTTCCCCGGCTCGCCGCCCGTGCGCTCCGGGAGCCCGAGCGCAGACCTGCTCGCCGGGATGCAGGCGATCCAGGCGGTGCTCCTCGGCCTCCTGCACCGGGGACGGACGGGCGAGGGGCAGAAGATCGTCGTGAGCATGCTCCAGAGCCAGCACGCCGCCCTGGTGTACCACGCGACCCGCCACGCGGTGACCGGCGAGCTCGAAGAGCGCAAGGGAAACGCCCATCGCGGGCTGGTGCCGTATGATGTGTACCCCGTCGCGGACGGCTGGATCGCGCTCGCCTGCGGGAACGACGCGATCTGGGGAAGGCTACGGGGCGCCCTGAATATCGACGACGTCCCGGCCTGGCGGACCAACCGCGGGCGGGTCGCCGCGCGGGAGAGCGTGGATCGGGCAGTGGGCGGTGCGCTCGCTGCCATGTCGAGGATGGAAGCCGATCGGATCCTGGCGGCGGCCGGCGTGCCTGCGGGCACGGTCCTCGACGTGGGGGAGGTCCGCGCGCACCCCGCCGCCGTAGAGGTGACGGTGGATCACCCCGTCCTTGGGTCGGTCGCGGTCCCGGGGCCGGCCATCCGCACCGCCACGACCCGGTCGGCGCACCGCGCTCCCCCGGCCCTCGGGGCGGATCGCGACGAAGTTCTGAGCGAGATCGGCCTCGCACCGGAGGACATCGCGCGGGCGGAGGCTGCCGGAGCGTTCGGGGGTGTCCGCAGGCCCGTCGCGTGATTAGCCTTCGCATTCGGGGCCCTGGGGGCACGGAGGGTGTGTGGCGATCCGGGTGCGGAAGCTCGCGCGCGAGCTGGAGCGCTCGCCTGCAGAAGTGGTCGGTCTGCTCCATGCGCTGGGGCATGATCGGTACCGCTCGGCCGACGATCAGATCCCGGATCCGCTCGTCCCGAAGTTGCGCCAGGCGATCAAGCAGGGCGTGAAGCCCGTCAGCGTCGCGATCGATCGCGGCACTGAGACCTCGGCGGCTCGACCCTCCGCGCTCAGAAGGGCCGGCGACCTGATGGCCCAGCTCGTCCCCGGGGTGGTGCGGCACGGCGAGATGCCGGCCCCCCGCGCGGCTCCCCCCGCTCCGGTCTCGGCGATCCATGCGCCCACGCCCTCGGCGCCGCGCAGCCTCGTCCCCGTCGTGGACATCGCCGCACCCGTGGCGAGCGACGAGCGTCGCGCGCGGGAGGCCGAGCGCGCGGCCCTCGCCGCCGAGCGGGAAGCGCTGGCAACCGAGCGTGTGGCGCTCGAGCGGGAGCGCGCCAGCCTCGAGCGCGAGCTCGCCGGCCTCGACCTCGTGCGGGTCGATCTCGCCAGCGAGCGGGCCGAGATCGCGGCGGAGCGGGCCTCCCTCGCGAGTGATCGCGCGCGGCTCGCCGCCGAGCGCGCCCAGGCGGCGACCCAGCGCTATGCGTCCCAGGGAACCCCGCTCGTCGAGCTCCTCGAGTCGCGCGGGCTGCGCGGGCCCGACGAGCAGGAGCGCGCGCTCGGCTCGTTGGCGGCTTCTCGCCAGCTCCGCACCTTCCTCGCGTCGCTGCGGACCACGGACCCGGAAGGTCTCGGGCGGATCCTCGCGGAGCGCATCGTGCTCGCGGCGGGCCCGTCGACCATGCCCGGCGCGGCCGTCGTCGTGGTCGGCGCCGAGCGCGCTGAGCTCCCCGAGCGAGAGGACGTCGAGCGGGATCTGAAGGCCATCAGCGAGCAGCTCATGCTCCTCGGCCTGCGGCGCGTCGCGGTGGTGGGCGGACCCGCGCGCTGGCACAAGCTGCTGCGGGACGGGCTGGACGCCCGGATCGAGCTTCGCTTCCAGCCGGGCGGCCTCCGCACCCGCGCGGCCGCGGAGAGTGACGTCACGCGCATCGACCTCGTCGTCTTGTGGGCCACGCCCATCGCGCCGGACGCTCAGGAGGTTTACGGCACCAGCCGGGCCGTCGTGGTTGAGGTCCCGACACAGGAAGTGTCGACCTTCCTCCGAACGCTGCGCCGCCGCCTCTCCGAAGTGTGACGTGCTCGCGCTCGTGACCGGAGCTACCGGCCTGGTGGGCGCGAATGTGGTTCGCGAGCTGCTTTCCGCCGGCTGGGATGTCCGGGTCACGGCGCGGCCGTCCTCGAACCCGCTCGCGCTGACCGACCTCCCCGTGCAGCGGGTGGTGGCGGACGTGGAGGATCCACGCTCCCTCGACGCCGCCGTGGCCGGCTGCGACGCCGTCGTCCACGCGGCAGCGGCGGTGTGGGTCGGCGCCACAGGCGATGCCCTCCTCGAGCGCGTGAACTGTGGTGGGACGGAGGCGATCTGCCGCGCGGCGGGTGAAGCGGGCGTTCGCCGCCTGGTCCACATCTCGTCCGTGGATGCCCTCGGGATCGGCACGGCCGACCGCCCGGCCGACGAGGACACTGCCGCCAACCCGGAGCAGGGCTGGCGCGAGGCCGTGTTCCTCGCCAGCGGGTATGCGCGCACCAAGCGTCGGGCCGAGGAGATCGCCCTCGGCCACGGCCGGAGCGGCCTCGACGTGGTCGTGGTGAACCCGGGCTTCATGCTCGGACCCTGGGACACGCGTCCCACCAGCGGGCGTATGCTCCTCGCCGTGGGCTCGGGCCGCGCGATCGCGGCTCCAGGAGGAGGGAACTGCTTCCTCGACGTGCGGGACGCCGCGATCGGGGTGCGCCTGGCGCTCGAGAGCGGCGTCCCGGGGCGGCGGTACATCCTCGGCGGGGAGAACCTGACGTACCTCGCGGCCTGGCGGCGGTTCGCGGCGCTGGTCGGGGCGCGCGGTCCGCTCGGCGTGGTGCCGGCGTGGGTCAGCGGGGTCGCCGGCCGCCTCGGCGCCTTGTGGAGCAACGTGGCGGCGGAGCCGGAGATCAACCCGATCACGGCCACGGTCGGCGAGCTGCCCCACTGGTACGACAGCACCCGCGCCCGCACCGAGCTCGGCTTCCCCGTCACCGATCTCGATCGCGCCGTTCGGGACGCGTGGGCCTGGTTCGGCCAGCACGGCTACCGGTGAGGGCCTGGGTCCTCCTCGTGTTGGCCTGCTCGGCTCCGGCGGCCGTTCCCGTTCCCGTTCCCGTTCCCGTTCCCGTTCCCGTTCCCGTTCCCGTGCTGGTTCCGATTCCCGTTCCCGTCGCACCCGCGTTCGCCGCCAGGGTGGACCCGATCGACGACGCCCTCGCCGCCCATATGACCGGGCGGTCATATCACGACGGCTGCCCCGTCCCTCTCGGGGATCTCCGCGTCATCTCCGTCAGCTACTGGGGTCCCGACGGGGAGCCGCATCCCGGCCGGGTGGTCGCCCATGCCGACGCCGCCGACGCCCTCGTCCGCGTGTTCGGCGCCCTGTTCGAGCTGCGCTTCCCCCTCACGTCCGTAGAGCCGGTCGACGCCTTCGCCGGCGACGACGGCGCGAGCATGGCCGCCGACAACACGAGCGCCTTCAACTGCCGTCCGATCGCTGGCGGAGGATCCTGGTCGCAGCATGCTTTCGGTCGTGCCATCGACGTGAACCCCCTGGTTAACCCGTACGTGTCCGCCTCCGGCCGCGTGCGCCCGCCGGGCGGCGCCGCGTTCCTCGACCGCACCCGCGCCGACGTGCCGGGCATGATCCGACCCGACGACGCCGTCGTCCGCGCCTTCGCCGCGGTAGGGTGGAGGTGGGGCGGCGCCTGGCGGTCGAGCAAGGACTGGCAGCACTTCTCCGCGAACGGGAGGTAGGTATGGCCGACGAGCACCCCCGCTGGGTCCTGGCACTCGATCTGTCGGGTCCGGACCTCGACGATCTGGTCGATCAGGCCGCGAGCTGGGCCGTTCCCGCAGGCGCCCGCGTGGCGCTGCTCTACGCCGCCGGAGTGCGCTACGATCCTGGTATATTCGCCGATCCTGGCGCGCGTAAGGTCATCTCGCGCGAGAACGACTTGCTCCACCAGCGCCACGTCGCCGCTCTCGAGGCACTGGCCCTCCGCCTGCCGGAAGCCGTCCGGGCACCGGTCATCGTGGCGCCCACGGCCGCCACCGCCGCGCTGGTGGAAGCGAGCGAGAACGCCGACACCCTCCTCATCGGGACCCACCCGCGGCGCGGACTCGCCCAGATGTGGCTCGGCTCCGTCGCGGAGCACGCGGTGCGGCGCGCCCGGTGCGCGGTGCTCGTGCTTCGGGTACGCCCGCGCTGATCACTCGTACGCCACGTCCGTCTGCTGGATCCCGAGCTTCTGGATCCGATAGTTCAGGTTTGACCTCGACAGGCCCAGCTTGCGCGCCGCCTGCGCCTGGACGCCCGACGCCTCGCGCAGCGCGAGGATGATGAGGCGCCGCTCGATCGTCTCGAGCGTCTCCGGCAGCGTGGCCCCCACCGGCAGATCCACGCCGGCGACCACCGGATCCGGTACCTCCTCCGGGAGCTCGAAGCTCGTGATCTCGTCGCGGCTGAGGATGACCGCGCGCTCGATGGTGTGCTCGAGCTGCCTGACGTTCCCGGGCCACGCGTACCGCTGGAGCGACTCGAGGGCGGCTGGTGAGATCCTCGGGATCGGACGGTCGTTCCGCTCTGCGTACCTGCGGACGAAGAAGTCGACGAGCAGCGGCACGTCGACGCGACGGTCGCGCAGCGGCGGCACCTGGATCTGCACCACGTTGAGCCGGTAGAACAGGTCTGCGCGGAACCGGCCCTCGCGGACTTCCTTCCCGAGGTCCCGGTTCGTCGCGGCGACCACGCGGACGTCCACCTTGATCGTTCCGGTCCCGCCCACCCGCTCGAACGCCCCCTCCTGCAGGACGCGCAGCAGCTTCACCTGCATGAACAGGTTGATCTCGCCGATCTCGTCGAGGAGGATCGTGCCGCCGTCCGCCTGCTCGAACTTGCCGCGGTGCTGGCGGATGGCGCCGGTGAACGCGCCCTTCTCGTGACCGAAGAGCTCGCTCTCGAGGAGGCTCTCCGGGATCGCAGCGCAGTTGACCCGGATATATGCCGCGGCGGAGCGCCGGCTCCGCGTGTGCAGCGCGTGCGCGAGGAGCTCCTTGCCCGTCCCCGTCTGGCCCTGGATGAGGACTGTGGCCGACGTGTCGGCGACGGCGGTGAGCTCCTCGTAGAGCTTGATCATCGCCGGGCTCGCGCCGATGAGGTTTTCGAAGCCGTATTTCTGGTTGACCTCTGCGCGGAGCGCCCGCACCTCTGCGCGGAGCGCCTGGTTCTCGAGCGACCGGGCGAGGATCAGCAGCAGCTCGTCCTTCCCGATCGGCTTGATGATGTAGTCGGCCGCCCCGAGCTTCATCGCTGCGACCGCGTCCGGCACCGACCCGTAGCCGGTCATCACGACGACCACGGTGTCCGGCCACGCCGTCCGGACCCGCTCGAGGAGCTCGAGGCCGGTCGAACCTGGCATCTTCACGTCCGTCAGCACGAGATCGTACGGGGCCTCGTGCAGCGCGCGCATTGCCGCGTCCGGGTCCGAGGCGAGATCGACCTCCATCCCGTGCTTCGAGAGGTTCACCTGGAGCATCGTGCGCACGGCGCGGTCGTCGTCGACGACGAGCACGCGGGCGCGGTGCAGCGCCGTCAGCGCGGCCCCACGTCCATCGTCCACGGGTTCATCAGCCAAATCTGCTCCTCGGGCCAGGTCGTGAAGATGAGGGCGGGGAGCGCGGGCTCGAGCAGCTCGCGCAGTGCGTCGAGGTCCGGCCGCGGCGCTACCTTCTCGGCTGCGCGCGTGAGCGGCTGCGCCAGCGTGCGCATGAGGGTGGGCGCGAGGCCCTCGATCAGGTTGCCGTTCGCGCTGTAGCTGACGATCGCGACCTCCCGGTTCTCGGCGATCCCGGCCCGCTCCTTCGCGTCCGCGATCGCTTCCTGGATCCCGCCAAGGTGGTCCACCAGCCCGCGATCCATCGCCGCCTTGCCGGACCACACGCGGCCGCGCGCCACGGCCTCGACCTCCTCCGGCGTGAGATGGCGTCCGTCCGCCACCTTGTCTTTGAACTGAGCGTAGGTCTCGTCGACCATCTCTTGCATCTTCGCCCGCTGGCTCTCGTCCCACGGCTCGGACGTGCTGTTCAGCGTCGCGTTGCGGCCGCGCGCCAGGACCGTCGAGCCGATCCCCAGCCGGTCGTAGAGCTCCGCCGTGCTGAACTTGCCGGTGAACACCCCGATCGAGCCGGTGATGGTGTTCGGCTCGGCCCAGATCGCGTCCGCTCCCGCCGCGATGTAGTAACCGCCGGACGCCGCGACTCCGCCCATCGAGACCACCACGGGCTTCCCCGTCCGCTTGACGAGCTCGACCGACCGCCAGATCTCGTCCGACGCGAAGGATGACCCGCCGGGGCTGTCGATCCGCAGGACCACCGCCTTGACCTGGTCGTCGTCTGCCGCCTGGTCGAGGGAGCGCGCGATCCGCTCCGATCCTGTGGTCCGCGCGGAGAGGAGGCCGCCGGCGCCACCCTCGCCAGAGACGATCGCGCCTTCGACGTAGATCACCGCGATCTGCGACGGGTCCTCCCATGGGGAGTGGGCCTGGGGGGCGTCCGTGAGATCCGGGTGTGAGACGCCGCGACCGTGGGTGGCTTCCACGCGCTCCTCGACCTCGTCCGGATAGAGCACGGCATCCACGAGCCCGGCTTCCAACGCCGCGGATGCGGTCCACGGACCCTCGTCGATCCACGCCTCCACGGTCGCGGCGTCCTTCCCACGGCCGGCAGCGACGGTCCCGACCAGCTCGGCGTAGGTGTCGTCGAGAAGCGCGTTCGTCTGCTCGAGGGCAGGGGCAGACGGCTCCCGCCTCGTGTACTGCTCGACCGCCGACTTGTACTCCGCCTGCCGCACGAACTGCGGCTCTACGCCCACCCAGTCCAGCAGCCCTCCGAAGTTCGTGATCTCGGCGGCCAGGCCCACGAACTCGAGGTCCCCGGCGGGGTGCATCACGACTTCGCTCGCGGCGGACGCGACGTAATATGCACTGTTTCCCGCGGAGCCATTCAGGTAGCACGTAACCGGCTTCTCGTTCTCCTCCATCCGCGCCAGGAGGTCGCGCAGCTCGCGTGCCTGCGCCCACGAGAGCTGGGGGTCCTCGATCGTGAGCACGAGGCCGCGGACCCCGGGATCCTCGGAAGCGCGGCGCAGGAGCTCGAGCGTGTCGAGCCAGGTCGCCTCGTCCGACGAGAACAGCGCGCGGACCGGCTGGAGCGGGGGTGTCTCGTCGATGTCGAGCACAGGGACGCGGTTGCCCGAGCGCAGCATGGACTCGCCGGGCTCGTCGCTCCCGACGAACGCCTGGCTGACCGTCTCGCCGGCAGATGTCGCCAGCGGGAACCCGATCTCGCCGAGCTGCGTCGAACCCGGGATCTCGGCGCCGACGACGCGCTGGTGCACGCCCCCGCCCACGCCATCGAAGAACACCTCGAACCCCGCGGCGAGCGCCTGGAGCTCCACCGGCCCGCCCTCCGCGGCCGCCACATCCGCGCTGGCCCGCAGGTACAAGCCCTCCGTCGGCCGGAGCCGCGCCGACGTCGTCACCACGTTGTCGCGGAACCCGAGCGGCGCGATCCCCGATTGTGGCAGGAAGTACCGCGAGTAGTCGACGCCGAGCACCAGCGCGCGCTGGAACGGCCGCAGCGCGATCCCCCCGCCCGTCCGCGGGAGCGCGTTGCTCGTGGGGTCCGGGTTGCCGATGTTCTGGGCCACGCCACCGAACCCGAGCCACGGCAGCGGGCGCCAGGAGAGGCCGGCGTCATACGCCACGAAGTTGTCGCCCTCGTCCACAAAGTTCCACGAAAGTAGCAGCCCGATCGCGAGCCGCTGCGGGAGCTCGACGCTCGTGCCGTAGTCGAGCGACCAGTCGGAGAACGTCTCGTCCCCGACCTTGCGGATCACGTCGTGGACGCCGATGCCGATGCCGCCGGTGCCCGCCGTGGCGGCCCAGTCCACGCGGCCGAGGTCCGGGGTTTGGTTGTAGAACACACCGTACCGGGCGTCCGTGTCGTAGGCCATGTTGGCGGGGTTCACCCACATGGCGCCGGGCCCGTTCTCAGCCGCGATCCCCGAGGACGCGACGACCGGCCTGTGGACCAGCGAGGCCTGCCCGAAGGCGGTGTGGGCGAGCAGTGCGACCAGCGCTGTCATCCGGGCTCCACGGCGCGGCGGGGAGCCGGCGTCGAAGCGCATCGTCACACGACCGCGAGCATTCCGCCAGGGCTCGGCGGATGGCTGGATGGAAGCGCCACATCCGGGAGGCGCGGAACAAGCTCGCGCGGCGCGGTGTCGTGCTACTGTCACTGAGCGGGCGCTCACGTTATCCTGGCGGTCCCCCCGGTGGTCCGCTCGTGACCGCCACCCCTCCCGTCAGCCGCCCCGGTCCCGGAGCTCCAGATGTCCACGTCCCTCATCCGCTCACTTTGGGTCGGGCCGATGCTCAGGGTAGGGTTGATCGCGGCCCTCGCAGTCGCCCTCGACCCTGTGAGCGCGGCCCTCGCGGACCCGACCAGCAGCGCGCCCGCGACCACGCTGGAGGAGCTGCTCGCGCCGGTGGCGAAGGACAAGCTGTTCACCGTCGCGAAGCTGGGGTTGCAGGTCGTCAACCTCCGGACCGGAGAAGAGGTATTCGCCCGCAACGCGGACACCGCCCTGATCCCGGCGTCCACGATGAAGATCGTCACCTCCGCAGCGGCGCTCAAGCGGCTCGGGCCGAACTACAGGTTCACGACCGACATCTACATCGACGGCGAGGTCGACGGCAGCGGAAAGCTTCAGGGCAACCTGTATGTCCGCGGACACGGCGACCCCACGCTCGTCATCGAGAAGCTCTGGAAGCTCGTCTACGACATCAAACTCTACGGGATCGAGGAGATCGAGGGCGACGTCATCTTCGACGAGACCTTCTTCGACGCGAGCTACGAGCTTCCGGGCTGGGACAAGCTCTCGGACGAGCGGGAGGGGCCGTCGTACTTCCCGTCTCTCGGGGCGCTCTCCCTGAACACGAACACCGTGGCGCTCGTGATCCGGCCTGGGGCAACCGTCGGCTCCACGGCGCGGGTGGTCCTCGAGACGCCGGCTTCGGACTACATCACCGTCGACAACCAGCTCAAGACGGGGAGCGACCGCAGCCGGTACTGGTTCGACATCGATCGGACGATGAAGGACGGCAAGCTCGACTTCAAGATCGAGGGCTCGGTCCCGAGCGACCAGGAGGTCGAGCGCGAGTACCGCACCATCCTCGATCCTACCGCGAACTTCATGGCGTCCTTCCACGACATGATGCGGCAGCAGGGCATCGACGTGTCCGGGCGCTACAAGCGCGGCCTCGCGCCGTCGAGCGCCGACATCATCATGCAGCTCCGGTCGCCGCCGCTCGCGCAGATCGTGGCCGATATGGACAAGTACTCCTACAACTTCCACGCCGAGCAGGTCCTCAAGGTCCTCGGCGCAGAGGTCCTCGGGCCTCCGGGCACGACAGAGAAGGGCCTCCAGGTGATCCGCGACTACTTCACGGAGATCGGCGTCGAACCAGGCGACTACCACCTCGTGAACGGGAGCGGCCTGTCGCGCGACACGTACTTCCGCCCGAGCGCGCTCACGGCGCTCCTGGTGGACATGGCGCACGACGAGAAGGTGGGTTCCGAGTTCAACGCTGCGCTCGCCATCGCGGGCGTGGACGGAACCCTCTCGCGCCGGCTCCGTGAGGATCCGGCGAAGATGCGAGGGAAAACCGGTACGCTGGACGGCGTGCACTGCCTCGCCGGGTACATCGACGCGGCGGACGGCGAGCGGTACGCGTTCGCCTTCCTCGCCAACGGCGATCGCGCGACCTCCGCGTCCGTGAAGGCACTGCAGGACCGGTTCGCGCGCGCCCTCCTGGCGTCGCCTCCGGGCGCCGCCACGGCCGACGGCAGCGACGCCGAGGACTGATCGCGCCGACGGGGGCTGGGAAGGACGCCACGGGGCACCCACCGAATGCCGCTTGCGGAGCCCATCCGCGGCGATCCGGACCCATGGATATGACCACGGCGCCCCGCTCGGATACACTATCGCCACCGAAGTCCCGTTCGCCGCTCCGCCCGGAAGCCGGGCGCACGTGTGCACGACGGGG
>CAMCWU010000033.1 GCA_945882675.1 Klebsiella pneumoniae | reverse complement strand
GGCAGGTGCTGCGTGGCGTGCTGCGCCGCGAAGCGGGGCCCCAGGTATCGTGAGCTTGCTTCCGCGGCCCGGGCGCTTAGTTAGCGGGCGTCGTACTGGAGGTCGTTGATGTCCGAGCCCGATCCCGCCCCGGAGGCGCCGGCGGAGCCCCAGCCGGCTCCGTCCGAAGCCGAGCTGCTCCGCCGCCAGCTGGACGAAGTGACGGCCAAGCTCCGCATGGTCTCCAAGGCGTACCAGGACCAGCAGGCCGAGACGAAGTCGTTCCGCGAGCGGTTCGAAGCCGCCGCGAAGCAGCGCGCCGAGCGGCAGGGAATGGAGCTCGTCCGCGGCTTCTTCGACCCCGTCATGAACCTCAAGCGCTCCATCACGACGGAGGGCTCGGATATGGACACGCTGGTCGGCGGCCTGAAAATGGTGCACCAGCAGTTCATGCAGGCCCTCGAGAAGCTGGGCCTCGAGCCCGTTCCGGGCGCCGGTGAGTCGTTCGACCCCGCCTGGCACGAAGCCCTCGGCACCGTAGAAGTGACGGATCGCGAGCTCGACGGCAAGATCATGCACGTCCACTCGGATGGATTCCACGTCAAGGGGCAGGTGCTTCAGCCTGCGCGGGTTACCGTCGGGAGGTTCGTAGAGCCTGTCGGCGAGGCTTAGCGACGCGATGGAAGGGACCCAGACCCGGCTGCTGGCCGGGATGGCGCTGGTGCTGGTCGCCATCACCGCCGTGCTCATGTACGGCGGAGAGCCAGAGCTGCCGTCAGATCCGGACGCCACGGCGATCGTGTGGTCCGTCGCAGCGGACACCGTGGAGCGCGTGGAGATCGTGCGCGAGTCGGGGACCCTCGTCCTGGCGCGCACCGGCGACGCCTGGAAGGTGACCGCGCCGGACACCTTCGACGCCGACCCGCAGCCCGTCCAGCGGCTGCTGAAAGGCATCGCGTCGATCGGGAAGGGGATCCCGATCGAAGGCGGAGATCCTGCGGAGTTCGGCCTGGGCGCGACCCCGGTGGCCCGGGTCCGGCTCGGCCTCGCTGGCGGCGGCACCGCCGAGCTCGCGGTCGGTCGGCCGGCGCCCGTCGGGTTCCGGACGTACGCGCAGGCCCCAGGCGGCGGGATCGTCGCGGTGGACGGGCACCCCGGCGACGAGCTCCTCGCGGCCGCGGAGTCGTTCCGGGATCGGCGCATCGCGACGTTCGCCCCGGAGAGCGTGCGTCGCGTCACCGTGACCGGCCCCGACGGCACGCTGTCCGTCCACGGAGAGGGAAAGGCGTGGTGGCTCGACGGCTTCACCCGCGCGGACGCGAACGCGGTCGACGACCTGGTGATGAGCCTGCTCGCGATCCGCTTCGACGAGATCACCGGTGCGCCCGGCCTCGTCGCCGCTCCGGAGCGCACCGTCGTGGTGGAGACGACGACCGGCGGCCCCTGGACGCTGCACGCGGGCGCGGCGGACGGCGACAGCGTCCCGGTGGACGTCGACGGCGGTCCGTCCGGCCTCGTGTCGGGCCAGGCGCTCGCGATCCTCGGCATGGGACCGACCGACATCGGCGACAGCCGGGTGTTCCCGTTCGACCCAGAGCGGACCAGCCGGATCGAGATCGTCCGCGGCGAGAAACGGTTCGCGATCGACGACTCGGAGGCGGCCTGGCTGCACGACGGGAAGGCTTCGCCCGAAGCCGCGGCCATCGGAAAGGCAGTCAACGACGCCGCGATCCGGTATCGCCGCGAGCCCGTGCCCGCGATCACCGAGCCGTGGCTCACGGTGATCCTGAAGGAGGGGGATCGCGAGCGGCAAGTCGACATCGGCCAGATCGTGGACGGAGACTTCCGCGTCGCGCAAGACAAGGAGGGCGGCGCGCCGTATCTTGCGCCGACCGCCGAGATAGAGGCGCTGGAGCAGGTCGTCCGATGATTCGTCTGCCGCTGTCCCGTGCCCCGCGTCTGCTGCTGGCGCTGGTCCTCACCGGCGTCGCCGGGCTCGCCTGCGCTGGCGCCCCGCGTGAGGAGCCGTCGCTCGCGCCGCCGCCAGATCTCGCCGTAGACGTCGTGGACGTGGCCCCGGAGCTGCGGAAGATGGCGATCACGCTGCCGCCGACCGTGCTCCTCCAGCTCCGGAGCGGGCGCTGGTCGGAGGCCGCGGACGGGATCGCGAAGCTCGCGGCGGTGGAAGGGGAGGCGGGGGATCGCGCGTTTGTCCTGGCCTATGCGCTGGTGCAGGCCGAGCGGGGCGCGGAGGCCGCGAAGCTCCTTCCCGCCGTCGAGAAGGCCCAGGGCGCGCCGCGCTCCTACGTCGACCTGATCGAGGGCGAGATCCTCCGGACCACGGGGAAGCCGGCTGACGCCCTCGAGAAGCTCGAGCGTGTACCGCAGGGCTCGTTCGCGTGGGGGCGCGCCCAGGTCGCGCGGGCAGCGGCGCTCGTCAGCATGAACCGCGTCGAGGACGCCCGGAAGGTGCTCGACGCCGCGGCCGCTCGACCCGATCCGGCGCCCGACAACGAGCGGGTGCTCCTGGCGCTCGCGGATCTCGCGAGCGGCCCTGGGGACGCGTACGCGTTCTTGCGCCGGATCTGGCGCGAGTACCCCGGATCGAAGACGGAGATCGCGATCGCACCGCGGCTCCTCGCCTACGGGGACGACCCGGGCCGCCAGCCCACGTGGCAGGACGCCGCCCGGCGCGCGGAGCGCCGCATGGCGATCTCCGACTTCAACGGTGCCATCGCGGATACGGACGCTTACGTCGAGAAGATTGGCGCGCCCGGCTCGCTCGACTGGTGCCGTTTCAAGTATGTGCGCGGCCGGTCGTTCGTGAAGAAGAACCAGCTCGCGAACGGCGTCACGACGCTCGCGGGCATCGGCGCGGCCTGCCAGGGGGACGGCAAGGACTACGGCGCGAAGGGCCTGTACCTCCTCGGGACGAGTGAGCTCCGCCGAAAGCAGTACGCGAACGCCGCGAGCGCGATGACGCTCCTCGGCGACCGGTACGCCGGCCACAGCATGGCGGACGACGGCTACCTCCACGCCGGCATCGCGCTGCAGGAGGCCGGGGATCTCCCGGGCGGGCAGGCGCTGTGGCGCAAGGAGCTCGACGCGTACCCGGACGGCGACACGGTCGGCGAGGCCACCTGGCGGCTCGCCTGGTCGCTGTGGCTCCAGGGGGACACCGACGGCGCGATCGACGTCGCTGACGCGCTGGGGCGGCTCCCCGTGCGCTCGGACGCGGTGTCCGTGGCGGCCGGCCGGTACTGGGCGGCCCGCTGGCGCGCGTACCCGACCCGCCAGGGCACGCCAACGAAGGATCCGGCGCGCCGGAAGGAGGCGATAGAGGGCTTCGCGTCCCTCTGCGCGGACATCCCGCACGGATTCTACGCGATCCAGGCGTATTCCCGGCTCGTCGAGCTCGATCCGGCGCGCGCCGCCCAGGTCGCGAAGCGCCCGCCCGGCCACGAGACCGGCGCCGAGAGCGTGGGATGGACCGTCCGGCAGGCGTTCCACGACGATCCGGCTGTCCAGGACGGCGTGGCGCTCGCCCGCGTGGGACTGGTCGCGGACGCGAAGGCCGCCTGGGCCGCCGCAGGCATCGAAGCCGACGAGCGCACCCCGGACGAGGTCGCGTGGCTCTACGAGCTCCGGATCGCGGCCGACGAATGGTTGATCGCCCACGACGAGTGGCGCGGGTGGATCCGGACCCACGCCATCGAGAGCCTGGGCCCGCACCAGGCGCGCATCGTGCGCCTCGCGTACCCCGACCGGTACTGGAAGGAGGTCAAGGCGGCCGTGCCGGAGGCCTACGTCATCGAGCCGCGGTACTTCCACGCGCTCACGCGGGAGGAGTCGAACTTCAACGCCTCGATCGTGTCCCACGCGGGCGCGGTGGGCCTCTCGCAGCTCATGCCGCCGACTGCAGCGGAGACCGCGGGCTGGATCGGCTTGAAGATCGTCCCGGGCGACTTGAACAACCCGGCGATCAACGCGAAGATCGGCGCGAAGTACCTCGACGTCATGGTCAAGCAGCACGGCGGTAGCCCGTACCTCGCGCTCGCGGCGTACAACGCCGGGGGTGGCCGGACCCGGGACTGGCGGACGTCGTGGGGGGATGTCCCGACGGATGTGTACGTCGAGTCCATTCCGTTCAAAGAGACCCGCGACTACGTCAAGCGCGTCATGGGCACCTGGCAGACGTACCGGTACCGGTTCGACACGGCGGAGAGCGCCTTTCCCGACCTGTCCAAGTACAACACGACCTCCTGGCCCGGCTTCGTTGCCCGTTGAGCAGGCGCTATGGGACCGGCTCGGTGGCCAGGCCGGCGCCGAGCGGCTCGTCGGCGCGTTCGTCGACCGCGTGATGGCGGACCCGATCATCGGCTTTCGCTTCGCCGGGGTGCCGCGGGATCCGCTCGTGGCGCGCGAGATCGAGCATCTGAGCGGGATCCTGGGCGGGCCACACACCTACCGGGGGCGGCCGCTCGCGGGGGTGCACCGGCCGCAGAAGATCAACCGCGGGCAGTTCCGCCGGCGCCTCGCGCTGATCCGGAAGGTCGGGGCCGATCTCGGCGTGGATCCGGAGATCCTGGACGCGTGGGTCGCGCACGACGCGAAGATGGAGCCGGTGATCACGGACGGCTCCGACTGCATCGGCTGACTCCAACCCGCCTCTCGGGGTAGGATGGGGACCCATGGCCTTCGTCCACCTCCACGTCCACAGCCAGTACAGCATCCTCGACGGCACCGCCGACCCGGGGAAGCTCGCCAAGGCTGCGTCCAAGCTTGGTCACACCGCGCTCGCGCTGACGGACACGGCGAACCTCTTCGGCGCCGTCACCTTCGCCAAGAAGTGCAAGGATGTCGGGATCAAGCCCGTCATCGGGGCGGAGCTTCATGTGCAGCCCGAAGGGATCGCGTTCGTCGACCCGGCTCGGGAGCACGGCGGTTACCAGCTCATCGCGCTCGTGGAGGACGACACCGGCTACCGGAACCTGTGCCAGCTCGTCACCGCGGGCATCTTCGACGGCATGCAGTACAAGCCCAGGATCGACCTCGATCTCTTGCGGAGGCACAAGGACGGCCTGATCTTTCTCACGAGCGGCGCGAAGGGTGTGATCGGCCGGACATACGCCAGGAGCGGGGACGTCGCGGCGCGAGAGTCCCTCGGCCGCCTGCAGGAGATCCTGCCGCCGGAGCAGCTGTTCCTCGAGCTGCTCGACGTCGGCCTGCCGGAGGATGACGTCCGCAACACACTGGTCCGTGCGTTCGCGGCCGACACTGGCTACCGAACGGTCGTCACGAACGCGGTGCACTACCTGGCGCCGCGTGACGCGTCGATCCACGAGGTCCTGCACGCCATCGCGTCGGGATCGAGCTTGTCCGACCCGAACCGGACGCTGTGCCTCACGGACCAGGCCTGGCTCAAGCCCGAGTCGGAGATGCGCGCGTTGTTTCCGGACGACGGCCCGGCGCTCGACGTCACGGTGGAGATCGCCGATCGCACGCATTTCAAGTACGTCTTCGGCAAGTACCACTTCCCCGCCACCACGCCTCCCGACGTCGCGGCGGAAGGTGCAGCCACCCCGGACACCGACGCAAACTGGGCCTACTTCTACCGCGCTTTTCCGCCGCCCAAGGACTTCGCGGTCGCGGACCCGGACGCCGGTGTCGACCAGCGGCCAGCGGGGGGCGGCAACCTCGACGGGTACTTCGGTTGGTACGGGCGAACCGGCCTCAAGCTGCGGCTGCGGTACATCGCCGAGCACCTGCACCCCGAGTACTGGGACCGGTTGGAGCTCGAGCTCGCGATGATCGCGAAGATGGGCTTCCCGGCGTACCTGCTCATCGTCGCCGAGTTCATCAACTGGTCGAAGGACAACGGCATTCCCGTGGGTCCGGGCCGCGGATCGGCTGCCGGGTCGCTGGTCGCGTGGGCCATGCGCATCACGGACATCGACCCGATCCGCTACACGCTGCTCTTCGAGCGGTTTCTGAACCCCGACCGCGTGTCGATGCCCGACATCGACGTCGACTTCTGCCAGGACCGGCGGGAGGAGGCGATCCAGCACGTCCGCGAGAAGTACGGGACCGAGCTCGTCAGTCAGATCATCACGTACGGCACGCTCAAGGCGAAGGCGGCCGTCCGCGACGTCGCCCGCATCCTCGGACTGTCGTTCACGGAGGCCGACCGGATCGCGAAGCTCGTGCCCGAGACCCTCGGGATCACGCTGAAGGACGCGCTCGAGCAGGAGCCCCGGCTGGTGGCGCTCCGGGACGGCGACCCGAAGGTCCGGCGCGTGATCGACATCGCGCTCGCGATCGAGGGGACATGCCGGCAGACGGGCGTCCACGCGGCCGGCGTCGTCATCGCCGACCAGCCCCTCGTGAACTACGCGCCGCTGTACCGCGACGAGCCGGGCGGCGGGCCCGTCGTGCAGTACGACATGAAGTCGGCGGAGAGCATCGGCCTCATCAAGTTCGACTTCCTCGGCCTCAAGACGCTCGATCAGATCCGGGACGCGCTCGTCCTCATCGAGCAGAACTGGGGCGTGGCCGTCGACATGGCGCTCATCGCGGATGATGACGCTGCGACCTACGAGATGCTCCATCATGGGGACGCGCTCGGGGTGTTCCAGCTCGAGTCGACGGGCATGCGCGAGCTGCTCACCCGCCTCAAGCCGACAGTCATCGACGACATGATCGCGTTGGTGGCGCTGTATCGCCCGGGCCCGCTGCAGTCGGGCATGACGGACGAGTTCGTCGAGCGCAAGCACGGCCGCAAGGAGGTGACCTACCCGCTCCCGAGCCTCGAGCCCATCCTCAAGGGCACGTACGGCACCACCATCTACCAGGAGCAGGTCATGCAGATCGCCCAGGTGATGGCCGGCTATTCGCTGGGCGAGGCCGATCTCCTGCGGCGGGCGATGGGTAAGAAGGACAAGGGCGAGATGGAGAAGCAGAAGCACCGCTTCGTCTCCGGCTCGACGGATCGCGGCATCGACGGCCAACTCGCGCACGACGTCTTCGAGAACCTCGCGAAGTTCGCGGAGTACGGGTTCAACAAGAGCCACTCCGCGGCATACGGCTGGATCTCGTACCAGACCGCTTGGTTGAAAGCGCACTATCGCGCCGAGTACATGGCCGCGCTGATGACGATCGAGTCGGCGAACACCGACAAGGTCCTCGAGTACGTGCTGGACTGCCGGCGGGCCGGGATCCGCATCGATCCCGTGTGCGTGAACCGCTCGGCGCGCCAGTTCACGGTGCCGCCACCCGATGAGCGCTACGCGCTGGCCGGCGAGCGCCCGGTGGTGGACGGCAAGCGCGTCGACAGCGTCCGCTTCGGGCTCGCGGCGGTCAAGAACGTCGGAGACGGCTCGATCGAGGCGATCATCCAGGCGCGGAGGGAGGCCGGGGGGAGCTTCCGGACGCCCATGGACTTCTTCGAGCGCGTGGACTGGCGGCGCGTGAACAAGCGGGTGGTGGAGGGCCTGATCAAGGCCGGCGGCTTCGACTGCTTCTCCACGACTCCCGCGAAGGGCTCGCTCGATCCTGCGATCCACCGGGCCGCGCTCCTCGAGGGGCTGGAGGCCGCGGCCGGCCTGGCGCAGCGCCGGCAGGAGGAGAAGCTCGCCGGGCAGTTCAGCCTGTTCGCCGCGATGGGAGCCGCGAAGCCGCCGGACTTCCGCTGGCCCGCATGCCCGGAGTGGCCGCTCTCGCAGAAGCTCGCCTTCGAGAAGGAGGTCCTCGGGCTGTACCTGTCCGGCCACCCGATGCAGGCGTACGAGGCCGATGTCGAGCGGTACGCCAGCGTCCCGATCCGGCGAGCCGCTGAGTGGACCGGCAAGGAGGAGGTCCGACGCCTCGGCATGGTCGTCGACACACGCACGATCAAGACCCGCCGCGGCGACAAGATGGCGTTCGTCAAGTTCGAAGACCAGGACGCGTCGATCGAGATCGTGTTCTTCAGCGAGGCGTGGTCCCGGTCCCAGCGCGCGATGGAGAGCGGCGAGGTGATCCTCGTGACCGGCAAGATCGAGGAGAGCAGCAAGGAGGGCGAGGCGACGACGAAGGTCCTCGCCGAGACCGCCGAGACGCTGACCGAGCTGCGGATCCGCACCACCCGAGAAGTCAGGTTCAACCTCGAGCTCGAAGATCTGGTCGGCGACCGCCTCACGCGCTTCATGAGCCTCCTGACGGCGCAGCGCGGGACCTGCCGCGCCCGCCTCGTGGTCCGCGCCGCTGGACGGTACCAGTCGGAGTGGACGCTCCCCAGGATCCAGGTCGAGCCGAGCGCAGCCCTCGAAGAGGGCGTGCGCGCCGTGTTCGGCCGCTTCGACGTGGTGGCCCTCCAATGATCGCGCTCATCTTCGCTCTTTCGGCGTTCGCCCAGGAGCTCGCGGACCCGGCGCACGTCCGCCGCGAGATCAGCGGCGGCGTGTGGGTCGACTGGACCGACCTCGCGATCGAGGTGACGACGGACGCCCGCGGCCACGGCACGCAGGACATCGAAGCCGTCGAGCAGCAGGCCCGGCGCGAGGTGGACGCGGCGATGGGCCAGGGCGCCCGTCGCGTCCTGCTGAACCGGCAGACGACGGTGGGCGACCTCGAGGAGGACCAGCGGCTGTGGCAGGCGCTCGCGTCCCGGCTCTCGCGCTGGGAGATCGAGGAGGGTCGCTACACGGACGAAGGCGAGGTGACGCTGACGGCGACCCTCGACCTGCAGGATCTCCTGAAGCCCTACACCCTGAGCCAGGCCAGGCCCGCCCCCGTGGCGGACGCGCGCGCGGGAGCCTGGACCGGCCTCGTGATCGACGCGCGGGGAACCGGCCTGGAGCCGTGCTGGGCCCCGGCCGTGGTCACCGCGGAGGCCCGGGAGGTCATGGTCGTCCGGATGTGGGAGGACGACGCCGTGAACTCCGCGCCGCTCGTGTACGTGTCCGACCCAGCGCACCCGTTCGCGGCCCGCGCCGGGCTCCACCCGCTGTTCGTCCGCGCGGCGGCCGCCGACGGCGCATCCATCGTCCTCGGCGGAGAGGATCTGCGGCGCCTGGAGGCCGAGCTGGCCGGATCAACCGCGTTCGGCCAGGGGCGCGTGGTGATCGTGGTCGACCCGTGACGGATCCCGTGTGGCTGGGGCGGGTGCCCTACGGGATCGCGCTCGAGATGCAACGGGTCCGGCGGGACGCGGTGGTGGACGGCGCGGCCCCGGAGGCCCTGTGGCTGCTCGAGCACGACCCGGTCTACACCACGGGCCGGCGTGGCGTGGACCTGGACCCGGGGACGCTCGGCGCCCCGCTCCACCGGACCGAGCGCGGCGGGCTCACCACCTGGCACGGCCCCGGGCAGCTCGTGGGGTACGTCATCGCGGACGTGGGCGGGCGCGGCGGCTCGGTGAAGGGGGCGATCGCGGCCGTAGAGGACGGCGTGATCGGCTGGCTGCGCGGGCAGGGGATCGCGGCCGGGCGGCGCGATGGCTACCCGGGCGCCTGGGTCGGCAGCGACAAGGTCTGCGCCGTCGGAATGCACTTCCGCCGCGGAGTATCGATGCACGGGTTCGCGTTGAACTTGAGCCCGGACCTGGCCTGGTTCGATCGCATCGTCCCATGCGGCATCACCGACGGCGGCGTTACGTCGGTCGCCCGGATTGTGGGTTTCTCGCCTGCTCCGGCCGATGTGTGGGGGAACGTGGGACATTTTGTGCGCGACTCGCTCGCGGCACATTTGACAGCCGCGGGGGGCAGGCTAAGGAGCGGGGGTTCGGCGGCCCCGTGAGGGACCGCGGCACAGGCATGTAGCTCAGTGGGAGAGCACCACCCTGACACGGTGGGGGTCCAGGGTTCAAATCCCTGCATGCCTACCATCTCCCTTCGCACAACAGATCGCCGCTGCTGACCTCTCGGGGTCGCGCGGCGATTTTTCGTTGGGTCACCGCGTCCCGCGCGTTGTGGGCGCCGCCCGAGCGCGGTATGCTCCAGCAGGGTCGCGAAGCGACCCCTTCAACCTCATGCCCCCTGGATCCCGTTGAGAAGACCACCGCGCCGCCGCGTCCAGCCCGAGCCCGACAAGAACGAACCCCGCGTCAACCGCCGTATCCGCGTTCCCCGTGTCCTCGTCATCGACGAAGAAGGGAAGAAGCTCGGTGAGTTCCTCACGGAGGACGCCATCGCCCTCGCAGAGGAGCGTGGTCTCGACCTCATCGAGGTCGCGCCCGACGCGCGTCCGCCCGTGTGTCGCATCTCCGACTACGGCCAGATGAAGTACGAGCGGAAGAAGAAGGCCGGGCAGGCTCGGAAGAACCAGGTCCAGGTCCAGCTCAAGGAGGTCAAGCTCCGCCCCAAGACCGACGACCACGACATGGACGTCAAGGTCCGTCACGTGAAGCGGTTCCTGGAAGAGGGCAACAAGGTCAAGATCACGGTCCGCTTCCGCGGCCGCGAGCTGGCCCACCGCGACATCGGGGCGCAGCAGTGCCTCCGCGTCGCCGAAGAGTGCAAGGAGCTCGTGATCGTCGAGTCGCCGCCCCGCATGGACGGCCGCCAGATGTTCATGATCCTCGCCCCGGGCCCGGGCGCGCGCCGCGCGGCCGAGCTCAACAAGAACGTCGTCCGCGCTCCGCTCCCGCCCATGCAGGATCAGGAAGACGACGACGACGACGACGACGACGATGATGATGTCACGGGGGAGGAGGACGACGTCACCGGCGATGAAGCCGAGGACGGCGACGCCGCCCCGGAAGACGGGCAGCCCGCGCCCGCCGCAGAATAGCTCGGGTTCGATCCGGATCCGAGACCACACACGCCCCGCGGCGCGCTCCGTGTCGACCCGTCCTCTGGCCGGATCGCCGCCGAGCGGATAATCGCCGTGGGCCTCAGGAGTCCTCCATGCCGAAGATGAAGTCCCACCGCGGCGCGGCGAAGCGCTTCTCCCTGACCGCCTCGGGCAAGGTGAAGTTCAAGCACGCCGGCCTGCGCCACTGCCTCCAGCAGAAGGGCAGCGACCGCAAGAAGAAGCTCGTCAAGACGGGCATCATGGACGAGCGGGACGCGCAGCGCGTCCGGCGCCTGCTCGCAGGCGGCTGATCGATTTCTCGGGCGGACGGGACTCCGAACCCGCGCCTGATCCCACCCCGCCGTCACCGATCCACAGATCTGGGAAGCGGCCATCCAAGCGAGCGGAGATCATGGCGCGTATCAAGCGCGGTGTAATGAAGAAGACGCGGCGGAAGAACCTCTTCCGTCGGGTCAAGGGCTTCTTCCTCGGGCGTCGCCGTCTCCGGCAGGCCAAGGAAGCCCGGATGAAGGCCGAGAAGCGCGAGTTCATCGGCCGGAAGCAGCGCAAGCGGCACTTCCGGTCGCTCTGGACCCAGCGCATCAACGCGGCGTCGCGCCTCAACGGCCTGTCGTACTCGAAGTTCATCCACGGGCTCAAGCTCGCGGGCGTGGAAGTCGATCGCAAGATGATGGCGGACCTCGCGGTGCGGGAGCCGGCGGCCTTCGCGGCGCTCGTCGACGCCGCCCGTTCCAAGCTCACCTGAGCCCCCGGATGCTCCTCCCGACCCTCATCCTGGCGTTGGCCGCGTGCAAGGGCGCCGAGGAGGAGTTTCCGTACCGCGCCTTCAACGCGGACGACCAGTCGCTGGCCGTCTGCGTCGGGGACGGCGCCGGCTGCGAGCCTGTCGCAGAGCTCGCGCTGCTGAGCACCAATGGCTCGACGGAGATCGGCGTCGCGGTCGTGGACCCGGCCTCCGGGCCGGTGGGCACCGTCCACCGGTTCGAGGTCACGGTGGACGCCGAATGGATCGAGTCCGTGGCGCTCGTGCAGGTCCGCCTGGACGGCGACCGCGGCACGCAGACCTGGGATCTCCGCCAGGACTCGGCTGACCACGGCAACTGGGTGATCGAGATCGAGTCGCTCGGGGACGCTGTCGAGCAGCGCCAGGACGACGCCACGATCCTGCTGTGGGAGCTCCTGCCGGAAGAGGTAGAGGCGACCACAACGGAGGAGACGTGAGCGAACCCAAGGCGCCCCCTGGCGACGAAGACACCGATCCGGGATCTGCGATCCCCGACAAGCTGTTCTTCCGCATCGGGGAGGCCGCGCAGCTGGTGGGCGTGGAAGCCCACGTCCTCCGCTACTGGGAGACCGAGTTCCGCGTGCGCCCGCAGCGGAGCAGCACGGGACAGCGGATGTACCGTCGCAAGGACATCGCGCGGTTCCTCAAGATCAAGCGCCTCCTGCACGACGAGGGCTTCACGATCGCGGGCGCCCGAAAGGCCCTCGCGGAGCCGGGCGAGCCGGCGACCGGTGGCGGGCCGTCCGGCGTCGATCCGACCCGCGCGCGCGAGGTCCTGGGCCGCATCGCCGATCTCCGCAAGCGCGTCGCCACCATGCGCGCACGCGTCGCGTCGAGCGGCGTTGCGGCCAAGCCGACCTCCAGTTAAGCAGGCGGTGCTTCGGGCCCTCGGGTCCAGGAGCATCGGGGTGTAGCGCAGCCTGGTAGCGCACTAGACTGGGGGTCTAGTGGTCGCAGGTTCGAATCCTGTCGCCCCGACCACTTTCAACGGCCCGTCGGCTCACGCTGGCGGGCCGTTGTCGGTTCACCCCAGTTCGGCGAGGAGTCCCCGCGCCCGCGCGGCCGTCGAGCCCTCCTTGCTCGCGTTCGCCTTCAGGTACGGCACCCCGACGTCCTTGTGACGGCCGAACCACGCGCCCGCTTCGCCGCGGATCGACGACTCCACGGCCATGTCGAGCGCGATCCGCGCGGTCTCCGGGCTCTTGATGTCGGCGATCTGCTCGAGGAACCAGCGCTGCTCGTCCGTGGGCATTGTGCGCCAGCGACGCCCGTAGACGGTGAGCAGCTCGTCGCCCCCCAGGTACACCAGGCGCGCGTCCGGGCGGTGCGCGAGCTTGTCGAGGGTCACGCGCATGCGCACGAAGCTCGGATCGTCGGTGATGTGCGTGCACCACGCGAGGTTCTTGTCGCTCGCGCGGCGCGCGGCCTCCACGCCGCCCACGACCAGCCAGAGGGCGCGCAGGTGGCTCGTGCCGGCGTCCGCTGCGTGGCGCTTCGCGTTCACGTCCACCCCGGACCGGTCGAGCAGGCCGTGGATCCTCTTGCGGAGCGCATCTGCCTCCTTCTTCGGCAGGCGGAGGAGCATGTAGCCGAGCTGGTACGTGATCATCGGCGGGAGCGTCCACTGCGCCCGGAGCAGGTCGTCGCCCAGGTTCTCGAGGAGGTCGACGATCGCGGTCGAGACGGCTTCGGTGCCGAGGAGCGCCTCCGCGAGCAGCGTCCAGGTCTCGATCGTGCGGTCCGACATGGCGAGTGGCGCGATCGACAGGCGGGTGGCGAGGCCGCCGGCGAGCTCGGGCAGCGTCACGTCGCGCGGGCTCCACAGGGACTCCTCGACGTCGGCGCGGAGCAGCTTTTCGTTGGGGAGGAGCTCCACGATCGACGGGCTGCCGATCGCGCGGACGACCGCGATCGCGAGGCGGCGGGGCCAGCGGATCTGCGGGGCCGGGTCGAGGTGGAGCAGCATGCGGCGCGCCTGCTCGATGGCGACCTGGCTGTCCATCGGCTCGTCGTCGATGATCCTGATATGCGGCCAGCCTTGGGCGAACAGGAGCTCTGCCTCCGGGGTGGCGGCGAAGCCCTTGCGTGCCGTGGAGTCTGCCGACGAGGAGGGACGGGTCATTGGGGCTCCGGTTGGCCCCCGAGGATACGGCCATCCGCGCCCGCGCACAACGCCCGATCCGGCCACGGCGCGCCGACGAGCGCCGCCGCCCGGAAGAGCGCGGCGTACGTCGCGATGAACGCCCACTCCGTCGGGTGCGTGATCGGGTCCAGGAGGAGCGGCAGCACGTCACGCGCGAGGCCAGCGGGGTGCGAGAACACCTCCCACGAGTTCCATCGGGAGAACCGGCCGATATGGATGGCGAGGCCCGTGAGCGGCGGCATGGCCAGCAAGAGCGCGCGGGCGGCCCACGGCCCGTGCTCGCGGCGCACGGCACCGGCGACGTCGAACAGGCTCCGGACGCCGATCGCCACGCCGAGCGCGCCCGCGCCGCCGAGGATCGCGACGTCGAACCAGAGCGGCACGCCCGCGCGCGCGCGGAGGTGGACGAGATCCGTCATCAGGTACGGCGCGTTCGGGAGGAACAGCAGCCAGAGCGGCCCGAAGCCGTAGAGGAATCCCCGGTTCTGCGCAGCGAGGCGACCGAGGACCAGCGGGATCCAGGCCAGCACGAGGTTGAGGATCAGCCACGGCCACCCGTCGGTCAGCGCGGCGCGGACCTGCAGGCCGAGGACGAGGAGCGCGGTGGCGAGAGCGAACCGGGTGATGACGGACATGGCGCCTCCACCCACCCGATATCGCCGTTCCCCGGCAGCGGGCGGGGAGGGTTCGTGCAGGGAATGTGCAGGCGCCTCAGACGAGACCGGCGTCGTCGAGCGTGGCGCGATCGGACGGCGAGAGCTGGCGGAGCAGCTCGGCCTCCGGGTCGGCGCACTCTGCCGTGGTCGCCCAACACGCGAAGGCCCCGGCGCGCAGGAGCCCGGGATCTTCCGCGAGGTCGCGCGCGACGTCCTCGAGCAGGCGGCTGACGTCCGCGTGCCGATCGGCCTGCCAGATCTCGGCGTTCACGGAAGCCAGGAGCGCGGCGAGCTCCGAGTCCGGGAGCGGCCGGAGCGACCGGCTCCACCGCGCGGGGCGCCAGCGGTCCGGCCCGAGGCCGACCAGCTCGGCCGCCGGAACCAGGCCCACCCGCGGCGGCAGGCGCGTCTCCGCGGCGCCAGCGTGTGTCCAGAGCGCCAGCGCGCCCACGGGCTCCGGGCAGCCGCTCCGGGCCACCGCGGCCCGCACGAGGGCTCCCAGGCCCAGCCGGAGTGTGTCTAGCGCGCCGTCGAGGCGCCCCGTCACGCGCTCGTACACCAGCGACCGCTGGCCGCCCGGCTCGACCCACCAGACGCGGGCCACGCCCGCGTCGTCGTGCTCGAGATCGCGGGCGTCCCGCCACGGCTCGCCGGTCGAATCCACGCCGGAGAGCTCGATCCGGTGGACCCGACCTTCCCGGCGGAGGTAGCGCTGGGTGCGCGTGGAGCCGTCCGCCGCCCACACCGTGTCGATCCGGTCGACGTCCTTGCCCACCAGCGTGTAGACGGCCGCAAACCTCGTGGATCCGCTCGCGTCCCAGGCCACGCGCTCCACCACGTCCGCGCCGTGGAGCCACACGCTGGCGTCGGCGCGGCCGGGCGTGGCGGTGGGCTCCTCTGTGAGCACGAGGCGGCCTGCGGCGTCCACGCCATGCCGGACGCCGTCTGCGGGGCGGTGGTGGACCTCCGCGGCGTGCGGCTCCGGATCGGCGGACGCCGGGCGCCAGGTGTCCACGGCGGCGCGGCGCTCCGCCTCCAGGGTCGTCCGGAGGCGGTCGGCGTCGGCCAGGAGCCGCCGGGCGCGATCGAGCGGATCGGGATCGTCCATCACGCGATTCTAGCGGGCGCGGCCCGGCGAGGTAACTGGGGGAGATGCGGAACCGTCCCGGCGTCTCTCAGCTCGCGTTCGCGGCCGTGGGTGTAGTCATCGGCGTCGCGCTCGGCGGCCTCGGCCCCCGCGCGGAGCTGCGCCAGGTGCGCGCGGAGCTCGACGATCGCGGCCCGCGGGAGGGCCGGAGCGTCGGCGCGGACGTCGCGCGGATCTTCCAGGGCCGCGGACCCATCGCCGAGGTGGAAGCGCCCCCCGCCGGGGAGGACGACGTCGAGCCCACGCCCGGCGATGAGCCCGTTATCCTGGACGACGAGCCGGGAGAGGACGATAAACCCCGCGACATCGACGCCATGCGCGACGCCATGAACGTCCGCGCCCGGCAGGCCCGGCAGGCCCTCGTGGAGGACGCCGAGCCCGACGACGAGCAGCTCGCCGAGATCGACCAGGTCCTCGCCGACATGAACGCGGATCTGCGCGTGCTCGCGACCGAGTTCGTGGCCGTGTTCAAGGAGTCGGGCGAAGAGCCATCGCGCCGCGACATGATGGCGTTCGCCGCCGACTCGCTCGATGTGCTCATCACCACGGAGGACGCGCTGACAGGCACGCTGGCGCCCGAGCAACAGGACGCGCTCTCGGAAGAGTCGCTCGACCCGCTGTCCTACGTGGACGGGTCGCTCGTGGACGTGCTCGCCGAGCTCGACGGCCTGCAGCGCGACAGATGACGTCGATCCGGGACACCTGGCTCGTCGCCCGCTTCGAGCTGCTCCGCGCGCTGCGCACCTGGCGCGCCGCCAGCCTCGGCGTGCTCTACCTCGTCGTCACGGCGGGGAGCGCATACATCTTCACGCGGATCCTCGCGGCGATCGAGCGCGGCGTGGCCCGCACGCTCGGCGTCGCCACCACGGACATCCCCGGCACCATGATGGCCGAGGTCGCGAAGAGCGAGGAATACCGAGACCTTCTGGCCGGTCTCGTCGGTGAGGGGCGCGTGGACATGGTGGCCGATCTGCCGCCGCTCGCGATCTTCCACCTGGCCGTCGCGATCGTGGTCGTGCCCATGCTCGCCGGTACCGCCGCCGCCGAGTGCGTCGCCATCGACGTGGGCACGCGCGCCATCCGGTACGAAGCCTTGCGGACAGGTCGCCTCGAGATCGCGTACGGCCGGTACTTCGGCCAGCTCCTGCTGTGCGGCGTGGCGAGCGCCGTGGGGATCGCGGGGACGTGGGTGGTCGGGATGGGGTGGATGGTCGGGAACAGCCCGGTTGGCCTGCTGGTCGCGCTCGCCACGCTGACGCTCCGCGCGTGGTTCTTCTCCATGCCGGCGGTGGGCGTGGGGGTCGCGATCAGCCAGCTCGGCACTTCCGCGGCGTGGGCGCGGATGATCTCGCTCGTGGTCGTCGCGGGCTCGTGGGTGGTGTACGGCATGCTCGCGGCGGACGAGGACCGCTCGTTCTGGCCGTGGTGGCTCGCGGACCCGGTAGCCCAGATCCTGCCGCAGAGCTGGATCGGTGGGCTGTGGGCGCCCGGCCTCGGCTGGTGGCCGTCCGCGGCGGTGTGCGCGGTGCTCGGGCTCGCGATCGTGGCGCTCGGATCTCTGCGCTTCGCGGGGCGGGACCTGTGACGGACGCGCTGACCTTCGACGGCGTCGTCAAGACCTACGGCTGGCGCGGCCGGCGGGCGCTCGACGGGCTGACCTTCCGGGCGCCGCGCGGGTGCGTGGTCGGGCTCGTGGGACCGAATGGAGCCGGGAAGACCACGGCGTTCTCGATCGCCGCCGGCTTCCTCCGCCCGGACCAGGGCACGGTGCGGATCCTGGGCGAGGAGAGCTTCGATCCGTGGCGTTTGAAGTCCCGCTTCGGCGTGCTACCCCAGGACGCCGAGCTCCCGGACCGGCACACTCCGGTGGAGCTCCTGGAGCACCTGGCGCGGTTGCAGGGGATGAGTGGCCGTGAAGCTCGGAAGGAGGCCGAGCGCGTGCTGGCGGAGGTGCTCCTCACCGGTCGGATCCGCGATCGCGTGGCGTCACTCTCGCACGGGATGCGGCGCCGGGTGGCGGTGGCGTCGGCGCTCCTCGGATCGCCCGAGCTCGTGCTCCTGGACGAGCCGATGTCCGGGCTCGATCCTGTGCAAGCCGCGAGCCTGCGCGACGTGCTCTCGAATCTGCGCGGGCGCACCACGGTCGTGATCTCGAGCCACGATCTCGCGGAAGTGGAGCGGCTGTCCGACTGGGTCGTGATGATCGCGGCGGGCCGGTGCGTGGGCGAGGGGACCGTGCACGCGCTGACCGGCCGGGACGAGGTGGTGCATTGGACGCTCGCCGCTGAAGTGCCGCTGGATACGCTGAGGATCGCGCTCCCTGGCCACGATCTGACGGCGGAAGGGGTCATCCTCACCCAGCGGGCCACGTCGGTCGCGGATCTCGACCGCGGCGCGCTGGCGCTCATGGGCGAGCTCGCGCGCCTGGGCGTGCCCGTACGCGAGGTCCGGCGTGGCGTCGGCCTCGAGAAGCGGTTCCTGGCTGATACGACCCCCACGATCTGAGCGCGGGGCCCTAGTCTCCGTCGATGTCCACAACGAGATCGACGCCGACGCTGTCCGCGCACTCCGGGTTCCCCTGGCACGACGGCGCCTGCATCTTCTCCTTGCGGGTCTCGAGCTCGACCTCCTTCCCGACGTGCTTCGACGCGTCTTTTCCGCCGCCAGGGCACAGCTCGAAGTCGCCGGGGAGCGACTCCTCCGCGCCGGCCGCGTTCCGCACGACGACGTAGCAGGCGGCATCCCCGCTCTCGAGGCGGACGAGCGTGAGATCGTCCGCCTCCTCCCCGCTGCAGGCGAGGATGGAGAGGACGGCGGCGAGGACACTGGCGATCGTGAGGGCGCGGTTCATGAGCAGCTCCGCCCGGACGCTACCACGTCACTCGCCCTGCATGAGGCCGATGACGCGGCCATCCGGCTGGATCTCCACCCGGTACGCCGCGGGCTCCCGGGGCAGGCCGGGCATCGTCATCATCTCACCCAGGAGCGCGACGACGAAGCCGGCACCCGCAGAGAGCCGGACCTCGCGCACGGTCATCGTGAAGCCGCTCGGGCGGCCGACCTTCTTCGGATCATCCGACAGCGAGTACTGCGTCTTCGCGACGCAGACGGGGAGGCCGCCGTAGCCCTCCTTTTCGAAGCGGGCGAGCTGCTTCTCGGCCGGCCCCGCGAAGACCACGTCGTCCGCGCCGTAGACCCGCTGGGCGATCGTCCGGATCTTGTCGGGGTACGAAGCGGTCACGTCGTAGATGTACCGCGCGGGCTGGGCCGTGGTCGCGGCGGCCATCACGGCGTCCGCGAGGGCCTCGCTGCCGGCCCCGCCCTCCGCGAACCCGGTGCAGCGCGCCACACGGACCCCCGCGCCCGCGCACCAGGCCTCGACCAGCGCCAGCTCGTCCTCGGGGTCGTTGCCGAACTGGTTGAGGGCCACGACCGCCGGCAACCCGACGGCCGCCGCGGTCTCCAGGTGCCGCGCCAGGTTCCCGATCCCCTTCGCGAGCGCGTCCCGGTCGGGCTCGCCCGCCTTGCCGACAGCCGCGCCGCCGTGGTTCTTCAAGGCGCGCAGCGTCGCGACGATCACCACGGCCGAAGGCCAGATCCCGGCCGCCCGGCACTTGATGTCGAGGAACTTCTCCGCGCCGAGGTCGAAGCCGAACCCGGCCTCCGTCACGACCCAGTCGGCGTACCGCATGGCCATCCGCGTGCCGATGACGCTCGAGCAGCCGTGCGCGATGTTCGCGAACGGGCCGCCGTGGACGATCGCGGGGCCGCCCTCCGCCGTCTGCACCAGGTTCGGGAGGAGCGCGTCCCGCAGGAGCGCCGTCATCGCCGGGGCCGCGCCGAGATCACCGGCCGTCACGACCGATCCGTCCGTCCGCCGCCCGATGACGATCCGCCCCAGGCGCGCCTGGAGATCCGCTTGCGAGCTCGCGAGGCACAGGATCGCCATCACCTCCGACGCCGCCGTGATGTCGAACCGCGACTCGCGCGGCACCCCGTCGCCGCCGAGGCCCACGAGCACCTTCCGTAGCGAGCGATCATTCATGTCGAGCGCGCGGCCCCACGCGACCTTGCGGGGATCCAAGCCGACCTTCGAGCCCCAGTGCAGATCGTTGTCGATGAGCGCCGACAGCAGGTTGTGCGCCGCCGTGATTGCGTGCATGTCACCGGTGAAATGCAGGTTGATCGACTCCGCCGGCTCGATCCGCGCTTTTCCGCCGCCCGTTGCCCCGCCCTTCATACCGAAGACGGGGCCGAGGCTCGGCTCGCGCAGCGCGAGGCACGCCCGCTGGCCACGGCGCCGAAGCCCCATGGCGAGCGCGATGCTCATCGTCGTCTTGCCCTCGCCGCCGGGCGTGGGGT